>NZ_JBIALO010000014.1:0-234196 GCF_042873595.1 Streptomyces sp. NPDC004629 | reverse complement strand
TCGTTTGTCCACACACCAACCGATGATCACGCGGTGGCCGTACCCGTTCCCAGCCGGGGCCGCCGCAAGATCGCGAAACCAGACTGGAGTACTAGGCGGGTTCGACCACCGCCAGCACCGTGCCTGGCTCCACCTGCTGTCCCGGTCTGGCGTGCAGGGCGCTGACGGTGCCCGTGCCGGGGGCCGAGATCCGGTGCTGCATCTTCATCGCCTCCAGCCAGATCAGGGGCTGGCCCGCCTGTACCTGGGCGCCCTCCGTCAGGCCCTCGGCGATACGGACGACCGTGCCCGGCATCGGGGCCAGCAGGGAGCCGGGGGCCACCTGGGCCGTCGGCTCCGGGAAACGGGGCAGGGCCGTAAGAGTGCTGGCGTTGACGTGAACCTGGTCGCCGTAGCGGGCGATCCCGAAGCGCCGCTGTACGCCGTCCACTTCGAGTACGACCGTTTCCGCGTCGGCGTGGACGACCCGTACGCCGTCGGCTGCGAGGCCCCGGCGGGTGTGCCGGTAGCGGACCTCGTGTTCCTCACCGGCCATCAGGTAGCGCTTGGTCTGCGGCTGCGAGGGCAGGTTGCGCCAGCCGCCGAACCGGGAGCGGCCGTGCGCGTCGGCGAGTGCGGCGGCCAGCGGGGCGTACGGGTCGGGGGCCGGGGCGGTGAGGTCCGCGAGGTGGCGGTCGTAGAAGCCGGTGTCCATGCGGACCGCCGTGAACTCCGGGTGCCGCAGGGACCGTACGAGCAGGTCGCGGTTGGTGACCGGGCCGTGCACGGCCGCCCGTTCCAGGGCGCCGGACAGTCGGCGGATCGCCTCCGCGCGCGTGGTGGCGTGCGCGACGGCCTTGGCGATCATCGGGTCGTAGTGGACGCCGATGGCGTCGCCGTCGGCGTAGCCGGTGTCGAGGCGGATGCCGTCCGGTACGGCCAGACGGTGCAGGGTGCCGGTCTGCGGGACCCAGTCGCGGGCCGGGTCCTCGGCGTACAGGCGGGCCTCGATCGCATGCCCACGCGCGCGTGGCGGACGGTGGGCCAGGGCGTGGCCCTCGGCGACGCGGATCTGCTCGGCCACCAGGTCGATGCCGAACACTGCCTCCGTGACGGGGTGTTCGACCTGAAGGCGGGTGTTCATCTCCAGGAAGTGGGCCTTGGGGCCGGCGACCAGGAACTCGACGGTGCCGGCGCCCACGTATGCGACGCGGCGTGCGGCGCGCTCGGCCAGCGCGTACAGCTCGTCGGTGAGGGCCGGCTCCAGGCCGGGCGCCGGGGCCTCCTCGATCACTTTCTGGTGGCGGCGCTGGAGCGAGCAGTCGCGGGTGCCGAGCGTCCACACCGTGCCGTGCGCGTCGGCGAGGATCTGCACCTCGACATGGCGGCCGTCCTCGATGTACGGCTCGACGAAGACCTCGCCGTCCCCGAACGCGCTCGCCGCCTCGGCCCGCGCGGCCTCCAAGGCGGCGTCCAGCTGGTGCAGGCCGCGCACGATCCGCATGCCGCGGCCCCCGCCGCCCGCCGCCGCCTTCACCAGCACCGGCAGATCGGCCGCGGTGATCTCGCGCAGCGGCACGAGGCCCATCAGCTCCTTGGCGCGCGTCTTGGAAGCCATCGTCTCGATCGCCTCCGGCGGCGGCCCGATCCAGACCAGGCCCGCGTCCAGGACGGCGCGCGCGAAACCGGCGTTCTCGGCCAGGAAGCCGTACCCGGGGTGCACGGCGCCCGCGCCGGCGGCCACGGCGGCCTTCACGATCAGGTCGCCCCGCAGATACGTCTCGGCGGGCGCCGCGCCCGCAAGGCGTACCGCGGTGTCGGCCACGCGCGCGTGCAGGGCGTTCTCGTCGGCGTCCGAGTGCACGGCGACCGTCCGGATGCCCAGGTCGCGGCAGGTGCGGAAGATCCGGCAGGCGATCTCGCCCCGGTTGGCCACAAGGACAGAAGTGATCACGGCTGGTCCCTCACATCCGGAAGACGCCGAAGCCGCCCCGCGCACCCTGGTAGGGCGCGGTGTGCAGGGCGGACAGGCACAGGCCGAGGACGGTACGGGTGTCGCGCGGGTCGATGACGCCGTCGTCGTACAGCCGCCCGGACAGGAACATCGGCAGCGACTCGGCCTCGATCTGCTGCTCCACCATGGCGCGCAGCGCCGCGTCGCCGTCCTCGTCGTACGGCTGCCCCTTGGCGGCGGCCGACTGGCGGGCCACGATCGACAGCACCCCGGCGAGCTGCTGCGGGCCCATGACGGCCGACTTGGCGCTGGGCCAGGCGAACAGAAACCGCGGGTCGTAGGCGCGTCCGCACATGCCGTAGTGCCCGGCGCCGTAGGAGGCGCCCATGAGGACCGACAGGTGCGGCACCGTGGAGTTGCTGACCGCGTTGATCATCATCGCGCCGTGCTTGATGATGCCGCCCTGCTCGTACTCCCTGCCGACCATGTAACCGGTGGTGTTGTGCAGGAACAGCAGCGGGATGTCGCGCTGGTTGGCGAGCTGGATGAACTGGGCGGCCTTCTGCGACTCCGCGCTGAACAGCACACCCTGCGCGTTGGCGAGGATGCCCAGCGGATAGCCGTGCAGAGCGGCCCAGCCGGTCGTCAGGCTCGTCCCGTACAGCGGTTTGAACTCGTCGAAGTCGGAGCCGTCGACGATCCGGGCGATCACCTCGCGCGGGTCGAAGGGGGTCCTCAGATCGCCCGGGACGATGCCGAGCAGGTCCTCCGGGTCGTACTTCGGCGGCTCGGCCGGGCCCGGATCGGGGTACGCCTTGCGGTGGTTGAGGCGGGCCACCACACGCCGCGCCTGCCGCAGGGCATCCCGTTCGTCCACGGCGAAGTGGTCGGCGAGCCCCGACACGCGCGCGTGCATCTCCGCGCCGCCCAGGGACTCGTCGTCGCTCTCCTCCCCGGTGGCCATCTTCACCAGCGGCGGACCGCCGAGGAACACCTTCGCCCGCTCCTTGACCATGATCACGTGGTCGGACATGCCGGGGATGTAGGCGCCGCCGGCGGTGGAGTTCCCGAAGACGACGGCAACGGTGGGGATTCCGGCGGCGGACAGCCGGGTCAGGTCCCGGAAGACGGCGCCACCGGGGATGAAGATCTCCTTCTGCGAGGGCAGATCGGCGCCGCCCGACTCCACCAGGCTGATGCAGGGCAGCCGGTTGGTCAGCGCGATGTCGTTGGCGCGCAGCGCCTTCTTCAGGCTCCACGGGTTGCTGGCGCCGCCGCGCACGGTCGGGTCGTTCGCGGTGATCAGGCACTCGACGCCTTCGACCACCCCGATGCCGGTGACCAGGGACGCGCCGACGGTGTGGTCACTGCCCCAGGCGGCCAGCGGCGACAGCTCCAGGAACGGCGTGTCCGGGTCCAGCAGCAGCTCGATGCGCTCGCGGGCGAGCAGCTTGCCGCGCCGCCGGTGCCGCTCGACGTACTTCGGACCGCCGCCCGCGAGGGCCTTCGCGTGCTCGGCGTCCAGCTCGGCGAGTTTCGCGAGCATGGCCTCGCGGTTCGCCCGGTGGTCGGCGCCGCGCACGTCGACGGCGGAGAAAAGGACCGTCATAGCAGAGCCTCCGGGATGTCCAGGTGGCGGGAGCGCAGCCATTCACCGAGGGCTTTGGCCTGCGGGTCGAAACGGTGCTGGGCGGCGACGCCCGCGCCGAGGATGCCCTCCACGGTGAAGTTGAGGGCGCGCAGACCGGGCAGGACGTGACGGGTCACGGTCAGCGGCCGGCTCTCGGGTATCAGTTGCTGGAATCTGTCGGCGGTCAGCTCGTGCACGAGCCACCGCCAGGCGTCGTCGGTACGGACCCAGACGCCGACGTTGGCGTTCCCGCCCTTGTCGCCGCTGCGGGCCCCGGCGACCAGCCCCAGCGGGGCCCGGCGGGTCGGCCCGGCGGGCGGCGGAACCGGCAGATCCGGCTCCGGTACGGCGTCGAGCACCTGGGTGTCCTGGGGGCCCGGCACGGGGATACGGCGCCCATCGTGGAGGACCGCCACATGGTCGACGGCACCATGGGGGACGTACATATCCTCGAAGACCCCATAAGGGGTGCCCTTCCCCGGGGGCGCGAGCACATGGAAGCCGGGGTAACTGGCCAGCGCCAGCTCTACGGCGGCACCGCTGAGCGCCCGCCCGACGA
Source organism: Streptomyces sp. NPDC004629 (assembly GCF_042873595.1). Taxonomy (NCBI): domain Bacteria; kingdom Bacillati; phylum Actinomycetota; class Actinomycetes; order Kitasatosporales; family Streptomycetaceae; genus Streptomyces; species Streptomyces sp. NPDC004629. Next base: position 230,074 of record NZ_JBIALO010000014.1, on the reverse strand, counting down.
CCCCCTGATCACCGTCCCTGACGACGAGCCGCAGCAGCGCGCTCGCTCTCTCCTCGGTGTCCGCGTCGGCCCGGTCGGTGCGGACCAGATCCCACCGCACCTGCGCGGGCGGGGACTTGGCGAGCGCGTCGGCCATCTGCTCCCGCACCAGCGCCGCCTTGGCCTCGATGTCGAGCCCGGTCAGCACGAAGACGACCTCGTTGCGGAAGCCGCCGAGCCGGTTGAGGCCGACCTTCAGGGCCGGCGGCGGAGCCTCCCCGCGTACGCCCTCGACGCGCACCCGGTCGGGTCCGTCCTGGGTGAGCCGTACGGTGTCAAGCCGCGCGGTGACATCGGGCCCCGCGTACCGGGCACCGCCCGTCTCGTACAGCAACTGGGCCGTGACCGTGCCGACGTCGACGAAGCCGCCGGTGCCGGGGTGCTTGGTGATGACGGCGGTGCCGTCCTCGTGGACCTCGGCGAGCGGGAAGCCGGGACGGCGGACATCGCCCTCGGCGAAGAAGGCGTAGTTGCCGCCGGTGGCCTGCGCCCCGCACTCCAGCACATGTCCGGCGACCACGGCACCCGCGAGCCGGTGGTACTCCCTGGGCGCCCAGCCGAAGTGCGCGGCGGCCGGCCCGGTGACCAGCGCCGCGTCGGTCACCCGCCCGGTGACCACGATGTCGGCACCGGCCCGCAGACACTTCGCGATGCCGAAGCCGCCCAGATAGGCGTGAGCGGTCAGGCCCGGGTGGGCGGCGGTCAGGTCGTCGCCCGCCACGTGCGCGACGCTCACCGGGACACCGAGCCGGTCCGCCAACGCCCGTACGGCATCGGCGAGTCCGGCGGGATTGAGGCCGCCGGCGTTGGTCACGATCCGGACGGACCGCTCGTGCGCGAGCCCGAGGCAGTCCTCCAGTTGCCGCAGGAAGGTACGCGCGTACCCGGCATCCCGGTCCTTCAGCCGGTCCCTGGCCAGGATCAGCATCGTCAGTTCGGCGAGGTAGTCACCGGTCAGGACGTCCAGTTCGCCGCCGGTGAGCATCTCGCGCATCGCGTCGAACCGGTCGCCGTAGAAACCGGAGGCGTTGCCTATGCGCAGCGGTTCGGTCACGACCGCTCCCCCCGCCCGCCCCTGGGCCCCCGCCCGGCGCCCGGCGGCCCCGCGAACGCCTGCGCGATGTCCAGCCAGCGGTCGGCGTCGGCGCCCACCGCACACACCGCGAGGTCGGCCCGGTGGGCACGCTGGGTGACCAGCAGGCAGAAGTCGAGCGCGGGCCCCGTGACGCGCTGCGCGGCGTCCTCGGAGCCGTACGCCCAGACCTCGCCGGACGGGCCGACGACCTCCACCCGGAACTCCTCGGCGGGTGCGGGCAACCCATGGGCACCGAAGGCGAAGTCCCGGGCCCGCACACCGATGCGGACCACATGCTTCAGCCGGTTGGTGGGGGTGCGGACCACACCCAGGGCGTCGGCCACGTCCTGGCCGTGGGCCCAGGTCTCCATGAGTCGGCCGGTGGCCATGGATGCCGCCGACATGGGCGGGCCGTACCAGGGGAAACGCGCGCCGACGGGCGCGGCACGCAGGGCCCGGTCGAGCGCGGCCCGCCCCTCACGCCACCGCGCCAACAGCGCATCGGGCGCCAGCCGGGCCCCGTCCGCCGCGCCCTCGTCGACGAATGTCTCCGGTGCCGCGAGGGCCTTCTCCGCCAGCTTCTGGAACGCGTCCGCGTCGGTGACCGCGAGCAGCGCGGAACGGTCGGTCCAGGCGAGGTGGGCGATCTGGTGGGCGACGGTCCAGCCGGGCGCGGGGGTGGCGAGCGCCCAGCCTGTCGGCTCCAACTCCCCTACCAGCCAGTCCAGTTCGCGGCTCTCTGCACGCAGGTCGGCGAGGACGGGCATGGGGTCGGCCATGCGGAGGAGCATGACAGCGCCCCCAGAAACAATCAAGCACGCTTGCATGAATCGGTTTTCCACAACGCCGCTCCCCGTGCGCTTGCGTATCGCTACTCTCGGTGACAGGAGGTGGTCGGCATGCGAAGCCGCGAACTGGACCCCAGCGCATCGCCGTTGGACTACTACGGCCGTCAGCTGCGCCGGGCACGGGAGACGGCGGGACTCACGCTGGCACAGCTAGGCGAATCCGCCCCACAACCGGCAGCCACCGGAAAGGGTGAGCGCGTGCAAGGGGCGAACGACCTCAGGCATCCCGCTGGCTGACGAACCCCAACGACGCCAGCCCCTCCGCCGCACACAGCCGGTCGGAAGCCCCTCCCACCTCGGTCTGCAGAAGCTGGTACTCGGCACTGTGCTGATGACCCCAATGCATCGCCGCACGCCACAGGGCGCGACCGTAGCCGTGGCCGCGGTACTGGGGCAGCACGCCGAAGTACTGGGGCAGCAGGCGCGCGGCTCCGCCGACATCCGCCATGGTCTCCATGGGACCGATGGCGCCGACCACGCGGCCGTCGTGGAGGACGGTGAGGACCGGGCCCACGGTCCCGGCCCGCATCTGCTCGTGGAGAAACGCAAACCCGTCCGCGGCCATCTGCTCGGCGAACTCCGTGAACCCGGCGCCCTCGTGCAGTTGTTTGTCCTCGTGCACCGACACGCCCGGAGCCTGTCCGGGCCCCTCGGCGAAGTCCTTGAGCTGGACACGGGTCCCCACGCCCTGGGCGTACGCCTCAGGCTGCTCCGGGCCCAGGAACCACACCACTCTGGCCTTGGCGGCGCCGTGGACGGCAGCGAGCTTGCGGGCCAGGTCGGCGCCGGCGGACAGGCCGTCAGGGGCCGCCCCGTACACGTAAACCTTGACAACGCCGGCGCCGCGCTCGGCGAGCGTGGGCACGAGGGTCTGGTGCCGGCCGTGCTCGATGGCGCCGACCAGGACGCGCTCCGCCTTGCGTTCGGACCAGCGGCGGTCCTTGTCGTACGGGAGGAACCGGCCGGTCCCCGCGATCTCCACAACGGCCTCGAACAGCTCGGGCAGCGGGTCACCCGGGCGGACGGGGCCGAGGGTCGGCACGTACGGCACGGGCATCACAGGCTCAATCCAGTCCCAGTGAAAGCACATGCACGCACGCTACTCATCGTGCACGCACGCCGCAGGCCCCGACCCGAGTTGGCGTCAGGACCTGCGCGTTCACGACCGGATCAGGTGCAGATCAGGCCGCTAGTGCGGGTTGTCGTCGCCAGCGGCGCACGAGCACTTCGCGCTGTCCATCACGGTGTCCATGTCGGCGACCGGGGTGATCCGGGTCACCGGCACGGCCGGTGCCAGGACCGGCCGCGTGAAGTACGGCCGACCGTCCTGGGCGGGCCCGTCGCCCGGGAGCGGGCGACGCGGCGAGATCTCAACTGCTACAGCGGTCATCTTCACCCTGCTTTCTTCTGTCCGTGCTGGCAGTAAGCCGCCAGCGGGGCCTTCGCCTCCTGGTAGTGCTTGGCCAGGGGCCTGCACACGCGGCAGGAACCGGACAGGGCGCATCCCGAGCACCCTCCGGTGCGAAGCATCAGGCGGTCCGCGATCGCGCCCAGCCGGGCAAGGCCCTGGATTCCCTCATGGGGCAGGCTGATCTGGTCATCGCGGCCGATCTTGCAGATGGACACCAGACCGTGCGGGTCCATGTGGAAGAAGGTGTGTCCGGCGTTGCAGCCGGTGAACGTTTTGCGGAGCCGCAGATGCTCCTTGGACTGCGCGGTGAGCACTTCGCCGCCGCCATAGATCGTCGGCGTCATGTTCGTAAACACCTCGTACTCGACGCCCCACGAATTGCACAGGTCCACCATGGCCTGCTCCTCGTGGCCGCTGTCCTCGGTGACGACGACGCTCATACGCAGCGGCAGGCGGGCGTGGCGGGCGGCGTTCATGCCCTGCACGAACTGGTCCCACGCTCCCTCGCGCTGCGTCAGCTCGTCATAGCTCGCTTTGGTCGCGCCGTACATGGACACCGTGACGCGGTACGGCGGGCACTCCTTGAAGAGGTCCAAGAGGTTCCTCCGCCACAGCAGGGAACCGTTCGTGGAGACGGTGATCATCATGCCGAGTTCCCAGGCGTACCGGTACGCGCGCATGAAGTCACGGTCGATGGTCGGCTCGCCGCCGGTGACCTGGAGGAAGAGCACCCCGGCCTCGGCCATGACGTCCAGGCAGCGCCGCTTGTCCTCCCACGACATCCCGGAGTTGACCTTGAGCCCCAGGTAACAGTGCTTGCACTTGTAGTTGCAGCCCAGGTTGACCTCCCAACTCGCCTTGCCGTACCCCCAGGTGGAGGGCTGGCGGACGAGCAGGAAGTCACCGGTGGGCCGGCCGGTCACGTCCACGTCTTCCCACTGCTCGCGGACGGCGTCGGCGAGCCAGGCCGGGGCGGGTTCCGCGGCGTCAAGGGCGCGCAGCTCCTCGTACCGCTCTCCCGGCAGCAGGGCGCCGCCACGGCTCCCCGGCCGTACGAGCACATGCTGCTCCAGGAACGGGCTGGCGATCAGGGAATGCATGCAGGCTCCAAGAGGGTCGTCCGCCCTTGCCGGGGGCGGGAGTCTGAGGAGAGGAAGGAAGTGGTGAGCAGCCGATGCATCGAACGTTCCTCAGCGATGCGGGATGAGTGCGTGCGGTGAGAAGCGCCCGCCGTCAGACGACCGTCGCCAGTGCTGCGACTCGGGCGAACTCCTCCTCCAGGCGGTCGCGTCCGAGGACCGCGAACTCCCGGTCCAGGTCCGCCGGTGTCACCCCGCGCAGCTCCACCATCGTGCGAGCGGCCCGGACCCAGGGGGCCCACTCCGACCCGTACTTCACCTGCTCCATGTGGCACCCGGGGATGGGCTGGAGCGTCACGGGATGGTGAAGGGGGCCGACCACTCCCCACGCGGGTACACGCCTTGCCCATGCCGCCACGAAGCGTCCACCGCGCAGGGCACGGCAGAGCTGGATGGAGATCCCGGCGCAGGGCACGCACACCGGCGGGCTGGTGGTCCGTTCCCCTTCGCGGATCGGGCCGACGCTGTCCCGGAGGAGAAACAGGTGGGGGCCGTGCGGGTCGGGCGGCATGCGGGAGCAGACCTGGCACATCATGTTCAGCATCGCCCGACGCTGCCGGTACGGGTGGACGTTCCGCAGCTGCGGGCTACCCCGGCGCCGCTTGGGCCGCAGGGCGTACCGCGCCCACAGCACACCGAAACTGTCCCGGTCGTACGGGGTTTCATCCGCGTACGCGATCCCCGGGGCCACGCGGCGGCGGACGATCGGACACGACAGGAGCCGTTCCTCACTCCATCCGGCGATGTACGGGACAACACCTGGCGGTGCCGGAGGCAACACGATCGAGAACCTTCCTATGTCGAAACGAGAGTGGCGGGCCCGCCGGCCCCCGCAGGGGAGAGTCGGGAGCGGGAAGCCGGCAGGCACCTGGGGGGCTCCCGTCGCTCCCTGGGGCGCGAGCGACCGGAGCCGGTCATGAGGTCAGCGGCCGATACCGGCCACAAGGGCACCCATCAGGACGGCCAGGACCAACGCGTAGAAGAACTGGCCCTTCGGACTGTCCGGCCTCACACGCATCGCCACCGTCCGTCCTGAGCAGCCGCGGCTGAAGCGAGGTAGGACTCCACAAGCACGCCTGCCGGTATCGCCTTGAGGGCGGTCATGCCGTGCCCACCTCCGCCCACACGCTCTTGCCCCAGGTGTAGGGAATGACCCCCCAGGTGCTGGAGAGTCCGTCGACCAGGAGCAGGCCGCGGCCCGTCTCGGCAAGTGGGTCCGCGAGCTGGATGCGCGGCAGCTCCCGGCTCTTGTCCGTGACGGCCAGACGCACCCGGTCGCGGGCGATGCGCGCCACGGTGATTCTCACGACCGCGCCACGGGCGTGCCGGACGGCGTTGCTCACCAGTTCCGTGGCCACCAGTGTGGCGTCATCGGCAAGCTGTGGAAGGTGCCACACGGCCAGCACCATTGCCACCATGGCTCGGGCATCCTCGGCGGCCTGCTCGTCGCGTAGGAGTACCCCGCTGTAGGCCGGATCTCCGGTGACCGAGGCGACCGGCCGCCAGGACGGTCGCGGCCGCTCCTCGCTCGCTGTGGTCTTCTGCGCGGCTGCTCTGGACATCGTCACGCCTTGCCTCTGGGGTGAGTTGGGGCAGCCCCGTCCTCCCCTCGCGGTGCTCGGGGCCGGGCCGGGCCATCAGGCCACCGCGCACATGCGGCGGGCGGCTGACGTCCAGACAACTCCTGATGACAGTTGGCCGGTTAGGGCAATGCGCCAGGGATTCAGCCTCGTTCCCTAGGGGGACTTGACTTGCCGTTTGCATGACGGACCGGGGTTGCAGCGCTACGGTGCGCTCATGGACACCACGCGCAACACGGTCCTTGAGGCGTGGATGAAGGAGCACGGCCACAGCGCCAACAGCCTGGCCGAGGCGGTCAATACGGCCGCCGAGCAGTTGACCGGCCGGACCGGCGGCCACGACGGCTCATCCGTCCGTGCCTGGAAATCCGGCCGTATCCGATGGCCGAATGCGGTGACACGCAAGGCCCTTGAACTCGTCACGGGCCTACCCGCCACCGAATTAGGGTTCGTGCCACGGGGCCGGGCTCAGTCCACCCCCGCCCCCCAGCAGGAGGACCCCGACATGAAGCGCCGTACCCTCGTCGGCGGCATCGCTGTGGCCGCCGCCGCTGCAGCCGCGCCCGGCACCGCCCCCCGCCGCATCGGCATGAGCGACGTCGACCGCCTACAGCAGCGATTCGCCGAGATCATCGCCAGCGACCACCGCCACGGTGGACAACTCAGCATCGAGCAGCGCGCCGCCGCGCTCGCCGACGAAGCGCTGAACCTCCAGAACTCCGGCGCGGCGACCCAGCGCGTCCGCAGCCACCTGTACGCCTGCGCAGCTTCCTTCCGCTCCTCGGCGATGTGGGCGGCGATCGACGGCCGCCGCTACGACGACGCCCAGCGGCACATGCGAGAGGCCCAGGCCCTCGCCGAGATGTCCGGCGACCAGGCGATCAAGTTCCGCATCTGGAGCCACGCCGGCACCATGTACCGCCACATGGGCCGCCCTGCTGACGCCCTGGCAGCCAACGACGTGGCCCGGAACCTGAACATCACGCGCCGCGATCCCATGTTCGCCTCCCTCGGCCTGGCCCGACAGGCGGCCATCCACGGCGTCGCCCAGGACCGCACCGGCACCCGCCGCGCGTTCGACCAGGCCCAGGACGCCATGGACCGCGCCGACCCGCACGCCGTCCGGCCGGTATGGCTCATCGCCTTCTACGACCAGGCGGAGCTGCACTCCCTGGCGCTGTCCGCCTACCTCACCCTGGGCGACTACCCGACGGCGGAGTCCCACGGCCACCGCTGTCTGGCCAGCCTGCGACCCCACATGGTCAGGTCCCGTGCCATCACCACGACCCGGCTCGCACACGCTCAACTCCACCAAGGCGACGCTGACGCCGCCACCACCGCGGCCATGCAGGTACCCGCCACTGCCGCTACCCAACACGCCCGCGTATCCCGCATGCTGCAAGAATTCGGGGCCGCGCTCCGGGCCAAGGCGCCCGGCAGCCCCACCGTGCAGACCTGGACCGAGCACACGGCCGCCTGGAGGACCAGCGCATGACCACAGCACCCGTTGTCGAACTCCGTACGTTCACCACGCTTGAGGATGTCCGCGGCGACCTGCTGGACGTCTACGCCGAGGTCCGCGCGCCCCTGCTGCACCTGCCGAACTACGCCGTCACCTCATTCGGCGAGCGTCTGGACCGCCATGGCGGCGAGCCGGGATTCGTCGCCGTCCTCGCGTACGCGGACGACCAGCCGGTCGGATACGCCTACGCCAACACCATCAAGCACGGGGACCGATATTGGCAGCGCACCACCCCGCCGCCAGCGGACCAGTACACCGAACGCCCGGCCCTGGCCATCAAGGAGATCGGCGTACGGCCGTCCTGGCGCAAGACCGGCACCGCCCGTCGCATCCATGACGCCCTCCTGGCCACCCGAGAAGAGCCGTACGTGACGCTCATGGTCAACGCGGCGGCTGGTGACGGCAAGGTGCACGCCCTCTACCAGTCGTGGGGTTACCAGGACATCGGGCACAGCCAGCCCTCGCCTGCCTCCCCACTCCTCACCGTGATGATCCGCGCCACCCGCTGACCAACCCCACCACGGCGGCCCCCTCACCGAAACGGGCCGCCGCTCTGCACCTGCGGCCCTCACTTGGCGGCACCCCCTGCGAAGTTGGCACGGCCCAGAGGTGGATGGCGGCGCTCTCGGACGGCGTCGGCGCGGTGCGGGCGGCGGGATTCGGGCGGCTCTCGGACGTCCGTACCGCCCGTGTTTACCGCCACCTGTCGCGCCCGGCGTACCACGGCGCGCAGCTCGCCGGGCAGATCCGGGAACGGATCGAGGACTTCAACCGGGTTTCCCCACCGCATCAGATCGGCCCGCACGTCGGGCTGCTCGCTCTCGAAGCGTGATCACAGGGAGGCCAGGATCTTGGCCTCCTTCTCCGGGGCGATCCCGTACTCTGCCCACCTCGGGTGGTCCACGGGACGCCCGTCCCGGGCAAGCAACGCCCACGTGCCCCGGGTCGTCTCAAGGATCGGCCTGCACCGCGGGGAAGTGCCGCCCCGGATCGGCAGCCCATCCCGCTGTCGGTGACGTCCCGTCCCGCCTGGGCCGGCTTCCTGGCTCACGCCACGCAGTAACCCGCCGGTCAGGTCGATTTCCTGCCGCGGCCCACCTGGGTGCGGACCGCGCCCATGCTGGCCGCGATGACCAGGGCGATGGCCAGGGACTGTGTCACGGTCAGGGACTGGCCGAGGATCAGGAAGCCCGCGGTGGCGGCGATGGCCGGTTCCAGGCTCATCAGGACGGCGAAGGTGGAGGCGGGCAGGCGGCGCAGGGCGAGGAGTTCGAGGGTGTAGGGCAGGACGGAGGAGAGCACCGCCACCGCCGAGCCCAGCGCGACGGTGGTCGGGTTCAGGAGCCTGCTGCCCGACTCGGCGATGCCCAGCGGCAGGAACACCAGCGCCGCCACCCCCATGGCCAGCGCGAGCCCGTCGGCCTGCGGGAAGCGGCGGCCCGTGCGGGCGCTGAAGACGATGTAGGTGGCCCACATGGCCCCCGCCCCGAGCGCGAAGGCGACACCCAGCGGGTCGAGGTCGGTGAAGCCCCCGCCACCCAGCAGGAAGACCCCGGCCAGTGCGAGGGCCGCCCAGACGGCGTTGATCGCCCGGCGGGAGGCCAGCACCGACAGCGCCAGCGGGCCCAGCACCTCCAGGGTGACCGCGGCGCCCAGCGGGATGCGGTCGGCCGCCTGGTAGAACAGGCCGTTCATCGCGGCCATCGTGATGCCGAAGACGATCACGGTGCTCCAGTCGGTGCGCGAGTGGCCGCGCAGCCGGGGCCGGCACACCACGAGCAGGACCACGGCCGCCGCGAGCAGCCGCAGCGTCACCACGCCGAAGGCGCCGGCGCGCGGCATCAGGGTCACGGCGAGCGCCGCGCCGAACTGAACCGAGATGCCACCGGAGAGGACGAGTCCGAGCGCCCCGAACCGGCGCGGTGCCGCGCCCTGCGCGGGTGTGGTCCCGGGCGGGGCGGTGGTCGAGGCGGTGGTCGGTGTGGCGGCGCTGCGGGTGGTCACGGGCGGTCCAGGGGATCGATCAGGAGGTGTTCATCATGGTGTACTTTCGAGTCCAGAGTAGTTGACTCCCGTCAGGTGTGTGAACCCGGTATGCCACTGTCCTGGATGCCGAGACGAGCCGAGTACGGCTAAGTCCGCCGGCGGCCTCAGCGCCGCCCGTCACGCGGCCCGAACTGCTCCAGCACCTCGGTGTCCGTGGCCCGCGCGTGCAGGAAGTAGTCGGCCCATGCGGCGATGTCCGGGTAGGCGCACTCGGCGACCAGGCGGGCGACGGCGGCCGGGATGTCGTACGGCGTGACACGCAGGTCGGCACCGGGGCCGAGCAGGCACCAGTGGGCGCCGGGCCGGCCGTAGGGCATGCCGACGCTGCCCGGGTTGACGACGAGGCGGCCGTGGGCCAGGCGGACGTAGGGCATATGGGTGTGGCCGCAGACGACGGTGCGGACGGCGGGATCGAGGCCGGTGAAGACCTCCGCCCAGCGCTCGGCGCGGGAGTCGACGAGCACGACCTCCTCGTCGTCGCGGGGCGTGGCGTGGCAGAACAGGACCGGGCCGAGGCCGGTGACGTCGAGGGTCAGGGACGTGGGCAGGCCGGCCAGCAGGTCGACCTGGTCGGCGCGCAGGGCTTCGGCCGCGAACGGGGCGATGGGATCGGGGATGTCGTCGCGTTCGCCGCGCCGGAACTCCACCAGTTCGCGGTCCGCGTTTCCCGAGATCCACAGGACCCGCTCGCCCTGCGCCCGCAGCAGGTCGATCACCTCGGCGGGCTGCGGACCGGCCGCGAGATCACCGGTGAGCACGATGCGGTCGGCGGCGGCCACGTCGGGCTCGGCGAGTACGGCCTCCAGGGCGGGGAGCACGCCGTGGACGTCCGAGAGCACGGCGATGCGGTCACACGGCATGCGCTCGCCTTTCCCCCGCGTCGCCGTCGTCGTCCAGGGCCGCGGCCAGCACCTCCGCCAGGTGCCGCCCCCTGACCCCGGCCAGCTGCGCCAGCTGGGTGCGGCAGGAGAAACCGTCCGCCAGGATCACCGTGTCCTCGGCTGCCTGGCGTACGGAGGGCAGGAGGCGTTCCTCCGCGCAGGCCACGGACACCTGGTAGTGCCCCTTCTCGAAGCCGAAGTTGCCCGCCAGACCGCAGCAGCCGCCGCTGAGGTCGCCGGTCAGGCCCGCGGCCTCGCGCAGCCGCCGCTCGGCCGCGTCGCCGAGGACCGCGTGCTGGTGGCAGTGGGTCTGGCCGGCCACGGGCCGGTCCACCGCGGGCGGGGTCCAGTCGGGCGCGTACCGCTCCAGCGCCTCGGCGAAGGTGACGACCGCCGCCGCCAGGCGGGCCGCGCGCGGGTCGTCGTGGAGCAGTTCGGGCAGGTCGGTGCGGAGGGTGGCGGCACAGCTGGGTTCCAGGACGACGACGGGCACCGCGGCCCGCAGCACCGGTTCCATCAGGTCGAGGGTGCGGCGCAGCACCGCGCGGGCCCCGTCGAGCTGGCCCGTGGAGATGTAGGTCAGCCCGCAGCAGACCCGGCCCCGGCCCCGGAGGATCGCGAGCGGGTTCACGGTGGCCGACCTGCCTCCGCCGACCGGGGGCGCCGCCAGGTGCAGGGTCGGCGGGAGGGCCACGCGGAGTCCGGCGGCCTCCAGCACGCGTACGGCCGCCCGGCCCACCGCGGGCGAGAAGTGCTCGGTGAAGGTGTCCGGCCACAGCACGACGAGGTCACCGCCGTCCGCCGGGGCCTGCTCGTGCCGCCGCCACCAGCGGCCGAACGGCTGTCCGGCCAGCCGCGGCAGGTCCCGCTCGGGCGCGATCCCGGCCGCCCGCTTCGCCAGGCGCGCGAGAGGCCGTACGGCGGCGAGCGCGTTGGCCGCAGGCGCCATGTGGGTGCGCGCCACCCAGCACAGCCACATGGGTAGCCGGCCCATGGTGTAGTGGGCCGCCGGGCGGCGCCGACCGGCGTAGTGGTGGTGCAGGAACTCGGCCTTGTAGGTGGCCATGTCGACCTCGACCGGGCAGTCGGAGCGGCAGCCCTTGCAGGACAGGCACAGGTCCAGCGCGTCCCGGACCTCGGTCGAGCGCCAGCCGTCCGTGACCAGTTCGCCGGCCAGCATCTCGTGCAGCAGCCGGGCACGCCCGCGCGTGGAGTGCGCCTCCTCGCCCGTCGCCCGGAAGGAGGGGCACATGACGGAGGCGCCGGCCGCCGTCGTCGTACGGCACTTGGCGACGCCAACGCAGCGGCGGACGGCCGCGGAGAAGTCGCCGCCGTCGCCGGGGTAGCCGAAGGCGACGGGGACGGGTTCGCGGGGCAGGGCGGAGAAGCGGAGGTTCGCGTCGAGGGGAGCGGGACGGACCAGCATGCCGGGGTTGAGCAGGCCGTCGGGGTCCCATACGGCCTTGGCCCGCTCGAAGAGGCCGACGAGCCGCGTGCCGTACATCTTCGGGAGCAGTTCGGCCCGCGCCTGCCCGTCGCCGTGCTCCCCGGACAGCGATCCGCCGTGCGCCACGACCAGGTCGGCGATCTGTTCGGAGAAGCGCCGGAAGCGGCCGATGCCGGCCTCGGTCAGCAGATCGAAGTCGATGCGGACGTGGATGCAGCCGTCACCGAAGTGCCCGTAGGGCGTGCCGCGCAGCCCGTGCGCGACCAGCAGAGCCCGGAAGTCCCGCAGGTAGGCGCCGAGCCGGGCGGGCGGTACCGCGCAGTCCTCCCAGCCGGGCCAGGCCTCCCTGCCGTCCGGCATCCGGGTCGCGGTGCCGCTCGCGTCCTCCCGCACCCGCCACAGGGCCCGCTGGGCGCCGGGGTCGGTGACGACGAGCGCGTCGACGGCGTCGGCCGCGCGGACGATCTCCTCGGCACGCGCGCATGCCTGCGCCGCCGACTCCCCGCCGGTCTCCACGAACAGCCAGGCCCCGCCCCGGGGCAGCCCGGCAGGCGACGGCACCAGGTCGGCCGCCATGCCCTCCACGGTGAGCGGCCTGTGCGGCAGCAGACCGGCGGCGGCGTCGGCCGCGGCGCTCTCGTCGGGGTAGCCGAGCACCGCCAGGGCACGCGCGCGTGGGTCCTCGACGAGCCGTACGACCGCCTGGGTCAGCACGGCCAGCGTGCCCTCCGAGCCGCACAAGGAGCGGGCGACGTCGGCGCCGCGCTCGGGCAGCAGCGCGTCCAGCGCGTACCCGGAGATACGGCGGGGCAGCTCGGGAAAACCGGTGCGCAGCAGCGCCAACTCGCCCTCCACCAGGGCGCGCAGCCCCTGCGGGGCGCCCGCCCAGTCCGGTCCCGGCCGCAGCCGCTCCCCGCGCGCGGTGCACACGTCCAGTTCCCGGACGTTGTCCGCGGTGGTGCCCCAGGCCACCGAGTGCGCGCCGCAGGAGTTGTTGCCGATCATCCCGCCGAGCGTGCACCGGCCGTGGGTGGACGGGTCGGGTCCGAAGCGCAGGCCGTGCGGCGCCGCGGCCTCCTGGAGCCGGTCGAGGACCAGGCCGGGCTGGACGACGGCGGTGCGGGTGCCGGGGTCGATGTCGAGGACCCGGTTCATGTGGCGGGTGAAGTCCAGCACCACGCCGGTGCCGGTCGCCTGCCCCGCGATCGAGGTACCGCCGCCGCGGGCCACCACCGGCACCCCGCGCGCCCGGCACACGTCGAGGACGGCGGCGACGTCGTCGGCGTCCCGCGGGGCCACCACCCCGAGCGGGATCCGCCGGTAGTTGGACGCGTCCATGGTCGTCAACGCCCGGGACGTGACGTCGAAGGCGACCTCACCCCGGACGGCCCCACGCAGCTCGGCCGCAAGATCCGTCATACGCCCAGCAAACCAGCCGGCCGGCGAGTACCGCAGCCCCCGGAACGCATGCGCGCCCCCACACATGGGGCACCGGGGCCTACGCGCACGAGGGCCGCGGCCTGCGCGCGGGCGACGCGCACGGCAGCCAGTGCCTTCGCACAAGAACGCTGAGCCCTGCCCTCGGCAGCCGGGCCCTCGGTCACGGACGGCAAGGGGCTCGGGCACATGGGCGTGGCCCACACCCGCGGGAGCCGAGGCTTTCGGGCGCGGACGCGGAAGCCTTCGAGCACGGGGGACAAGATCCTCGGGCGCGCACGGGAAGCCAAGGCCCCCGAAACCCCGCTCCGCCGGACGACGCGGGTCCTGCACGCGCGGGAGCCAGCGCCTGCGCACAAGGACGCTGAGCCTTGCGGGCACGGGAACGGCCATCGGGCACGGGAACGGCCCATCGGGCACGGGAACGGCCATCGGGCGCGGACGGAGTGTAGGGGCCGCCCGCAGCGGGCAGGCAGGCGTGTGAACGGGGGCCGCGGTGGCGGCCGTCAAGGTTGCCGTCAAGGGCCGGGGCACCCATCGGACCATCGCCGCCGCGCGGCGTCGAAACCGTCACAGGCCCGGGGCCGGAGGCCGTGCGCGCCGGCGCTTGAGCCCCCGCGCGCGGGGGGCATGGCCGTCAGCCCGCGAGGGCGCGTCACCCGAAACGCCGTCTCAGCCGACGGACGAGCTTTCGCCCGGGTTTCTTCCGCGGCTAACCTCACCTCGTGGCTGAGATCCAGATTCCTGCTGACATCAAGCCCGCGGACGGTCGGTTCGGCGCGGGTCCCTCCAAGGTCCGGGTGGAGGCGCTGGACGCGCTGGCCGCCACCGGTACGTCCCTGCTGGGCACCTCCCACCGCCAGGCCCCGGTGAAGAACCTGGTCGGCCAGGTGCGCGAGGGCATCGGCGCCCTGTTCTCGCTCCCGGACGGCTACGAGGTCGTCCTCGGCAACGGCGGCTCCACGGCGTTCTGGGACATCGCCACCCACGGGCTGATCGACAACAAGTCGCAGCACCTCACGTTCGGCGAGTTCTCGTCCAAGTTCGCCAAGGCCGCCAAGCTGGCGCCGTGGCTGGCCGAGCCCACGGTCATCGCCACCGACCCCGGCACCCACCCGGAGGCGCGGGCCGAGGCGGGCGTCGACGTCTACGCCTTCACACACAACGAGACCTCGACCGGTGTCGCCATGCCGATCAGGCGGGTGGCCGGCGCCGACGAGGGCGCGCTGGTGCTGGTCGACGCGACCAGCGGCGCCGGCGGCCTCCCGGTCGATGTCGCCGAGACCGACGTCTACTACTTCGCCCCGCAGAAGTCCTTCGCCTCCGACGGCGGCCTGTGGATCGGTGTCTTCTCCCCGGCGGCGATCGAGCGCGCCGAGCGGATCCACGCGAGCGGCCGGCACGTCCCCGAGTTCTTCTCGCTGCCCACGGCGATCGACAACTCGCGCAAGAACCAGACGTACAACACCCCGGCGCTGGCCACCCTCTTCCTGCTGAACCAGCAGTTGGAGTGGCTCAACGGCCAGGGCGGCCTCGCCTGGTCCACGGCCCGCACCAAGGACTCCTCGACCCGCCTGTACGCCTGGGCGGAGGAGTCCAAGTACGCCACCCCGTTCGTCTCCGACGCGGCCAAGCGCTCCCAGGTCGTCGGCACGATCGACTTCGCCGACGACATCGACGCGGCGGCCGTCGCCAAGGTGCTGCGCGCCAACGGCATCGTCGACACCGAGCCGTACCGCAAGCTCGGCCGCAACCAGCTGCGCATCGCGATGTTCCCGGCCGTCGACCCGGCGGACGTCGAGGCCCTGACCCACTGTGTGGACTACGTGATCGAGAAGCTCTGACCGCTTCCGTACGGCGGTGACCCGCCGCCTCCCGTACGGCGCAGGGGCGCCCGGTGCTCGCCGGGCGCCCTTCGTTCGTGCGGGTCGGTCAGGTGGCCGTGCAGGTCGGGCTCGGCACGGTGCCGCCGCCGGGTGCGCCGCCGAAGCCGAATCCGGCCGAACCGCCCGCGGCGATCGCCCCGTTGTGCGCGGCGTTCACCACCGTGACGCCCGCCCCGCTCTGCGTGTACGTCGCGTTCCACAGGGAGGTCACCCGCTGGCCGCCGCTCCACGTCCAGGTCACCTTCCAGGAGGTGATGGGGGTGGTGCCGGTGTTGGTGATCCGCACATCGGCGTTGAAGCCGCTGCCCCAGTCGCTGCTGACGGTGTATACGGCGCTGCACGCGGGCTTGCTCCCACCGTCGCCGCCACCGCCGCCGCCCGGGAAGCCGGGCGCCTTGACGCTCGCCAGGTAGCCGTCCTTCACGGTGTCCACGGTCGTCCAGTCGTCCTTCAGGATGCCGCCGGTGTCACCGGAGTTGGGGTTCCACGACCAGAACGTCCAGTGGAAGCTGTCGGCGCCGTACGCCGCCGTCGGCCGGAGGTAGTCCACCAGGGCGGCCAGCCACTTCTGGTCCACGGTGGACTGGAGCGTCGTACCGAACTCGCCCACCCACACGGGAGCGATGTTCTGTTTGAAGATGTAGCCCCAGTACCTGTCCCAGACGCCGGGCATGTTGGCGGGGAACGTGGGGTCGCTGAACCAGCTCTGCTGGGCGACGCTGGTGGCGTAGTCGTGGGCGGAGTACACGACCCGGTCGGCCACGTCGAGCTGGACCGGGTACTGGGCGACGCCCATGAGGTTGCCGCCCCACCACCCGGAGACCCCGTTGTACGTCTGCACGCCCTCGACGAAGACCAGCAGGTCGGGGTTGGCGGACAGGACGGCGTTGCCGGCGCGCTGGGCGGCCAGCCGCCAGTCGGTGGCCTGGTCGCCGCAGCCCCAGCAGGCGGGGTCGTGCGGCTCGTTGTGCAGGTCGATACCGATGACGGTGTCCTGGTCCCGGTAACGGGTCGCCAGCGCCTTGAGGTTGGCGATCCACGTCGACTCGGGGACGGCCGCGGTGTACCAGAGCGCCGACTGGCCGCCGGAGTCGGGGCGGTGCCGGTCGAGGATGACCTTCATGCCGTCCTGGCCCGCGCGGGCCACGATGCGGTCCATGACCTGGAGCGAGGTGAGCCCCTGGAGGTCGGCGTTCTTGCCGCCGGAGAAGTCGATGCTGTCGGGGACGGTGCCGGCCTTGAGGACGTCGTCGCTGTAGGGCAGCCGGATGGTGTTGTAGCCGAGCGACTTCATCTGGTCGATCATGCTCTTGTAGTCGCGGGACCAGAGGCCGTGCACGACGTGGTTGCCGGTCTCGAAGCCGAACCAGTTGATGCCGGCGATGCGCACCGGTTGTCCGGCCGCGTCCAGGATCTGCCGGCCACTGGTGTGCCAGTAGCCCGCCCCGGCCTCGGCCGCGGCGTGCGCGGGTCCGGCGGAGACCAGGGCGACCAGGGAGAGCAGCGGTAACAGGAGCGCCGCGACGGCGGCACACAGCGCCCTTCGCCATCCGCGGAGACGCGATATGTGATCACGGGACATGTGGCAGCAGGACAGGTGACCACGAGACGTGTGCTCACAGGACGTGTGGCCACGAGACGTGTGATCACGAGACATATGGCGGCGGAACGTATGGCAGCGGGGCATATGACTGGGTCCTCTCAAGGAGGCGCGGCCCCGGAACTCATGGGAGCGCTCCCATGTACCGCGCACCACCCAGCAAACTGGCACACCATGCACGCGTCAAGATGGGCGGCACGCGCCCGCCCGCGCTCAGTCGCGGCGGCGCAGCCGACGCAGCCAGAGCAGGGCGGCGGCGGCCACCGCGACGAGGGCGGCGACCTTCAGTCCGGAACCGGCACTCGGGCCGCCCGCCCCGTCGGCCGCGGCGTGCCCGTTCCCGGAGGACGGGGCGGAGCCTCCGCCGCCCCCGGGCGCGTCCTCGGCCGTCACCGAACTGTCGGCGCCCTCGCTGCCGTACAGGAGCTTGGTACCGTCCGCGGAGTAGGTCACGGACTCCCCCTGCCGTTGCAAGGGCACATTGAGCCGCTGCCGGCGCCGGATGTCGCCGCCGTTCCAGTCGTACAGGATCCCGCCAAAATAGCCGCGCACCGCGAGCTGCCGGCCGTCCGGCGAGAAGGCGGCGTCGGTGGCCCACAGGTCGACGGGCGCGACCGGCTTGAAGACGTTGGTGCCGGACGCCGACAGCCGCGCGGGCCCCTCGTACAGATGCCCGCCGTCCTCCTTCTTGTCGATGATGTACACCCGCCCCGATTTGGGGTGCACGGCCAGCGACTCCGCGTTCCGCGCGCCGTTCGCGTACTTCACCACGTACTGCGTCGCGCGGATCGTCTGGTCCTTCAGTGTCTCGGGCTCGGGCAGCCGGTAGATCCAGACGTACGGCCACGAGCCGTCGAGGTTGTCGCCGATGTCACCGACGTAGATCTGGTTGCCGGGTCCGATGGAGATCGCCTCGACGTCGCGCGGGGAACCGACGCCGCTCAGCGTCACCGTGGCGACGGTCCTGCCGGTGGCGCCGTCCACGGCGTAGAGGTACGGCCCGTCGTCGCTGTCGTTGTGCGTCCAGTAGATGCCCGGGTGCAGGCGGGAGGCGGCCAGGCCGCTGGACTCGGTGATCCGAGGGTCCTTGATCGTGAACCCCCCGTCACCGTCGGCCGCGGTGGCGGGCGGCACGGCGAGGGCACCCGTGAGCAGAGCCCCGGCGAAGAGGGCCAACGATCGACGCATGCCCCAAGCCTGCCATCCCGACCCGCGGCCGGCCCGACGTGGTGGGCCTCACATCCCACCCGCCGCCGTGATCAACCATCATGAGCGGATGCTTAGGTTGATGCCCGTCGGTGATTCCATGACCATCGGAAGCACGGGCGACCACACATGGCGTTACCGGCTCTGGCGGCACCTGTGCGCTACGTACGGCGGCCCGTTCACGCTCGTCGGCCCGCGGGAGACGCTCTACGACAAGTCCGCGGACGCGCCGACCTCCTACGCCTACGCCGACCCCGACTTCCCCCGCGGCCACCTGGCCGGCTGGGGCGAGGGCTGGCTGCACATGGCTCCGCTGATCGGCGAGGCGGTGCGCGAGCGCAGGCCGGACGTGCTGCTGGTGTCGCTGGGC
Organism: Streptomyces sp. NPDC004629; assembly: GCF_042873595.1. Classification (NCBI taxonomy): domain Bacteria; kingdom Bacillati; phylum Actinomycetota; class Actinomycetes; order Kitasatosporales; family Streptomycetaceae; genus Streptomyces; species Streptomyces sp. NPDC004629. The sequence goes on along the minus strand of NZ_JBIALO010000014.1, from coordinate 211,587 downwards.
CTGATCGACCTCGGCTTCTACACGGACGCCGAGCAGACCGCCCGCAACGCCCGCGCCTTCGTCGCCGCCGCACGCGAGGCCGACCCGGCCGTCCGCATGGTGCTGCTCCCGGTCATCCCGAACATCCGCGCCACGACGGACCCGCTCTTCGCCGACCAGGTGACCCGGTTCAACGAACTGCTGGCAAAGGCGGTGGCGGACCTGGACGAGCCGTCCTCCCCGCTCCTGCTGGCCTCGATACCGGAGCCGTACGACATCCACGCGGACACCTACGACGGCACCCACCCGAACCGGAGCGGCGAACACAAACTGGCGGGGGCGTTCGCGGGGGCGATGTGGGGGGCGTGGGGGATCGGACACCAGTACGCGGCCGGACCAAGCTGACCGGTTTCCGGCGTCTCCTGGCTGCGGTGCATATCGTTGTACCGCGCGGCCGCACCCGTCCGTGGGGCGGCCGGGGAGGAGCGCCACGATGACCGTCCTTGCAGACAGGATCGAGATGGCCGACGCCGACGCCAACACCGAGCGTTTGGACGAGTGGTTCGAGCGCCTTGAGCGGATGCCCGTCCCCGAAGGATTCCGGGTCGAGATCGTCGGGGGCTACGTCTATATGACGCCGCAGCGCAGCAGCCACTGGGAGATCATCTTCGAGATCGCTCAGGCCGTCAGGGGCAGGTTCGGAAAGGGGGTGAAGGTGTTCTCGGACGTCCGGATCGACTTCCCGGGCTACGAGAACGGCTTCTGCCCGGACGTCGCCGTGCTGAAGGACTCGGCGAAGCCGGACGACACAGGCCACTGGCGCTACCAGGACGTCGAGTTCATCGCCGAGGTCATCTCCAAGGGCACGGCCGCCAACGACTACGGCCCCAAGAAGACCGCGTACGCGGTCGCCGAGGTCCCCGTCTACGTCATCGCCGACCCGTACCAGGGGCGGTGCCACGTCTACACCGACCCCAAGGGCGGTGACTACGCCGTGCAGACGAGGGTGGCCTTCGGCACCGACATCGACCTGACCGGAACGGTGGTCGACCTCACCCTCAGGACGGACGAGTTCCCCCTGGACTAGGGCGTGTTCGGGATGTGGTCGCAAGTGCCTGCCCTGTCAAGGCGAGTTGGACGGTGGCCTCGTAGCGGACGGTGAGTCAGTCGTACAGATTCGGCCATCACTTCGCTGTCGCACATCCTTCCGTTCGCCGTTCTCTGAGCGCTCGTCGACTATCGGGGGATAGGATATTGCGCGCTGCTCGCGATGGCGGTCGGTGAGGTCGGGGGTAGGGGCGAAGGCACCGCAATTGAGCTACAAGAAGTGCTTTTTCCTGGCCCGCGGCGCTTACAACTCACCGACAACATCCTCATACGATCACCACAAAGTGGTCCATGCAACAGCAGTGGGCCCCTTTTTTCTCCCCGTGACGTAAGTGGAGATTTCGTGAGAAGCAAGTGCTTCGTTTTCACGACTAGAGACGTGTGGAGTGTGGTGCCATGAACCGACTCGGCAGAGACTCGCGCCGGTTGGCCCGGAGCCTTGTGGAGCCGCCGGCGCGCATCGCCTTATCTGTTCTTTTGCTGGCAGGCGGCGCCGTGGGAGCGACGGCTGGACCGGCCGCCGCTTCAACCGACGACGGCACGCTGACGGTTGAGGTGCTGCGCGACTTCTTCGGCACCGGCGTGATCAACGCGACCATGGACGTGCCGCAGCGGGGCATGAAGGTGGAGATCTCCGACCCCGCCGGGCACGTCGTCAACGGCGTCACGGATGCCACCGGCAAGGTCGTGGTGTCGCAGTCGACCGTGCTGAGCGGCGGCCAGTACCGCGTCGACGTCAGCATCCCGGCGCCGTACAGCGACTATCTGAAGGCGGCGCCCGCGTCGACGGCGGAGAACCACTTCGACAGCTTCACGTCGTTCGTCGATGTGTCGGCCGGAAGAAACGTTTCTGTGGTGACGGGGGTGTGGGACCCGGCCGACTACGCGTTGCCGGACTCGCGGTACTTCGTGCCGGTCCACAACGGCGCCAACGGGACCGACAACCGGGCATTGGTGGCGTTCGGGACGAAGACCCGGGGCACATGTCCCACCGATGTGGCGTGCCCGACCACGCTGGCCACGCAGGACCAGGTGGGCACGACGTTCGGGTTGGCGTACGACAAGGACCGGACCCGGCTGTTCCAGAGCGCGTTCGCCCGCCGGTACGCCGCGTACGGGCCGCAGGGCGGAGGCGCGATCTACACGGTGCCGGTCAACGGCTCGGGTGCGCCGGAGCTGTTCGCGCGGGTGCCGGACGCCGCGGTGACGCAGCACGACACCGCCAACATGATCAAGGATGCCGGGTTCACCGACGCGCCCGGCAAGGAGAGCATCGGTGGCCTGGCCCTGTCGGCGGACGGCTCCACGCTGTACGCGGTGAACCTGCGGACCCGCAGCCTGGTGAGCTTCGACGCGACAGGGGACACCGCCGCGGCGCCCAAGTCGACGGTCCCGATCCCGGACCCGGGGTGCGCGAGCCCCGACGACTGGCGGCCGTTCGGTCTCCAGGTCCACAACAACACGCTGTACGTCGGCGGCGTGTGCAGCGCGGAGAGCACACAGCAGCGCGCGGACCTGAAAGCCGTCGTCTCCACCTACGACGGCAAGCGGTTCACCACGGTGCTGAACCACCCGCTCACGGCCAAACGCGGCAACGTCTTCGGTTCCAGCGACAAGGGCAGCGGCTGGAACCCGTGGAACACCAGCCTGGACACGTGGGACGACCGGAAGTCGGGCAACGTCTTCGTCGATCCGCAGCCGGAGCTGGCCTCCCTCGCCTTCGCCCGCGACGGCTCGATAATCCTGGGTTTCCGCGACCGGTTCATGGACGTGCTCGGTTGGGGAGGTCTTGACCCCCGCCCGGGGAACGACACGGCGGAAAACGGCATGTCCGGTGGTGACATCACCATGGTCTGCGCCACTCCCACCGGTGAATACCAGTGGGAAGGCACCGGGAGCTGCCCCAACCACGCCACCCCGGCCAACAATGGCGGCCAGGCCGCCGATGTCGTCGAATACTTCCCGGGCGACTTCTACACCACCGCGCACCAGGAGACCTCGCTGGGGTCGGTGGCCTATATCCCGCAGCAGCAGTGGGTCGTCAGCACGGAGTTCGACCCGGTCGTCAACGTCGCGACATCGGGGACCGGTTACCACGACATCACGACCGGTCAGGGCCCGGGCAACAACCCGACCGCCAACGGGTTCCAGTTCGTCAGCCGGGAACAGGGCGGGTTCGGCAAGGCCGGCGGGCTCGGTGACATCGCGTACGCGGCGGCGAACGCGCCGATCCAGATCGGCAACGTCGTGTGGTTCGACGGCGACCACAACGGGATCCAGGACCCGGGGCACGTGCTGCTGCCGGGGGCGACGATCAACCTGCTGGACGCGGACGGCAAACAGGTCGCCACGACCAGGACCAACGCCGCCGGCGAGTACTACTTCGGTGGTGTCGGCGCCGCGTACGAGCTGACGCCGGGCGCGAAGTACACGGTGCAGTTCGACGTGTGCACCGCGGACACCGGCCAGGTGCCCGAGCAGCCCCCGGCGAGCGAGCTGAGGTTCACGCTCCCGCGGGCCGGTGCCAGCCGTGCGCACGACTCCAATGTGACCCCGCCGACCACCGGACCGCTGTGCAACGGCTACGCGCCTGTCACGGCGCCGGACAAGCCGGGCGGGGTCGATCACACGATCGACGCCGGGGTGTACATCCCGAAGGAAACGCCGGACCCGACCCCGACGCCGACTCCCACTCCGACGCCGACTCCGACGCCACCCGCGGCCTCCACACCGCCGTCGCCCGCGCCGCCTGCCAACCACCCGGCCCCGGCCGGTGGAGGCGGGGGTTCGCTGGCGAGCACCGGTACGCCCGGGCTGGCGGAGATGATCGGCATCGTCGGTCTGCTGGTGGGTGCGGGCCTGGTCATCGCGTTCGTGACCCGGAATCGTCGCGCCCGGCAACACTGAACGAACCGCACAACGGTGATCTGCCCGTCCACGATCCGGACGGTGCGGACGGGCAGATCACGTCTAGGCCGGTCCACGAGGGCCGGCCTTGGCGTGGTCTGCCACCGGACTGCCGTCCGGCCGCCGCGAGCCCGCGGCGGCCGGACGGTGTGGTGATCGAAAGGATGAATCGGAGAGTGTCAGCGTCGAACCGCGTGCGGAGTGTGAGAATCCGGCAAGCCCCACCGGGTCGTCCGGCCGGCCGGCGCCGATGGCCGCGGTCGCGCCGGGTCGCGGTCGTCGTCGGCATCGCGGCCGTTGCGGTGGCCGCGGTGGCCGCGTTCCTGGTCGCCGACGGCGGCTCCGGCGCCGACGGTCCGCGCCCGCTGACGGCGGATGAGGCGAGCCGACTGGCGATCACGCGATTCCGTAACTACCAGGCGCAGGGCCGCGCGATGACGATCACCGTGCCGGGCACGGCCGGCGGGCTGACCGTCACCGGGTCCGTCGACTATCGGCACAAGGTCGGTTACGGCGTGGTGCACGGCACCGGGCGCCACAAGTCCAGTGACGGGCTGATCCAGTGGACGCCCACCTCGGTGCGCGTCCGCCCGATGACGGACGCCCCGGCGCACGCACCCGCGTCGCCGCCCCGTCCGGGCTGGTACGACCGTCCGCTGCTGGCGTCCGGCAGCGCGCTGGACACCTCCCTGTCCATCGCGCTCGGTCTCGGCGGCGACCGGCCGGACAACGCCGAACTGCTGCCGCAGAACGGCGCCGCCTGGCGGGGGCGGGAGCAGGTGGACGGGCGCTGGGTGGACGTCATGACCGGACCGTCCTCCCCTGACCGCTCCGGTACGGCGGGCAACGTGCGCTACTGGATCGGCTCCGACGGCACCATGTACCGGGTCCGCGTCAGCGTGGGTTCGCAGCCGGAGCCGGTAGTCATCGATTTCGACACCCACAAGTACGTTCCGGTCAAGCCGGTGCCCGGAACCACCCCGGCCCGGTAGCCGCCGTTCAGGACGTCTGCACCCGCGCGTTCGCGGCGAGCAGGGACGCCGGCGGCAGCCGGATGTCCTCCGTCTTCGGCAGGGCCGGCACGGGCGGGACAGCGGTGGCGCCCGCGGTGCCGGCGTCGGGGAACTGCGGCTGCGGAGCAGGCGCAGCGACCTCGGTGAACGGGATGCCACCGGGTGCCTTCGGCGCCTCCCATGTGCCGGCCGGCGAGGACGACCCGGCCGGAAGGGGGCAGACCGCAGTCGTCGCCAGCCGGGCGGGCACGGTGGTGCGCAGATCGTTGCCCCGCAGGCAGTTGCCCCGTCCCCGCGTGGCGGTGGGGAACGTCCAGCCGACGTCGACGCCGTTGCCGGTGAACGTGTTGTCCACTATCTGGTTGCCGACCGGAGGCATGTCGGCGGTCGCGGTGATCACCAGCCCGGTGCTGCGGTTGCCGGCGATGCGGTTGCGGATGAACCGGTTGTCGCTGCCGCCGTCGATGCCGGCGCCGATGCCCCACCCGCCGTCGGCCTGCTCCGGGGTGGCCGTCTGCTGGTTGGCGGCGATCAGATTGCCCGCGATGACGGAGCCCTTCTGCGGGAGCAGTTTCTCCTGGTGGTCGGAGTTGGTGGTGAGTCCGACCCGGTTGCCGACCAGGCGGTTGCCGACCACATACATGTCCTCGCTGGCGTTGGTGCCTTCGTAACCGACCGCGTTGAGTTCGGCGACGTTGTCCCGCACCACGACGTTGCAGGGCTTGCACTGGCCGACATAGATCCCCGAGTCGGCGCCGCCCGACGCGTACGAGTGCTCGATGGCACCGTTCTGGGCGGAGAACGCGTAGATGCCGTACAGACCGTTGCGGGTCGCGGTCACGTGGGAGACCAGGAACGACTTCAGGAAGGTGACGGGCTCGTCGCCGGTGTCGTAGCCGCCGCTTCCCCCCGGCAGGCCGGCGGCCGCCTTCGCCGAACCGGTGACCAGGACCCCGTTCTGCGTGTTGTTCTGCACGGTCAGGTTCTCCACGGCCACCCCGGGCGCCGAGACGACGACGCCGTTCGGCTGCTGCAACCGACCGTCGATGACGACCTTGTCCCGGGACAAACCGCGAAGGGTGATGCGCGCCGTGTCGATCTTCACCGACTCGTGATACACGCCCGGCGCGACCAGCACCAGGTCACCGGGGCGCGCCAAGGACACCGCATCCGAGATCGTCGGGGCATCGGCGGGTACTCGGATCGTCACATGCGCACCGGCCGGACGCCGGCCTTTGTCCGATCCGCCATCGCCGCCGCAGCCTGCCACCAGGGTCAGCGTGCCCACTACCGCCGCCAACACGCGAAGAGCTGATCGAGACATGATCCCATTCTGGCATGACGCGCCCAATCGCACGCCAGAATCGCGGGGTTGACCGGCCCCGCGCTATACGGCTGTGACATTCTGCATCCCATGCGCCGAGCCGATCAACCCCCGTCACGCCGCAGGTTCCTCGATGTCACCGGCGCCATGATGGCCGCCGGTCTGGCCGCCGGGTGCACATCGGACTCCGCCCAGCCAGGCCGGCACGCCCCTGCCCCGGGGGCCACGCCAACGCCGGTTCCGGCGACGGGCCGCCATCAGGCAGGCATCACGCTCCCCCAGCCGGCCCAGCCCAACCTGCTCGCCGTGGTGGCCGACCTCGGTGCCACCGTGGCTCCCGGCCCGTTACTGGCCGACCTCGGCCAGGCCATCCGCACGCTCACGGCGGGGACCGACAGGCGGCTGCTGGGCCTGCCGCCCGGCGACCTCACCGTGACCGTCGGCGTGGGCCCCCGGCTGGTGCGCACGGCCGGTGCCTCGCTGCCCGGCGCGGCCGACCTCCCGCGGTTCTCCCGCGAGCGGATCGCCCCGCAAGCACGCGGCGGTGACCTGCTGATACAGATCTGCGCCAGCGACGCGCTGCTCCTACCGGTCGTCGCCGCCGCGCTTCTGGACCAGGCCGGTGACCGCGTCCGTGAACGCTGGCGCCAGTCCGCACGCCGCGGTGCGAACGTGTCCGTCGGCAACGGCCTCACCGCGCCACGCAACCCGCTCGGTTTCATCGATGGCATCGTGGGCCCGCACACGGCCGCCGAACAACAACGCGACCTGTGGCTGGCGGGGCCCCCTGCGGTCGCCGGCGGCACCCTTGCCGTACTGCGGCGTATGGAACTCGATCTGCCGCGGTTCGCCGCCCTGTCCGTAGCCGAACAGGAAGCGGTCTTCGGGCGGCGCCGGGCCAGCGGCGTCCCCCTCTCCGGCGGCACCGCCGCCTCGGGCCCGGAACTCGGAGCCAAGACACCGGACGGGCGCTATCTCGTCCCCGCGGACGCCCACGCGCGCAGAGCGCACGCCACCGTGGTCGGGGTCGGACTCATGCTCCGCCGCTCCTACAGCACCGACGAGCCCGCCCCCGGCCTGCTCTTCATCAGCTTCCAGAACGACCTGCGGACCTTCACCGCCACGCTCACCCACATGGACACCTCCGACGCACTGCTGTCCTTCACCACCACAACCGCCAGCGCGACCTTCCTGATCCTCCCCGGCTTCGACCGGCAACACCCGCTCGGTTCCCGGCTGTTCGGCTGATCGCGATCAACTTGAGGACGGGGAGACCGCGATGCCGCACACTGCCTGTCGATTCGCAGGCGTCTGCGGCTCACGACGGACGCCTTTCCCACGGGACCGGCTCGGACGGAGTTCTTCCGGTCCGGCCGCATCCGTCTTCTTCATGCGCTTGCATAGAGCGCACTCCAAGTCGTTGGCTGGGTGTCCATGAAGTACACGCAGCTAGGACGCACGGGACTCAAGGTCAGCCGACTCGTCCTCGGCACCATGAACTTCGGCCCGCTGACCGATGAGGCCGACAGTCACGCCATCATGGACGCGGCGCTGGACTCGGGCATCAACTTCTTCGACACCGCGAACGTCTATGGGTGGGGTGAGAACAAGGGCCGCACCGAGAAGATCATCGGGAACTGGTTCGCGAAGGGCGGCGAGCGGCGCGACAAGGTCGTCCTCGCCACCAAGGTGTACGGCAACATGGCCGCCGACGGCGACGCCTGGCCCAACCACGACAAGCTCTCCGCGCTGAACATCCGGCGGGCGGTGGACGCCAGCCTCAAGCGACTGCAGACCGACCACATCGACCTGTACCAGTTCCACCACGTCGACCGCAGCACCCCCTTCGAGGAGATCTGGCAGGCGATCGACGTCCTCGTGCAGCAGGGCAAGATCCTCTACGTCGGGTCGAGCAACTTCCCCGGCTACAAGATCGCCCAGGCCAACGAGATCGCCGAGCGGCGGGGCGGGACCATCGGGCTGGTCAGCGAGCAGTGCCTGTACAACCTCGCCGAGCGCCGCGCCGAGATGGAGGTCATCCCGGCGGCCCAGGAATACGGCCTCGGGGTCATCCCGTGGTCGCCGCTGCACGGCGGGCTGCTCGGCGGCGTGCTCAAGAAGCAGGTGCAGGACGGCAGGCGCGCTTCGGGCCGGTCGGCGGACGCGCTCGCCGACACCTCCGTGCGGGCGCAGATCCAGGCGTACGAGGACCTGCTCGACAAGCACGGCGTCGACCCGGGCGAGACCGCCCTGGCCTGGCTGCTGACCCGGCCCGGTGTGACCGGCCCGATCGTCGGCCCGCGCACCGCGCAGCAGTTGGAGTCGGCCCTGCGGGCGGTGGAGCTGGAGCTGTCCCAGGAACTGCTGGACGGCCTCGACGAGATCTTCCCCGGTCCGGGCCCCTCCCCGGAGGCCTTCGCCTGGTAACGACCCCGAAGGCCCCGGCAGTCATCGCCGGGGCCTCCGCCAAACATCCTGCGCCCGGAACGCCTCCCGACGACGGCGCGGGAAAGACATGGAGCGGCCGACAGCACCCCGCGCTCGGCCGCATCGACATACGCCCACCGCAGCCGCCCCCAAAGGGGCGCGGGGAACGGCGCGATCAACCACGAAGGCGCCGCAGCCAACGAACGACAGGCGTCCCCCAAAGGGGGCGCGGGGAACGGCGCAAACAACCACAACGCCCCCGCACCCAACAAACGACAGGCACCACCAAAAAGGGGCGCGAGGAACGGCACGCCCAGCCACAACGGCGCCGCAAATCGCCGACGGCACATCGCGGAGCGTCAGCGCTCAGCCGAACGCCGCCGCCAGCGCCACCACGACGAGCATCAGCACAAGCGCACCGGCCATGATCCGGTTCCGTGTTTTCGGGTCCACGTACCCGAGGTTAACCGGCCCCGCCGAGCGCCCAGCGGGCGACCGACTCGTAACGGGGCTGCTCGCCGGGGACCCCGGACCTCGGCAGGTTGCTGCGCACGAGGACGAGGTCGGCCACGGTCCAGGTGCGGCTCGTGAAGGCGGCGAGGGCCCGGACGTACGGCCGGGCGTCCACCGAGTCACGGCCGCGGGCCACGGTCAGATGGGCCTTGTAGTGCCGGTGCTCCCCCATGGGCAGGCCCGCCCTCCGCCCAGCCGCCTCGGCCCGCCCGGCCAGCCGGCGCAGCGCCTCCAGATCGCCCCGCGCCCCGGTCCACAACGCCTGCCCGCGGCCGAACTGCCCGCCGCCCGCGAGCGCCAGCGGAAACGGGGCGCTGCGCCCGGCCGCGCGCGCCAGGCGGGCCGACAGGTCCGCTACAAGCGTGTCGTCGACCTCGCCGTAGAAGGCGAGGGTGAAGTGCCAGCCGGGGCGGCCGGTCCAGCGCAGCCCGTCCGCGCCGGGCAGCCGCCGCAACCGGGCGATCTCGGCGGCGAGTTCACCGGCGACGTCCTCCGGGGGCAGCACGGCGGCGAAAAGTCTCATACCTCACCCTCCCAGACGGGCGGACCGGGGCATCATGGCGGGCGTGGAGCGAAGCGAGAAGATCTCGATCAGGGCGGGAGGGGCCGACGACGTCCCGCTGATCCTCGGCATGTTCGACAGCGGCGTCCAGTGGCTGGTCGCGCAGGGGCGCACCGAGCAGTGGGGGTCGACGCCCTGGTCGGCGAATCCGCGGGCGGTGGCGCTGGTCGAGCGGTACGTCACCGAGGGCGCCCCGTTCATCGCCGAGTACGACGGGGTGCCGGCGGCCACGCTCACCCTCACCGACGCGCCCGCACCCTATGTCCGGCCCGCGGACGAGCCCGAGCGCTACATCCACATCCTGGCCTCCGACCGCCGTTTCAAGGGCCTCGGTGTCGGGGCCGCACTGCTCGCGCACGCGGTGGCGCAGACCCGTCGTTCCGGCGTCTCGCTGCTGCGGGTGGACTGCTACGCGGGCGGCGACCGCAAGCTGGTCGCCTACTACGAGCGCAACGGTTTCACGCCGGCCGAGTCCTTCACGGTCGGCGAGCATGCCTGGCCCGGGCAGGTGCTGGCCCGCAGGGTGTGACCCGGGGCGGGTGCCGCCCCGGCCCACCCCCGCGGGATGTCAGGCCGCCGCCAGCTCCGGCTCGCGCTCCGGCTCACGCCGTACGAAGCGGACCTGCGGGTGGCCGTGGTTCCAGCCGACCGAGAGGCGCAGTCTGCCGATGCGGGCCAGGAGCACCCCGATGGCGGCGGCCGCCGCGGCCGAGATGACGCCGCCGACGGCGAAGCCGACCCGGGGGCCGTAGGCGTCGGTGATCCAGCCGACGACGGGGGCGCCCAGCGGCGTACCGCCCATGAAGACCATCATGAACAGGGCCATCACCCGGCCCCGCATCGCCGGGTCGGTGGCCATCTGGACCGAGGTGTTCGCGGTCACGTTGACCGTCAGTCCGAAGATCCCGATCGGGACCATGAGCAGCGCGAACAGCCAGTAGGACGGGGCGAGCGCGGCGACGACCTCCAGGGTGCCGAAGGCCACCGCGGCGGCGGTCAGGATTCGCAGCCGGGCGGTGCCACGGCGGGCGGCGAGCAGCGCGCCGGCCACCGAACCGACCGCCATCAGCGTGTTGAAGAGGCTGTAGGCGCCGGCGCCGGCGTGGAAGACGTCGTCCGCGTAGGCGGACAGCCAGACCGGGAAGTTGAAACCGAAGGTGCCGATGAAGCCGACCAGGACGATCGGCCAGATCAGCTCGGGACGGCCCGCGACATAGCGCAGTCCCTCCCGCAGCTGGCCCTTGCCGCGCGGGGTCGGCTCGACGACGTGCAGCTCACGGGCGCGCATCAGCAGGAGTCCGGCGAGGGGGGCGACGAAGGACAGGCCGTTGAACAGGAAGGCCCAGCCGGTGCCGACGCCGGTGATCAGTACGCCCGCGACGGCGGGTCCGATCAGCCGGGCGGACTGGAAGTTCGCGGAGTTCAGGCTGACCGCGTTCTGCAGCTGGTCGGGGCCGACCATCTCGGAGACGAAGGACTGGCGGGCCGGGTTGTCGACGACGGTGGCGAGTCCGACGGCGAAGGCGGCGAGGTAGACGTGCCACACCTGGACGTGGCCGGAGAGGGTCAGCGCGGCGAGCGCGAGGCCGGTGACGGCCATCGACGTCTGGGTGACGAGGAGGGTGGGCCGCTTGGGCAGGCGGTCGACGAGGACGCCGCCGTAGAGGCCGAACAGCAGCATCGGCAGGAACTGCAGGGCCGTCGTGACGCCGACGGCCGTGGAGGAGCCGGTGAGGCTGAGCACCAGCCAGTCCTGGGCTATGCGCTGCATCCAGGTGCCGGTGTTGGAGACGACCTGGCCGATGAAGAAGAGCCGGTAGTTCCTGATCTTCAGCGAGCTGAACATCGAGGACCGGGCGGTGCGAGGGGTGGTGGTAGTGGTCGGTGCGGGGGCGGAAGCTGCTCCGGATCCCGTACTCAAAGGGTTCGCCTCCTCTTGGATTGGTCCGTTGTGAACGGGGCGTCCGCCTCCGGCGCGCTGCGCCGGTGCGGGTGCGCCCCTGCGGCTCACTCGCGGAACGGGACGGGCTGGGCGGGGTTCACAGGTGTGCGAGCTTTTCCAGGACGGGGGCGGCGGCGCGGAGTTTGGCCCACTCGTCCTCGTCGAGGCCGTCGACCAGGCCGGCCAGGAACGCGTTGCGCTTGCGGCGGCTCTCCTCAAGCATCGCCTCGGCCTGCTCGGTCCTGGTGACGACCTTCTGGCGCCGGTCCTCGGGGTGCGGCTCCAGACGGACCAGTCCCTTGGCTTCGAGCAGCGCCACGATGCGGGTCATCGACGGCGGCTGGACGTGTTCCTTGCGGGCCAGTTCGCCGGGGGTGGCCTGGCCGCAGTTGGACAGGGTGCCGAGCACCGACATCTCGGTGGGGCTCAGCGACTCGTCGACCCGCTGGTGCTTGAGCCGACGGGACAGCCGCATCACGGCGGAACGCAGGGAGTTCACGGCGGCGGCATCGTCGCCATGGGTGAGGTCCGACATGTTTGTTAGGGTAACTCATTACCCTGACTAAAGACCACTCCAGGCGCCACGGATGCCCGTGACTCCGGCCACTGATTCCGGACATCACTCATACGGGTGATGTGGATGCGGAACGTGACCCACCGCTCCGGTGACTGCGGCGACCCTCGTCTCCATGGGGACCAGTGTGCTCAGCCTGCGGATAGACCACGACCTGCTCGAACGGCTCCGGCACCATGCCGCCAGAAGCGGAATGAGCGTCCAGGACTATGTGGTCCGGACGCTCATTCGGAACGACTTCGACGAACGGTTCCAGGCCGCCGTCGAGGAGACGGAGAGGTTCTACGGGGTCACGTGAGCGGGCGGGCGGCTCAGGTCAGGCCGAGGGCCGGCATCAGGTAGTAGAAGGCGAAGACCGCGGAGACGACGTACATCGGTACGGGGATCTCCCGGGCGCGGCCGGCCGCGAGGCGCAGCACCACGAAGGTGATGAAGCCCATGCCGATGCCGTTGGTGATCGAGTAGGTGAACGGCATCATCAGCATCGTGATGAACGCCGGGATCGCGATCGTGTAGTCGGACCAGTCGATCTCCCGGACCGAGCCGGCCAGGATCAGGAAGCCGACCGCGAGCAGCGCCGGGGTGGCCGCCTGCGACGGCACCATCGTGGCGACCGGCGTCAGGAACAGGGCCAGCGCGAACAGCGCGCCGGTGACGATGTTGGCGAAGCCGGTGCGGGCGCCCTCGCCGACGCCGGCCGTGGACTCCACGAAGCAGGTGGTGGCCGAGGAGGAGCTGGCGCCGCCGGCGGCGACGGCGATGCCGTCCACGAAGAGGACCTTGTTGATGCCGGGCATCTGCCCCTGTGCGTCGGTCAGCCTGGCCTCGTCGCTGACGCCCATGATCGTGCCCATGGCGTCGAAGAAACAGGACAGCAGGACCGTGAAGACGAAGAGGATGCCGGTCAGGACGCCGACCTTGTCGAACCCGCCGAAGAGGCTGACCTTGCCGAGCAGTCCGAAGTCGGGGGTGGCGACGGGGTTGCCGGGCCACTTCGGGGTGGTCAGGCCCCAGGAGGGCACCGTGGCGACGGCGTTGATGATCAGCGCGAGCACGGTCATGGAGACGATCGAGATGAGGATCGCCCCGGAGACCTTGCGCACGAGCAGCACCAGCGTGAGCAGCGCGCCGAGCACGAAGACGAGGACCGGCCAGCCGTTGAGGTGGCCGTCCCCGCCGAGCTGGAGCGGGACGGTGGTCTGGGCGACGTCCGGGATGCGGCTGACGAAGCCGGAGTCGACGAGCCCGATCAGCATGATGAACAGGCCGATGCCGATGGAGATGGACTTGCGCAGGCCGTAGGGCACGGCGTTCATGACGCGCTCGCGCAGTCCGGTGGCGACGAGCAGCATCACCACGAAGCCGGCGAGGACGACCATGCCCATGGCGTCGGGCCAGGCCATCCGCGGCGCGAGCTGGAGCGCGACGACGGAGTTCACTCCGAGGCCGGCGGCGAGCGCGATCGGTACATTGCCGATGACGCCCATCAGCAGGGTGGTGAAGGCGGCCGTCACGGCGGTGGCCGTCACCAGCTGGCCGTGATCGAGCTGATGCCCGTACATGTCCTTCGCGCTGCCGAGAATGATCGGGTTCAGCACGATGATGTACGCCATCGCAAAGAACGTGGCGAAGCCGCCACGGATCTCGCGCGCCAGAGTGCTGCCGCGCTCGGAGATCTTGAAGTAGCGGTCGAGGGCGGCGAAGGCGGGCGCCCCGCCCGGCTGCTCCGGGGCGGGAACCTTGGCGGGTGCCGAGGTGGACATGCGGGACCTCATCACCAACGGGATTCCCCCTTACCGCGTTGGAGTTTCATACGATCAGAAGTGGCCAGAGACAAACGGTTTCAGTATGAACGTATAAGGTCCCAGATCGCTATCTCCGCGCGTAGACCACGGGGGCTGCGGGCGGCGGCGCAACGCCTCGTAAGCTGTGCGCATGGCCGCTTTCTCGTCCGGATCCCCCAAGCACGAGGCACCGGAGCCCCTGGAAGGCCCCGTCGTCGCCACCATCACCGGCGGCACGATCATCTGGTTCGTCCTCTTCCTCGTCCAACTCCCCTTCTACGGCTGGTTCGACGAGCACGGCCACACCTGGTGGCTGTGGACCTGCCTGGCCGGCGGCGGCCTCGGACTGATCGGCGTCTGGTACGTCCGCAAGCGGGACGCGGCGATCAAGCGGGCGGCCGACCAGCAGGCGACCGGCCGTCCGACGACGGCGGAATGACCCGGAGGCGGGGCCCCTACTACCACCGCACGACCCGTCTCCTCCCCAGGTCGGATCTTCTGCCCCCTCGGCGGGTGAAGCCGTAGGACCGCACGTACCGTCGATGGCATGACGCACATCGACGCGGGCGCCGAACTCGACCCTGTGCACCCGGTACCCGTTCCGTCGACCCCCTCGACCGGTCTGACCGCCGCCGACGTCGCCGAGCGCGTCGCCCGCGGCCAGGTCAACGACGTCCCGGTCCGCTCCAGCCGCTCCCTCGCCGAGATCGTCCGCGCGAACGTCTTCACCCGCTTCAACGCGATCATCGGCGTCCTGTGGCTGGTCATGCTGGTCGTCGCCCCGATCCAGGACAGCCTCTTCGGCTTTGTGATCCTCGCGAACACCGGCATCGGCATCATCCAGGAGTGGCGCGCGAAGAAGACCCTCGACTCGCTCGCCGTCATCGGCGAGGCCCGGCCGACCGTCCGCCGCGACGGCGACGCCGTCGAGATCGGCACCTCCGAGATCGTCCTCGACGACCTCATCGAGATCGGACCCGGGGACAAGATCGTCGTGGACGGCGTGTGCGCCGAGACCGACGGTCTGGAGATCGACGAGTCACTGCTCACCGGCGAGGCCGACCCCGTCGTCAAGCACCCCGGCGACCGGGTCATGTCCGGCAGCTTCGTCGTCGCCGGCGGCGGCGCCTTCGTCGCCACCAAGGTCGGCCGCGAGGCCTACGCCGCCCAGCTCGCCGAGGAGGCGTCCCGCTTCACCCTCGTCCACTCCGAGCTGCGCACCGGTATCTCCACCATCCTGAAGTACGTGACCTGGATGATGGTCCCGGCCGCCATCGGCCTGGTGATCACCCAGCTCGTCGTCAAGAACAACAACGTGAAGGACGCCGTCGCCCGCACCGTCGGCGGCATCGTCCCGATGGTCCCCGAGGGCCTGGTGCTGCTCACCTCGGTCGCCTTCGCGATCGGCGTGATCCGGCTCGGCCGCAAGCAGTGCCTCGTCCAGGAACTGCCCGCCATCGAGGGTCTCGCCCGCATCGACACCGTCTGCCTCGACAAGACCGGCACGCTCACCGAGGGCGGCATGGACGTCACCGAGCTGCGTCCGCTCGGCGGCAGCGACGAGACATACGTACGCAAGGTCCTCGGCGCGCTCGGCGAGTCGGACCCCCGGCCCAACGCCTCCCTCCAGGCGATCATCGACGCCTACCCGGACAGCGAGGAGTGGCGCTGCGTGGAGTCGCTGCCCTTCTCCTCCGCCCGCAAGTACAGCGGGGCCACCCTCAGCGAGGCGGACGGCGAGAACAGCACCTGGCTGCTCGGCGCCCCGGACGTCCTGCTCACCGACGGCGACCCGGCCCTGGCCGAGACCGAACGGCTCAACGAACAGGGCCTGCGGGTCCTGCTGCTCGCCCGCGCCGTCCGCGACCTGGACGACACCGACGTCGCCAAGGGCGCCCACGCCACCGCCCTGGTCGTCCTGGAGCAGCGGCTGCGCCCCGACGCGGCCGACACCCTGCGCTACTTCGCCGAGCAGAACGTCCATGCCAAGGTCATCTCCGGCGACAACGCCGTGTCGGTCGGGGCGGTCGCCGCCAAGCTGGGGCTGAACGGGGCGGCGGTGGACGCGCGCCGGCTGCCCGTCGAGCGGACCGAGATGGCGGACGCGCTCGACAGGGCCACCGTCTTCGGCCGGGTCACCCCGCAGCAGAAACGGGACATGGTCGGCGCGCTCCAGCACCACGGGCACACGGTCGCGATGACCGGCGACGGGGTCAACGACGTCCTCGCGCTCAAGGACGCCGACATCGGCGTCTCGATGGGCTCCGGCTCCGAGGCCACCCGCGCGGTCGCCCAGATCGTGCTGCTCAACAACAGCTTCGCCACGCTGCCGTCGGTGGTGGCCGAGGGCCGCCGGGTCATCGGCAACATCACCCGGGTGGCCACGCTGTTCCTGGTGAAGACCGTCTACTCGGTGCTGCTGGCCCTGCTGGTGGTGTGCTGGCAGGTCGAGTACCCCTTCCTGCCCCGGCACCTGACCCTGCTGTCCACGCTGACCATCGGCGTCCCGGCCTTCTTCCTGGCGCTCGCCCCGAACACGGAGCGCGCGAGACCCCACTTCGTGCGGCGCGTGATGCGCTACTCGATCCCGGGCGGGGTGGTGGCCGGCGTCGCCACCTTCGTGACGTACCTGCTCGCCCGGCACCACTACACGGGCCCCGACGCGCTGCCCGCGCAGACGAGCGCGGCCACCCTCACGCTGTTCCTGATCTCCATGTGGGTGCTGGCGATCATCGCCCGCCCCTACACCTGGTGGCGGGTGGCCCTGGTCGCCGCGATGGGCGTGGCCTTCCTGTTCGTCCTGGCGGTGCCCGCCCTGCAGGACTTCTTCGCGCTGAAGCTGGTCGGCGTCACGATGCCGTGGACGGCGGTGGGCATCGCGGTACTCGGCGCGGCGGCCCTGGAACTCCTGTGGAAATGGGTCGACCACCGCTTCCCGGTCTAGGCAGGGCGGCGCAGCCGACACCGTTTCGGCCCCGGGGTTTCCCGGGGCCGAAGGGGGTGGTGGCTGCTGTGGGGGTTACTTCACGTCGACGTAGTCGCCCGGGGCGCTGACCGCCGGGGTGGTCGAGGTGCCCGCGAAGCTGTAGCGGTAGTAGCCGTCGACCGTGGCCTTGGTCGTGGTCTTCAGGTTGCCCGTCGAGTTCGTCTTGATGGTCTTCAGCGTGGTGTAGGTGCTGGAACTCTTCTTGCGGAACTGGAGCTTGACCGACTGGCCGGCGTAGCCGTGGTACTTGCCGTCGTCCCAGTTGGCCCGGGACAGCTTGCCGGTGACCGTGATGGTCTTGCCCTTCTTGACCGGCTCCGGCGAGGCGTTGACCGTCAGCTTGGAGAAGCGCTGCAGCTTGGTGGTGGCCAGGGCGTCCTGCTCGGCGTAACCGACCTTGCTCCAGTCGATGGTGTCGGAGGTCGGGTCCTGGTCGTTGAAGTCGATCGCGTAGCCGTTCGCCTTCCAGGTGGTGGCGTCCGCGTTGGTCAGCTCGTAGTCCGGGTAGACGTCGATGGTGCCCTTGCAGGTGGCCTTGGTCGCCGAGTTGTCGACGCAGGTCGGCCAGTCGTCGCCGATCAGGAAGTTCTTCGGGGCGTCGTAGGAGCCGCGGTAGATCTCGACGTCCAGCACGAAGTCGGGCGCCTGGAGGTCGATGTCGGCGGCGTGCGTGACGGTGTAGCTGACCGGGACGCGGACCTTGTTGGTGGTCCCGACGACGATCGGCTTGCCGTTGTTGATCTTCACGTTGGAGAAGGAGAGGTCCAGCGCGTAGGGCACGCCGGTGTCCTGGGCGCCCGCGCTGCTGAACGCGGACTTGCCGGCGACGGCCCGGTGGGCGGCCTGCGCGGCCTTCACGACGTCGTCGCGGTCGTACGAGGAGCCGCCGGCGGCGTGCGCCGCCGGAACGGCGAGGGCGGACAGGGCCAGGGCGCCGGTGACGGCGGCCACGGTGGCACGAATGCGCATGCGTTCCCCTGCATGGAGAGAGGGGCCCCGTCGGCGGTCGTCGCGCGCGGCTCGTCACCGCGGGGCCCAAATGATCGTGGAGTCTGTTGACTCAGGTGGTCTGATCCACGACGGCGGGCGATGGTTGTACGGAAGTTGAAGAAACTGTGAGGGATTTACCAAGATCGCAACGGCGGCGCGGCTCGCCGAGCGCGACGTCCCCCGCCACGGCGGAACCCACCTGCCGCCCACCGTCCCGGGCCGCCCCCGGTTCAGTCGAACCAGCGGTTGCGGGACAGTTCCTCTGTGCGGGACGGGTCCTCCAGGAGGGCCGCCACCTCGAAGCGGCGCGGCCACTGGCCGGCCGCCCAGGCGAGTCCCGCGGCGACACCCTCCAGGGTCGCGGCGTGCAGCACGCCGTCGGCCGTCAGCCGCCAGTCGATGTCGACGCCGTCGACGACCAGTTCCTCGTGCTCGACATAGCTGCCGGGGGTGCGCGGGCCGAGCAGTACCCGCACCGCGTCCGGCACCTCGTGCTCGGTTCCGGCCGAGTCCACCTGCCCGGTGACGGACTCGCTCAGCCGCCGTACCTGGAAGAGTTCCGCCAGCTCCGCGGCGCGGGCGGGCCGCACCGGCAGCAGCGGGACGCCCGCGGTGAAGGGCAGCAGATCGGGCGAGTCGACGACGACGGCGTCGGCCGCGTCCACCACCTCGACCCGGCCGTCCACGACGGCCCGCAGCTCGTCCGGCAGGGTCACCTGCTCCGGTTCCAGCTCGGCCAGCGCACCGTACAGTCCGTGCAGTTGGGCGGGGGTGACGGGCCGGTCCGGGTCGGCGAGCCGGTCCAGCAGTTCGGCGGCCCCGCCCGGTTCGTCGAGCAGCGCGGCGACCGACGTGCGCACGCCGAGGGCCCGCAGCACCTGCTCGTCGGCGAAACCGGTCGCGTCGGCCTCGTCGTACAGCCCGTGCAGCAGCGGATCGCCGCCCGCCGCGAGCAGCCCGGCGGGCCGCCGGCCGTCCAGCACCGGGTGCCCGCGCAGCCACCACGCCGTGTACGGCCGTACCACCTCGTGGGTGCCGTCCGGCAGCAGGATGCGTACCGGCTGGGTGAGCGCGTCGCGCAGCGGCGGGCGGGCGAGCAGGGCAAGCGCCTCGGGCCAGTGGTCGTCGTCGACGAGGTCGAGGTCGCGTACGGCGACCAGTTCGGTGGCGACCGGGGGCACCGGCGTGTCCGGGAAGCGGTCGAGGATGTCCTCGCACCACACGTCCACGGCGTCCAGCAGTCCCGCGTCGTCCGGTTCGGCGAAGTCCCCTTCGCGGGGCTCCAGTTCATCCGGGTCGAGCACCACGTCGGTGGCCCGCACCAGCGCGAAATCAGCCAGCACCCCGCAGGCGGCCAGCGGCTGTTCGCCCCACCTCTGCGCCAACTCGGCGTCCACGGCGGCCAGTTCTCCCTCGCGGATGACCCGGGCGAACGGGCTGCCGGGCAGCACCAGTTCACCGGCGGGGGCGAGTTCGCCGTCCTCGTCGGGCAGCGCCAGGGCGCCCAGCCAAGGCTCGTCGCCGGGTTCCAGGCCCGCGTCCCGGACCAGGGCGAGGACGGTGTCCGCCAGTTCCTCGGCGTCCGGCGCGTCCTCCTCCCAGCCGACGGCGCCCTCCTCGTCCAGGGAGGCGGCGACCGCGGCGCGCACCTGGGGCGTGGTCAGCACGGCACGCGGGGTCGCGGGCAGCGCGCCCAGCTTCTCCAGGATGGGATGCGCGGCGTCCGGGTGCGCGACCTTCAGGCCGAGCCGGGCGAGCGTCCCCGGATCGATGCGGGCGGCGTCCGGGGTGGGCAGCAGCACCTGGCGGGGGCCGATGGTGGTGCGCACCGCGCCCGGGCCCAGACCCTGGCCGGTGTTGCCGGCGAGCGGGACGGGCAGTCCGGACAGCCGGTCCGGGTCCACCCCGGCCAGGCTGTCGTACAGCCGCCGCCACCAGCCGGGCTCCTTCTCCAGCCCGGCCAGCCGGTCGATCGCGTCGGCGAGCGGCAGCCGGGCGACGCCCAGCGTGCGCAGTTCCACGCGGCGTTCGAGGCCGCCGGGCAGCAGCGTGGGCAGCACCTCGGCGAGTACGTGCACGGTGTCGGCGCCCGCGCCCTCGACGATCTCGGCGTCCCGGGGGCGCAGCGTCTCGGGAAGGTCCTCGGCGTCGTCCTCCTTGGCCTCGGCGGCCGGGGGCAGGAACGCGGTCCGCGGAAGGCGTTCCAGGATCGCCTGGCGCAGCGCACCGTCGAGTTCGCCCTTGCCGAGCGGCCCGGGCACCAGATCGATGATGCCCTCGGTCACCGGCCGCCAGCCGGCGAGGAGTTCGGTGTACGCGTCCGCCGCCCGCTGCACCAGGAAGTCGGTCAGCGGGCCCGGCGCGGCATGCCGGCGGGTGGTGTCCAACGGGAAGGAGGCGATCAGCAGCGCGGGGACGCCCAGGGACTCGTCGCTGGGGGTGGGGGCGTGCACGACGGGCGCGGTGCGGGGGCGGGCCGGGGCGCCGTCGGGGCCCACCGGCACGGCCCAGGTCACCGACCAGTGCGGGCGCAGGCGTTCCTCGACCGGGCGGTCGGCGAGCAGGGCGGGGGTGAGCGGGCCGTGTGCGGCGACGGTACGCCAGCGGGTGGTGCCGTCGCGCGAGTCCGCCACGACCGTGCCGGTGGCGTCCGTGCTGCGGCGCAGGGTGCGCGGTGCGGCGCCGTCGATCTCGACGACGACCTCCGCCAGGCCGGGCAGGGCGAGCAGCAGGGCGTCGTCCACGGCGTGCAGGAGGCGTTCGGCGAGGTCGGCGGCGGCCGCGTCGCGCAGCGGCAGGATGACGACCGTGTCGTACGGGTCCGGGGCGGTGCCCTCGGCGGCGAACGGCAGCCGCAGCAGCGGTACGTGTCCGTCGCGGCGCCGGATCTCGTCGCCGAGGCCGGGGCTGCGCCGGGCGGTGTCGGCGGCGAGTGCGCGGGCCTCGGCGAGCGACCAGCGGACGCCGCCGTGCCGGCCGACGACGGCGGGCTCGTCGGTGACGGCGAGCACGGCGGAGAAGCCGACGCCGAACCGGCCGACGGCGCCGTGTCCCGCGCCGGTGGCGCCGGTGACCCCGGTGGCGTCCGCGTCCTCGGCGTCCTCGGCGTCCTGGGCGGCTCGGGCGTCGGCGTCGTCGCGTTTGGCGGAGGCCCGGAGGGTGGCGAGCGATTCGACGCCGACCGCGTCCAGGGGGGCGCCGGTGTTGGCGGCGAACAGGACGCCGTCGCGAAGGGTGAGACGGAACCGGCCGGGCACGTGGGCGCGGGCCGCGGCGTCGGCGGCGTTCTGCGCCAGCTCGATCACGAGCCGGTCGCGGTAGCCGCCGAGTACCAGGTCCTCCTCCGCGTTGGCGTCCTCGCGGAAGCGGGCGGGGCTGGTGGCCCAGGCGTCGAGGACACCGCGGCGCAGACGGGCCGTGCCGAAGGGGTCGGCACCCTCGGCCGCGGGCCGCACGAACTTGCTCACGTTCACTCTCCTCGTCGGGGCGGTGACGACGAAGGTACCGCTCCTGCGGCACCGGGGTGCCGGGTCGGGCCGGGCGAACGGCGGACCCGTGCCACGGTGTGCTGCCAAGGTAGCCCCGCACGCCCGCGTTACGGTTCGACAGCGCGCCCCGAAGGGGCGCGGGGCTGTATCGACATGCGGCTCCGCCGCGATGGGGGTCCCCCTGTTCGAGCGAAGCCGAGAACTTGGGGGAGCGACCAGCCACAACGGCGCCGCAGACGACCGACGGCACAGGCAAGCGGATTACGCCCCGAGCGACCCGACAGTGCGTGGCGAACGGAGCCCGAGGCTACGAGTGGCCGAGTTCCGCTGTCGACTCGTCGGTGATCGTCGGTACCGAGCCGGAGTCCGGCGCCGGGCGCAGGGGGAAGGGGTCCACCCGCGTCTCGTCGATCACCGGCGCCGCCGGCTGGGGCGGCTTGGGCATGACGGCCGCTTCGGAGTGGCCGCCGCAGCCGTACGCGAGGGAGACCACGCGGCCGTCCGCCGGGGCGAACTCGTTCGCGCAGACGCCGAAGGCCTGGCCGAGGGAGCCGCCGAGGGGCAGCAGGAAGCCGCAGCTGACACAGGGCGCGGGCGCCGCCTGCGCCATCGGCGTCCGGGGGCCGAACGCCTCCTCCCAGCGGTCGGCGGCCAGGTGCAGGCCGTAACGGGACAGGACCCGGGCGCGGCGCATACCGAGTTCTTCCGCCACCGCCGAGATCGAGCCCCGGGTCGGCGCCGCCGGGAGTGTCGCGGGGGCGCCCGCGGTGACCTCCGCGTCCTCCGCCTCGGCCAGTTCCGCCATCTCCTCGGAGACCGCGGAGTGCACCGGCGGCTCGTCCTCGCCGGAGTAGCCCGGCTCCAGCCGCAGGTCCTCGGACTCGGTGGGCAGAAGGTCGCCGGGGCCCAGGTCGCCGGGCCGCAGCCGCTCGCTCCACGGCACCCACTCCGGCGCGAGCAGCGCGTCGGGGCCGGGCAGCAGGACCGCCTCGTCGAGGGTGACCACCTTGGCGCGCGAGGCACGGGCCACCGTCACCGCCCAGCGCCAGCCCCGGTAGCCCAGTTCCTTGCACTCGAAGAAGTGCGTGACAACACGGTCGCCCTCGGATACCAGTCCGGTGTGCTCGCCGACCACGCCGGGCGCGGCCGCCTCCTCTGCTGCGGCGCGGGCGAGGTCGACGGCCTCGGCGCACAGGCGGTCGGGGGTGCGGCTTCGCGTTGTCGCTGCGCTCACAGGTATCGCTTCTCTCCTACGCCGTCTCACGGGTGCGCCTGCCTGAAGGCGGTGGGGCGGACGGAGCGGACCTGTGGGCCGCATCGACGTCCGCGTCCGATCGCGCTCGGGCGCACCTCTGTCATCCATTCTGCGGGATGGCTGAGATACGCACGCTACCTGTTCGTGTGCGCTCGGCCTACACCGACGGCCGCTTCACAGCCGCCCGACGCCGTTTCCGGTCCGCCTCCGGGGCCTCCACGGGCTGGGACACCACCGGCCGTCCGGCCGCCCCGCCGCCGGTTCCACCGCTGCGACCCGGCACCCCGGCCGGGCCCCGCCACCCGCCTCACCAGCGACGTCCCCCGTTCTTCGGCCGATCCTTCAGCCGCTCCCCGGTTGTGATGCCACCGACTCGCTCGGCGACAAGTGCTCTAGGAAACGGATTCTCAGGGCACTATGAACGTCGTGGCAGCCGCGAGGTCGCCCCAGGGCACCGCCCGCGTCGGCGGAGTCAAGGGGAGCAGTCGAGGTGGCGGTCCGGGCCGTATGGGCGGTGCCGTCCGCGCGGTCGGCCGTGCCCTGCACCTCCCGGTCGCCGGCGCGGCCCGCGGCATCAGGAGGGCCACGCATGCGCACGGCGCCGGCGAGTCCGGGCTCGGCAAGCTGATCGAACTGCACGCCGTCAACGGCGCCGGCGATGTGATGATCACCGTGGCGCTCGCCTCCACCGTGTTCTTCTCGGTGCCGACGGACGAGGCCCGCGGCCGGGTCGCGCTCTACCTCGCCATCACCATGGCCCCGTTCACGGTCCTCGCGCCGGTGATCGGCCCGCTCCTCGACCGGCTGCCGCACGGCCGGCGCGCCGCGATGGCCGCCGCGATGCTGGCCCGTGCCCTGCTGGCGCTGATCATCTCCGGGGCGGTCGCGAGCGGCAGCCTGGAGCTGTATCCCGCCGCGCTCGGGGTGCTCGTGGCGTCGAAGGCGTACGGCGTGGTCCGCAGCGCGGTCGTGCCCCGGCTGCTGCCACCCCGCTTCTCACTGGTGAAGGCGAACTCCCGGGTGACCCTCGCCGGGCTGCTGGCCACCGGGGTGGCCGCCCCGATCGGGGCGGGCCTGCACGCCGTCGGCGACCCCTGGCCGCTGTACGGCGCCTTCGTGATCTTCGCGGCGGGTACGTTCCTGTCGTTCTCGCTGCCGCGGAAGGTCGACTCCGCCAAGGGCGAGGACGTCGCCCTGCTCGCCGCGGACGCGGAGCATCTGCACGGCCCGCGCCGCACCGGCGCCAGACGCCCGGGGCTGCGCACGGTCGGCCCGGCCGTCACCCACGCGCTGGGCGCGAACGCCGCCCTGCGCTGTCTCTCCGGCTTCCTGATCTTCTTCCTCGCCTTCCTGCTGCGCGAGCACCCGCTGACCGGCGAGAGCGCGGCCGTCTCGCTGGGGATAGTGGGCGTCGCGGCCGGCGCGGGCAACGCGCTCGGCACGGCGGTCGGGGCCTGGCTGCGGTCCCGGGCACCGGAGATCATCATCGTGACCGTGGTCGCGGTGGCGCTGGGCACGGCGGTCGTCGCCGCGGTGTTCTTCGGCGCGTTCCTGGTGGCGTGCCTGGCGGCGGTCGCCGGGTTCGCGCAGGCGCTGGCCAAGCTGTCCCTGGACGCGCTGATCCAGCGGGACGTGCCGGAACCGGTCCGCACGTCGGCGTTCGCGCGTTCGGAGACGCTGCTGCAGATGGCGTGGGTGTTCGGCGGCGCCGTCGGCATCGTGATGCCGCTCAACGGCACCCTGGGCCTGGCCGTGGCCGCCGTCCTCGTGGCCGTCGGCTGGCTTGCGACCGTGCGCGGGCTGCTCGCCTCGGCCCGGCACGGCGGGGCGGCCCGGCCGCGAGTGGCGTAACGAACCGGGCACGCCGCCCCCCAGGTGGGGGACGGCCCCCGGGTGCCCGATAGCCTTCGGCCATGACCATGCAATCCGCTCCGCGACGCCGCCGCGCCGTCGCCGCCGCCGGCGCCGTTTCCGCCGGACTGCTCGTCCTCACGGCCTGCGAAAAGCCGACCCCGATCGCAACGGTCACCGTCGGCACCAACTCGGTCAGCTCCGAAGCCACCTGCTACAACGACGGCAAGGCCCTGGACACGGCCGCCCTCGGCAACTGCCTCAAGGACACCGACATCAAGTCCATCACGGTGGACCCGGAGGAGACCGTCCGCTTCGGTGTCGACCCGAAGATCGCCGACAACGGCTGGACGATCCTGATGAACGGTCAGCCGCTCACCGACTCCAGCAGCAAGACGTACCGCACCATCCCCGGCAGCGTCTTCTTCAACGCCCAGTACGGCGCGCAGGGCAACTCGACCCTGGTGTCGGTCAAGGAGGGCGACAAGACCGTCAAGGGACTGTGGTCCTTCAAGCTGAAGAAGGCCTCCTGACCACGTCCGGCAAGCGTTTCCTCGTGGCCACCGCGGTCCCCGCCGAGCGGGACGCGGTGGCACAGGCGTTTCCCGGCACGGCGCGCGAGGTGCGCCTGCCGGGCGGCACCCTCCACCGGATCACCGGCGCGCACACCTACGACCTGCTCGCCGCCGGCGTCGGCCCCGCCCTCGCCGCCGCCTCCACCGCCACCGCCCTGACCGCCGCGGCCCTGCACGGCTCCCCGTACGCGCTCGTGGTCAGCGCCGGGATCGCCGGCGGCTTTTGGCCCGCGGCGCCCGTCGGATCGCTCGTCGTCGCCGACGAGATCACCGCGGCCGACCTGGGCGCCGAGACCGCCGACGGCTTCCTCCCGGTCACCGGACTCGGGTTCGGCACCGTCAGCCACCGTCCGCCGGAAACACTCGTACGGGAGGTGACCGCGGCGACCGGGGCGCGCGCCGGAACCGTGCTCACCGTCTGCACCGTGACCGGGACCGCGGCCCGCGCCGACGCGCTGCGCGCCCGCCACCCCCGGGCGCTCGCGGAGGCCATGGAGGGCTTCGGGGTGGCCGAAGCAGCTGCCGCGCACCGGGTGCCCATCCTCGAAGTACGCGCGGTGTCCAACCCCGTCGGCCCGCGCGACCGCACCGCCTGGCGCATCGGCGACGCCCTCGCGGCCCTCACCGAGGGCTTCGGGAAGCTCGCGCCCGCACTGGAGAGTTGGAACCCGCATGAGCCCTGAGAGCCGACCGCTGCAGATCGCCTACTCCCCCTGCCCGAACGACACCTTCGTCTTCGACGCCCTCGCCCACGGCCGTATCCCCGGCGCGCCCGCCCTCGACGTCACCTTCGCGGACATCGACATCACCAACGGCATGGCCGAGCGCGGCGAGTTCGACGTGCTGAAGGTGTCGTACGCGGTGCTGCCGTACGTCCTCGACGCGTACGCGCTGCTGCCCTGCGGCGGCGCGCTGGGCCGGGGCTGCGGGCCGCTCGTGCTCACCCGGGAGCCGGACGCGGACCTCACCGGCCGGACCGTGGCCGTGCCGAGCGAGAGGTCGACCGCCTACCTGCTGTTCCGGCTGTGGGCCGCGGACACCCTGCCGGAGGGCGTCGGCGAGATCGTCGTCATGCCGTTCCACGAGATCATGCCGGCCGTGCGGGACGGGAAGATCGACGCGGGGCTTGTGATCCACGAGGCGCGGTTCACCTACCAGAACTACGGGCTGCACAAACTCGCCGACATGGGCGAACACTGGGAGGCCACGACCGGACTGCCGATCCCGCTGGGCGCGATCGTCGCCAAACGGTCGCTGGGCGCGGACACGCTGCGGCTGCTCGCCGAGTCGATCCGTACGTCCGTGCACGCCGCCTGGGACGACCCCGAGGCATCCCGGCCCTACGTCATGGAACACGCCCAGGAGATGGATCCCGCCGTCGCCGACCAGCACATCGGGCTGTACGTCAACGAGTTCACGTCGGACCTCGGCGAGGACGGGTACGCGGCGATCCGGGGCCTGCTCACCCGCGCGGCGGCCGAAGGGCTCGTCCCTGCCCTCCGTCCGACCGCGCTCGACTTCCCCTGACGGGGCGCGGCCCGGCGGGATGCTCCGCGGGCCGCCGGCTACACGTCCAGTTGGTCGGCGACCGCGCGCAGCAGACCGGCGATCTTCTTGCCGGAGGCCTTGTCGGGGTAACGGCCCTTCTCCAGCATCGGGGTGATGTTCTCCAGGAGGGTCGTCAGGTCCTGCACGATGGAGGCCAGCTCGTCCGGCTTCTTGCGCTGGGCCGCCGCGACCGACGGGGTCGGGTCGAGGACGACCACCGACAGGGCCTGGTCGCCCCGCTGGCCGGCGACCACGCCGAACTCCACGCGCTGTCCCGGCTTGAGCGCATCGACTCCGGCAGGGAGAACCGAGGAATGGACGAAGACGTCACCGCCGTCGTCACGGGAGAGAAAGCCGAAGCCCTTCTCACTGTTGAACCACTTGACCTTGCCAGTCGGCAAAGCACACGCTCCCTCGATCGGTCCCGGACGCCCCAGACGCCGGTTGAACTGCCGTCATGACACCTTACCGGGGGTCTCTCCAGCGGGACATGCGTTAAAACGGCGCTGGGCCCCCATGCGCCGTGAGTGGCGGGATAGCGGCTCAGCGAGGTGAGGGAAGTGTGTCGGCCACCCGGTGCGCCGGTCGGGCTTGCGGACGCGGCGGTCTTCGAGCAGCCGGCAGCCGAGCGGCCGCTGATCGGGTGACGGCATACTCCTCGGTCGCGTCAACTCGTCGGGCGGCCCTTTCCTCCTCGCGCCCGACCGGGAGAGCCGCCTTTCTGGAAATACTCCTGTGCGTTCACCGGACAACCCGTGCAATACCTGCGCCCGGGAACCTTCGCACTGTTCACGGCCGGCCGGCAGACGGGGACAAGACGTCGCCCGGTTGTTCCTCCGGGCCGGGAACTACTCTGGTCCGGTGCGTGACAAAACCCAAGCGAATTCCGCCGCGCCCGGTGACGGGCTGATCCGCGCCGGTGCCGTCGTCTTCTTCCTCGGTGCCGTGGCCACTCTGGTCACCGTGGCCCCGTTGTTCCTGGGCGCGGAGCCCTTTCCGACGTACATGTTCGGTTTGAGCATGTTCATGGGGGTCGGATTCCTCGTGGCCGGCGCGGGGGTCCTGCGGTCGATCGCGGCCGGCCGGCGTCAGGCGCGGGGCGCCTCGCGGTAGCCGGCCAGCCAGCGCGGGAAGGCGGACAGGTCGTCGAGGACGACGTCCGCGCCCGCGGTGTGCAGTTCCTCCGCGTCGCACGGGCCGGTGACGACGGCCACGGAGAGGGCACCGGCGGTACGGGCGCCGCGTACGTCTCCGACGTGGTCGCCGACGTAGACGCTTGCGCCGTGCTCGCGCAGCGCCTCCGCCTTGCGCTCCGCCCAGAGGTCGCCGACCACCGCGTCGGGCTCCATGCCGAGGTGGCTGAGGTGCAGCTTGGCGTTCGGCTCATACTTCGCGGTGACCACGATCGCCCGGCCGCCGGATGCGCGCACCGCCGCGATCGCCTCGCGGGCGCCGGGCATCGCGGGGGTCGCGGCGATGGCGATCGCGGGGTACATCTCGCGGTACAGGTCCGCCATCGGGGCGACCTGCTCGGCCGGGAACCAGTTGACCAACTCGTCGGCGAGCGGAGGCCCGAGCCGGGTGATGGCCAGATCGGCGTCGATGTAGGTTCCCGTCCGCTCCGCAAGCGCCGTGTAACAGGCGTGGATGCCGGGCCGGGAGTCGATCAGGGTCATGTCGAGGTCGAACCCGACGGTCAGCACGCGAGAACTCATATCCGCCATTGTGCCCACCGCCTCCGGCACCCGACCGCCCCGCCCCTCCGGGACGGGCAGCCGGAGCCCCCGTCCAGCCCCTGCGCCCAGGGGCACCATGCATAAGGCGAGGTGCACGGGTCTGTCAGCGGGGGCGGCATGGGCCGGACGGCTGCGCCCGGCGCCCGCGAGCAACACCCCGCCCCGACCGACGGTCCGGCAGCGCGCGACGCAGCCGACCGAAAGAAACCGCACCAGCCAAAGGCCCACGCTCGGCGCGCCCGAGCCGTCGGGCAGCGGGCGGGGACACCAGGCACACAGCCGAGGTGCCCCGGGCTGTCGAGTGGGCGTGCCGCAAACCGGATGGGTGCGCCCGAACACCCAGCGACCGCGAGCAACCCGGCGGAACCCCGCCCTTCAGCAGCCCCGCACACCCCCGCGACGCGGCCAAGCCCGTCCCGACCGGCGGTCCGGTAGTGCGCGGCCGAACGAAGGAGACCGTACCCAGCCGACGCCACCGGGACGAGCAGGCCGCCGGCCGGGAGCTGCGCCCGCCCCTTGGGCTCCGGCAGGGGCGGCGCGACAGACCTGGCCCAGGCTGTCGGCGCAGGCGACGGACCGGATGACCGTGCTCGGGCGACCGGTGACCGCGAGCAACCCGGCGGACGCCCACCCTTCAGCAGCCCCGCACACCCCCGCGACGCGGCCGACCATCCGACGCCACGGGACAGCGAAGGCCAGCGCTGCACCAGAAGACCCAGGTCGGGGGCCCGCGCTCAGCGCGGCCGAGCTGTCGGGCAGCGGGCGGGGCTGCAGGGCCGGTGCCGGAGCCGGCCCGGCCGACGGCACCGGGCAGCCCGGCCGAAGCCGCGGACGCGGTCAGCGGGGGCGTTGGGAGCGCCAGAGGACGTAGGCGGCTGAGGTCAGGGCCGCGGCCCGGACCGTCCAGGGCCAGGTTTCGGCCAGGGCGTCTCTCATCTGGCCCTGGGCGATGGGGTCGCCCCAGCGTCCCTCGCTCCTGCCCCACAGCCAGACCAGGCCGCCCACGAGCGCCAGACCGGGCAGGCCCAGGACGGCCCACTTGCTCTCCGCCGAGGTGAGGCGACGGGAGCCGTAGGCGATGAGCCAGCCGAGGATCAGCGCGAACCAGTTGCCGAGCACCGCCCCGGCGACCAGGGCCGCGGCGGCGAGCAGGAGCAGCGGGTTGGTCCAGCCCGCGGCGGGGCGGGGCAGCGGCAGCCGGCGACGCGAAGGCCGGTCGGCCGTCTCGGCCGCGGCGGGTTCGGGGACCGCTGCCGGCTCCGTCGCCGGTTCCGTCGCCGCCTTCGCGGCCCCCTTCTGCTCGGCCTCCGGTTCCTTCGGTGGCGGCTTGAGGAGTTCGGGGATCTCCACGCCCCCGACGAACCCGGGCACGCTGTCCCCGCCCCCGAACGGGCTGTCGTCCACCCGCCACCAGTCGGGCTGCAGCGCGCTGTCGCCGAGTTCGTCCTCCCCGGCGAGGTGAGGCGGTGAGGTGGCGTCCGAACGGGCGGGGGCCTCCGGCTCAGCGGGGCGCGGCCGGGGTACGACCCGACGCAGCCCCTTTCCTCTCTCCCGTGGCCCCTTGTCGTTGCCCCCGTTGCCCCCGTTGCCCTTCGCACCCGAGCCCCACTGCCCCAGCAGTCCCTTCGGGCCCAGCAACCCCTTCGATTCGGGCTCGCGCGGTGCGGGCTGTACGGGCACGGCGGGGGGCGGCGGCTGCGGCACCCCGCTGCCCCCGCCCGCCGCCGCCACGACCTCGTCCGGCGTGCCCAGCCGGGCGAGGATGCGGCGCACGGCGGCGGGACTGTCCACGGTGGTCCTGGCCCGGTGCCGGTCGATCTCGTTGCGCAGCTCGGACACCAGGCGCATGCGGTCGGCCGACGGCAACTGGCGCTGCTGCGCGATGTCGCCGACGCGGCTCAGATACTCGTAGACGACCCGGTCGCTCTCGATACCCACGAAGTCCCCTCCGGGGCCGGTGCGTTGGATACCCCGTCGGGACGACGGTAGCGCAGGCCGCCGCTCACGTCGGCGCGCACGCCCGCGGGTAGCGCGTCGTCGAGCGGGGGCGGAGCGCACGGGTACGGCGGATGCGATCGCCAGGGGCATGTGCTCCCGGCGTCGACCCCGTACCCGCTACCGTGGGTCGGATGAGCAACCCGGCAACACCGCCGCGTTCCCTCGCGGAGGCGCTCCGCGCCAGGGACGACGCCTCCCTGGCCGCGCTGCTGCGCAGCCGACCCGACCTCGTCACCCCCGTGCCCGGCGACCTCACCCAGCTCGCCACCCGGGCGGGTACCCGGGCCTCGGTGCTGCGCGCCCTGGAGCGCCTCGACCTGTTCGTCCTGCAGACGGCCCAGGCCCTGGCCGTGGCGGCGGACCCGGCGTCCTACGACGAGTTGCTGGGCCTGATGGCGGGCGACGCCGGCGACCGGGCCGTCGCCGCCGCCCTGCCCGACGCCCTCGCCACCCTGCGTGAACAGGCCCTGGTGTGGGGCGGTGACGACCGGCTGCGCCTGGTCCGCACGGCCCGTGAGGTGCTGGCCCCGACCCCACAGCACCCGTCCCCGACCGGCCTCGGCCCGACCGTGCGGGAGGCCACCGCGGGCATGTCACCCGGCCGTATCCAGGAGATCGTGACGGCCGCGGGCCTGCCCTCGACCCATGACTCGGTCTCCGCCGTGGCCGCGCTCAGCGCCCTGTTCACCGATCGCGCCCGGATGGCCGCGCTGCTGTCCGGCGCCCCGGCGGAGTCCCGCGAGGTGCTGGCCCGGCTCGTCTGGGGGCCGCCGTACGGCCAGGTCACGGCCGAGCCGGCCGCCCATCTGCGCTGGCTGCTCGACCGCGGTCTGCTGCTGCCGACGGCGCCCGGCACCGTCGTACTGCCCCGCGAGGTCGCCCTGCATCTGCGCGAGGGCCGCGCCCACCGTGCGCCCGAGGCCGTACCGCCGCCGGTGGAGACGGCCGCGACGCATCCCGCTCAGGTCGT
The DNA here is from genome assembly GCF_042873595.1 of Streptomyces sp. NPDC004629. Lineage (NCBI taxonomy): Bacteria > Bacillati > Actinomycetota > Actinomycetes > Kitasatosporales > Streptomycetaceae > Streptomyces > Streptomyces sp. NPDC004629. The sequence goes on along the minus strand of NZ_JBIALO010000014.1, from coordinate 180,058 downwards.
GGACGCGACGGCGGCCGGGCAGGCGTACACCGCGCTGGCGACCGTGGCGGACCTGCTGAAGGACTGGGACGAGGGCGGCCCAACGGTGCTGCGGGCCGGCGGGCTCAGCGTCCGTGACCTGAAGCGGACGGCCGTCGCCCTCGACGTGTCCGAACCGGTCGCCGCCTTCTGGGTCGAACTGGCCTATGCGGCGGGCCTGCTGGCCTCCGACGGCGAGGCGGATGAGCGGTACGCGGCGACCCCGGCCTACGACGAGTGGCTGGAGCTGCCCCCGGCCGAGCGCTGGGCGCGGCTCGCCGAGGCGTGGCTGACGGCGACCCGGACGCCGGGTCTGGTCGGCGGGCGGGACACCAAGGACCGTACGTTGGCGGCGTTGGGGCCGGGTCTTGACCGTTCCGTGGCGCCCGAGGTGCGGCGCCGGGTGCTGGGGCTGCTGGCCGCGCTGCCGGAGGGCGCCGCGCCGGACCCCGATTCGATGCTGGCCCGGCTGCGCTGGGAGCGTCCGCTGCGCGGCCCGGTGGGCGCCCCGGAGCGCGAGGCCGGCCGGCCGCGGGGCGGCGAGGAGGACCTGCGGTCCCGGATCGCGCGCTGGACACCGGCGGAGGCGGAGTTGCTGGGCATCACCGGCCGGGGCGCCCTCTCTGCCCACGGCCGCGCGCTGCTCGGCGCGTTCGGGCCCGCGGGCACGGCCGCCTCGGCGCCCGCCTCGTCGAGGGGCCCTCGCCGGTCCGACGGCGGCCCGGGGACCGGTAGCGGTGGCCCGGCGGACGGGCCCGGGGACAAACTGCCCGCGCATCACCACCGGCGCCCGCCCGTGCCCCGCGAGCCCCTTGCCCCGGCCGAGCGTGCGGCGGCCGCCACCGTGGCCGCCGGGCTGCTCGCGCCGCTGCTGCCCGAGCCGCTGGACCACGTGCTGCTCCAGGCGGACCTGACGGCGGTGGCGCCGGGGCCGCTGGAGCGACCGCTGGCCGACACGCTGGGCGTGCTCGCGGACGTGGAGTCAAAGGGCGGCGCGACGGTCTACCGCTTCACGCCCGCCTCCGTGCGCCGCGCCCTGGACGCCGGCCGGACCGCCGCCGACCTGCACGCCTTCCTCGCCGCGCACTCCCGCACCCCGGTCCCGCAGCCGCTGACGTATCTGATCGACGACGTGGCACGTAAGCACGGCCGGCTACGGGTGGGCGCGGCCTCCGCGTACGTACGCTGCGACGACGACGCGCTGCTGAACGAGATCCTCGCCGACCGGCGGTCGGCCGCCCTGCGGCTGCGCAGGCTGGCGCCGACCGTGCTGGCGGCGCAGGCCGACCCGGCGGCGCTGCTTGAGGGCCTGCGCGCGATGGGGTACGCGCCCGCCGCCGAGTCCGCCGAGGGCGATGTGCTGATCGCCCGCGCCCACGCCCACCGCACCCCGCCCCGCACGGCCCCCGAGCCGGTCCCGGACGGCCCGCCCGTCCCCGACGCGACCCTGCTGTCCGCCGCGATCCGCGCGATCCGCGCCGGCGACCTGGCGGCCACGACCTCGCGCAGGCCCGCGGGCGCGGCGACGGCGGGCGGCGACCTGCCGCGCACCAGCTCCGCCGAGACCCTGGCCACCATGCAGGCCGCCGTCCTGACGGGCGAGGCCCTGTGGATCGGATACGTGAACGCCGAGGGCACCGCGAGCCAGCGCGTCATCGCGCCCATCCGGGTCGAGGGCGGCTTCGTGACGGCGTACGACCACACGGCGGACGAGGTACGGACCTATCCGCTGCACCGGGTCACGGGGGTCGCGGAGCTGGCCGCCGACTGAACGGGGACTCGCCGTGATCAGCTGCCGGTAGGGCACACTGGACGTTTGGCCGGGACTGTGGCCATAAGGAAAGGGTGCCGCCCAGGACACCGCATCAGCGGTGAATCTGCCGCTCGTAGCGATGACAATCCCTCGCACGAGCGGGGGTCCCCATAGCTTTCCTGCCGTTGCCGTCTCGCTAACGGCGGCCGCGTTGACCGAGCGGCTGCGCCAGTGCTTGGCCTGAACGATTACACGCTCGGTGCGGACACCACCGGACCCGTCTCGAAGAACCCGGTCCATGGAGAGGTCACGCCCTCGGTCGGGGGCACGGGTTTGCATCAGCCACTCGACGTTCTGGTGCTCCGGAATGTCTCGCAGTAGGTCGTAGAGGAGCCGTTCGAACCCGTCGTCGTTCAGCAACTCCCATGGAAGCGCCAACGTGGCCGCCCCTGTGAGGTTGCCCGCGGCCGCCTGTCCGAGATCGATGTCCGGGACCGGTAGCGGATCGCTGTCGCCGAGAGACTTGGCCTCGATGCCGGCGCGCACGGCCGGCCAGTCGAGTTCAGCGATGTCGTGCCAGTCGAGCCCCTGACTGAAGCGCATGTGCCGCTGCAGATCCCACCAACGATCAATGCTTTCGGCGTCTTCGCCCAGGAGCCTTGCGATTTCCCCGATCGCAGTCTCGACTTCGTCGGTCTGTTCGTTTTCCAGGCGTTCAACGGCGTCTCGCGCGGTGTCTCCCAATGCGAGGGGGAGCGCTGCGTCGACCGTGGAGACGAGTTGCTCCAGTCGACTCCGTGCGGCACGCCGACGAGCCCTGTCCAGGCGGTATCGGTAGGCAGCAAGATCCGCTCCCGGTGTCTCCCCGGCAGCATGTACGGCGGTGGGGTGCTCGCCGATGTCGAGGTAGTCGATGAAGGCTTGGCCCATTTCGTCGATGTCCGGGAGCGGCTCAGTGATCGTCCAGCCATCGATTCGCGGGAGCCCAGGGAGCAGATCCGCCCAGGCCGCCCGAAGGGCTTCGTACTGGACATCTGAGCCGCGTTGCGGGCCGGATGGAATGAACGGCTTTGCGCGCTCCCACACGCTGTCCATTTTTCTCAGGTTGGCCGCCGTACGGTCCATGGCGCGCAGTAGTTCTTCGAGGTCCATGCTCACAGACTCGCACTCCTCACTCCGGGCGTGGGATCTTCTCTCATCAGGAGGCGGTACATGCGCGGGATGAGTGTCGCGCGCGTCGGGAGCGCTTGGCAGTCTGGCGCTCCTGACCTGCTCGTTCCCTGCCCTGAGAGCCCTCACGACCTCTGTCGGTCCACACCTGGCCCACCGGCACCTGGCTGTCAGGTGTACCGGGCCACCGTGTACGCGGTCGGCCCTGTGAGTGTGCCTCCGGAGCTGTCGGTCATGTCCAGGATCTCGAAGCCGACGCGCTCTGCGTACTGTTCGAGTTCGCGTGGGAAGAGGACGCGTCTGCGGATCTCGTCCTGGGCCTCGTCCCCTGAGGGGAGCGCCCAGTGCCGGTGCATGGTGTTGATCTGCGTCCGCAGGTCCCACTCGTGGCGGATCGTGACGGTCGCCGGGCCGCTCGGGGTGTCGACCGTGGCGGTCATCGGATCGGTCCCGGTGATGGGTGCGACAGGGGAGCACAGGACGAGCAGGGTGCCCCGCTGGGCGTGGGCCGCGAAGGTGGCGAAGACCTGGGTGATCTCGTCGTTGTCGTGGACGTAGGCGAGGCTGTTGCCCATGCAGGTCACCACGTCCATGCACCGCCGGAGTCGCGCGGTGCGCATGTCTCCGACGCGGATGTCCAGCTCCGGCCGGACCTGGCGGGCGTAGTCGACCATGCCGGGCTGGAGATCGAGGCCGATGCACTCGAAGCGCTTGGCCAGGATCTCCAGGTCCCTGCCGGTGCCGCATCCGAAGTCGACCAGCGTCCGGGCGTCCGGCCGATGCGTCTCGATCAGGGTCTGACACGTCCCGGCACCAGTGCTGTCGGACTGGATCACGTCGTACAGGACCGGGTCCCGGTAGAGGAGGTTCGTCGCTTCCACTGGTTCCGCTTCCGTGTAGTGGCTGGTCACATCAGGCTCCGCAGTCCGACCTCAAGCGCGAGGACATCGCACAGCAGATCGGGGACCGTCGGGGCGGCGTCGGCGTCCTTGCGGGCCTGAGCGAGTGCCTTGCCGTCAACGTAGCCGAGATCGACCAGGACGGACTCCTTCAGCATGTCGTCCAGTACGGGCAGGCCGTAGGAGCGCAGCCCCTTCTCCAGGACGGCCAGGAAGTTCTCCGGTTCGGCCGGCGCCGCCACCGACTCCGGCAGTCCCGCCCACCTGATCCGCTCACGGAACAGCGCCTTGCCTCGCTTGTACTCGTGTGGCAGCTGCTGCATGAACCGGACGATCCGCGGGTGTACGAGCGGGCTCACCGGCCAGACGCCGGCCCGCAGGAAGCCGGGATTGTGCATCCCGAACGCCATCAGGGTCGGCACGGGCAGGACGGGAATGGGCGCCAGGTGCTCGTTCACCTCGGTCAGGGCGCGGACCGCCTTCGGACCGAGCCACGGAACGGGTTCCGGCGTCGGCAGTTGCGCGTCGGTCCTGGAGTGGTGGGCGTTCACCTCGTCCCCTCCGCTGCCGGTGAACATGACCTCGCACCGTCGGGCGGCTGCCTGCTCGCGTACGACGTCGAAGGCTTCCTGGTAGAACGCCCCCGCCGGATCATGCGGCCGGCGCAGAGCACGTACGCCGCCGGGGCAGAACGGCGGGTGCTGCACGGCGGGAATGGCCACGTCTCGGAAGCCGCAGTGATCCGCGTACGCCTGGCGGCGCTCGCGCTGCTGCCTGCCGATGCTTCCCCCGACCAGTAAGCCGAAGCTGTGCGCCTCCGGGAAGCGCGCCGCCTTCACGGCCAGGGCGACGTTCCCGGAGTCCGCGCCGCCCGACAGTTCGACACCCACGCACCCCGTGGCGCTCGGCGCTTCGCGGATCACGTCGGTCAGCAACTCGTCGAGCATGGCGAGTGGATCGACACCGGGCCGCAGCGCGCGGGGCTCCAGGACGTGTACGGCAGGTTCCGGGTAGTGGATGCTGAGTCCGGAAGCAGTGAACGTGGCCGACGCCCGCTCAGTCAGGCGGTAGACGCCCTCGAACAACGTCTCGGAGGTGTAGCGATGCTGCCTCGTCAGCGTCCGCGCCACGACACGCGGCGCTAGGCGATCGGCCGACAGATGCGGCCCCAGTGCCGCCACATCCCATGACGCGTGCAGCTCGCCGACCTTCTCCAGCAGGTACAGCGGGGCTGTCCCGAAGACGCCCGCCGTGAGACGGGCTTCCCCGGCCGTCATGACGACCTCGACGAAGTCGGGATCGCCGTGCTTGTACTCCTTCACCCTCATCCGCACACATGGCGCCTGGTCGTCCCGGACCTCCATGACCAGCGCGGACACGTTCGCGGCCTCGATCCAGCTTTCGCCGCTGACCCAGCGACCTCCTTCCGGCCTCCATCGGGGCTCCTGAAGATCGGCCAGGCGCAGACGCATCGACAGCATGTCGTCCCTTTCCGAAGTCATGCGGCGGGGCGGGGCCGCGAACGACCGCGCCCCGCCTGGCGTCAGCCCTGGATCACTTGGAGCAGTGGTCGCCGTTGTTGTCGCCACCGCCGGGCATCTTGTCGAGCAGCGTGGCCTCGACGGCCGGGACGCCGGTGATCAGGTCGCCAGTGAACAGCTCGTCCACGTTCATCGCGTTCTCCTCTTACGGTTGAACCCGAACCCCGCGGCTGATGCTGCGGAGTTGATCCCGTCCGGCTGCCGGTCCCTTGCGAAGAGGGCGGCCGGACGGGGTGCCCACCGCTTCCGGCGGTGGGCCCTCCCTCGCCACACGTGGGGTTGGATGTGGCAGGGAGGAGTCAGGTGGGGGTGGAGGCGGCGGCCACGCCCAGGACGAAGCCGACCGATGCGGAGACGGTGATGATCAGCAGTGGTCCGGCGTAACGGCCGATGACTGCGGATAACCGCCTCACAGCCGCTCGCCGCGACTGCGCTCGTTCGCCTCGCGCACGGCGATGCTCAGCTCGGCCGCGCTGTGCTGATGCTCGGGACGGCTGTGCTGCGGGCACTCACACGGGGGGAACAGGTTCGAGCCCGGCGGCGGATCCGCGCCCTCGTAGGTGTCGATACTCAGCACCCCGTCCACGCCGCGCTCTTCGGTCAACTGGGCCAGTCGGGCCCGCGCTTCGCTTTTCATCCCTCAGTCCCTCAGACGATGGCTGCGGCGAGGTCTCGCCGTTCCCTGCTGCCTCTACGCAACCGCGTGACCACGCACAGCGGTACCGTTGCAGCAGCGCCGGGACTTGAAAGCCTTGAAAGTTCGCAAGGGCACGGGGAGTTGAGGGCATGGCCAAGCGTGAACCGAACGGGGCGCTCGGGCGCCTGCTCACCGAGAGCCGCTGGACCTACCGCCAGTTCGCTCGGGCAGTGAACCGTGTGGGCACCGAGATGGGTACGCCCCTGCGATACGACGAGTCGGCAGTGAGCCATTGGCTGGGCGGCACCGTGCCTCGCGGAGCCGTGCGGGTGTGCGTCCTGGAAGCCCTCTCTCGGCGTCTGGGGCGGCCCGTAACGCACGCTGAGGCCGGTCTACCCGTTCCCCGCGATCACTCCCCGACAGCCGCGGATACCGTGGAGGGGCTGATCGACCTCGGGAGGCAGGACATGGACCCATCGCGCCGCAGTGTCTTGGGGGCCGGCCTGTTCTCCGTCGCCCTCACGATTCCCGGGTGGCCGGATGTCATCGGCCGTGCCGAAGCAATCCAGTCCGGCCGCGCCCGCCGGATCGGCATGAACGAAGTGGACATGGTCATCGCCATGACCGAGCGCGTCTCGGAACTGGACGACCAGTTCGGCGGTCGCCACGCACGCCCCATGGCCGCCTCGTTCATGGTGAACACCGTGGCGTCCTACCTGCGCGCCGACGCCCCCGACGACGTGCGGAAGGCCATGCTGTCCGCGGCCTCGGACCTGCTGTACCTGACGGGCTACATGGCCGTGGACGAGGGGCTGCACGGCCTCGCGCAGCGCTACTACGTCAAGGCGCTGGAACTGGCGGGCGCCGCCGAGGACCACCTGACCTACTGCACCACTCTGCGCGGCATGAGCGTCCAGGCGATCGACCTTCGCCACGGGGGAAAGGCCATGGAACTGGCAGACGCCGCAGCAGCCGCCTCCCCGAAGGCCGGACCTCGCATGCTGGCGTTCCTCGCCGGCCAGCAAGCACACGCCGCCGCGCAGACCGGCGACCGGACTCGGGCGTTGCGATACATCCGGGAGGCCGAGACCGCCATGGATCGCGCCGAGTCGCGCGGCAAGGCGTTCGGCTCGTACGACCCGGCATCGCTCAACTACCACATCAGCCAGGTTCGTTACGAACTCGGCGATGTCTCCGGCGCCATCGAAGCCATGCAGCAGTCCGACAAGGTGCGCTACAGCGTCTACCGCCGCGCCCGCGTCCGACACCGCGCCATGCTGGCGGAACGACAACTGGAAATCGGCCACCTGGAAGCGGCCTGCGACACCTGGCACCAGGCGCTCGACGACTACCCCATGGTGCAGTCCGGCCGAGCCGACGACCGGATCAGAACCATGTTCGGCCTTCTCCGGCCGCACCTGAAGAACACCACTGCGCGGGACCTCTACGACCGCGCACGAACGATCGCGCCGCCTTCTCTGGTCAGCTGACCCATACCGTTGGCGACCTCAGCCACAGAAAGTCAGCCACGACGGCGGGCGCGCCGAACGAGCACCCGCCACGTGTGTCTCCAGCAACCACCCACCGGCCCCAGCCACGCTTCCCCGATCCGTCACGGCCTCGACCCCGTCCCGGCCTGAGCGTTGCCGTACGCGTTGCCTGACGGATGGGCAGGGGCCGGCTGCCCGGGTCAGGGCTGATTGAACGGCAATCCGCGGTGACTGGTGCGGACTTGGCATGCGCTCTGCTCCTGCTGCCCGTGCTCGCCATGGGGCGGCTGTCGGGGTTCTTCGTGGGTCTGGCTGCCCGCTTCTCGGGCTTTTGCGGCGCGAGCGGGCGGGGGCCGTCGCGGGCGGTGGCGGAGACATGGAGCCAGCGGCGGCCTGGGGCCGCCGCGCCGCGCGGCCCGCGTCAGCGGGCCGCCTTGATCCAGTAAAGAAACTTTGAACAGCTCCGCTGCGCTGGACCCGTGGCCGGTCATGCGGCCATGCGGCCATGCGGCCATGCGTTGACCCTGCCTTCCCATCCGTTCCGCAGCTTCCCAACCGCTATGGATACCTATGGCGGCACAACTGCCTATTCGTCCCAGCGGTCTGCGGAAAGTATCCACAAGTCGGCCGATGCATGGTTGGCGCCTGTGGAAAAGCCAGCGGCTTACCACAGCCTTTGTTATGTATTCGTGACCTTGGGGGTGCTCTAGTGGTAGGTGGTCTGGTCAGTGGGGCGTGCTGGTCGCTTGGTACTCACGTGCGGCCGTTATGCGCTCGTGACCTTGGCCGCCCCTCCGTGGTAGGTGGCGTGGTCGGTGGCGAATGGTGAGCTGGCAGCACGGATGCCCGGTGATCTGTGAGGCAGGTCACGAGAGGTGGCGTCACACCGGAGCGTGTTTTCGAACCTGTAGCAAGTGCAGGGGATCGCTCGTCGCGGTGGAGGTGTCCGCTTTCGATGATCTGCTGTCGCGCACACCGGAGGGCCCGGCGGAGCTAGGCACGGAAGAGGTAAGAAGTGATCGGCATCACATCTGTGCAGGGTCACGCGAGACCCGAAAAGCCAGCCTCTATGGACGTCCCTCAAAGCGGGGCGGCGAAACATAGCCGACGATCGCCGGTTACCCAAACCGGCGTTTCTCCAGACCATTGATGCACTGTCCGGACGACTGGAAGGACAAGCGACATGAGCGCGCTGAAAAGGCACGGGCCCGTACGGCGGGACGTGAAGAAAGGTTGTTGCCCGCCCGGCGGGAGCGCGGCGCCATGCCCCTCGCGCCTGTCCGGTCCGGCCGGTAGACCTGGCTCGACAGCCGCGATGACGGCTTGCCGAGCGGCACGGGCAAGCCCTGATCCGGAGGTGGATGACCGCTGGGCAAGCCTTCGGGCAAGCCCCCGGCGGTTGGCTGAACTCGACACGCAGCAACGGCACAACAACGAACGGGTGGAAATGAACAAGCACGAGGCAGCATTGATTGCGGCGAAGCTCAAGGAAGTTGAAGACAAGGTGACGCGGCTGGAAGATCTGGCGCGTCGGGTGCTCGAAAACGCCCGTACTACTTCTTCGGCGACTTCTTCGCCTCGGTGACGCCGCCGAGCTGCCCGAAGACCTGGAACAGAGTGTCCAGCCTTGCGTTTATGGCATCCAGTCGTTCCGACAGCTCGATGTATTCCGGCGTGGGCATCTGCCCGCCGCTTGCCGCCTCGGGAGCGCCGGCCTTCGGGTCGGCCTCTGGCAGAGGATCCGCGACGAAATTGCCCCGCCCCGGCATGGTGTTGATCAGCCCTTCGTCGCGCAGCATGCGCAGGGCGGAACGCGCGGTCATATTCGCGATCTCGTAGGTCGCTTCCAGGTCGCGGGACGAAGGAACCCGCTCGCCCGGCTTGAGGCGGCCGGCTCGGATCTGCCGCCGCAGCTCCTCGGCGACCAGACGGTATGGCGGGGTGTCGGAATCCTTGGGCAGCTTCATAGCCCGAGGGTAGCGGGCCTGGCCCGTCTACCGCAGTAAGACCCTGTTGCACCTCCTATTTTCCACATACACCTCCCCGCCATAGGCGCGATGTGCGCTAGGCGCTTGATGGACCCATGGCAGGTGGTGCACTGTCGATCTCGCTTCGCCACCCCAAGCGGAGCACCTACCGAAAGGACGTAACACCCATGGCTCGAATCCGTGTTGGGCTGCTGCCCACCGCGTCGTTCATGGTCGGCACCCTGCCGGTGCCGAAGTACACGGACGCCGAGAAGACCGAGTTCGCCAGGGACCGGGAGACCAAGGCGAAGCTGATGACGGTCACGCTCTTCTTCATGGAGGAGGACCGCGCCGAGGCCCTGAAGATCACCGTTCCGGAGACCGGTCTCCCCAACGGCCTCAAGCCGGGGCTGCCGGTCATGCCGGTGGAGCTGTTCGCCACTCCGTGGGCCCGGATCTTCAACGGATCGCTCTCGGACGGCATCGCCTACCGCGCGGAGCGGCTGGACCTGGTCGGCGGTCCGGCTTCGGCCGCTGAGGCGGCGTGAGCGGTAGTGCGTTCCGGTCCGGCGTCGAGTGCAGCTACCCACTGCCTCACGCCGGGCCAGATGCCCGGCTCAGTGACTCCCTCATCAACTCGGTGGCGGCCGTGCTCGTCGGCTACGGCTTCCCCCGCCTCGCCGCCCCGGATCGGGCGGCCCTCGAAACGGCCCTCGCGGCCTTCCTCTACAACTCTCAGGAGAGCAACACATGAAGGACAACGACCCGACCGGAGGAGCCTTCGGCTACGGCCCCCTGGTCGTCGGCGTGGCGCTGGCCGTGCTCGTCGGCTGGTCGGTGTGGTGGGTGGTGCGCTACCTGCGGGCCGATGCCATGACCCGGCAGTCCATCCGGCAGGCGGTGCGGGTGCGGCGGACGTGGAAGCGGCTCGCGCAGATGCTGAAGCTGTGCGCCACGGACAGGATGCCGACCCCGCTGGCCTCGCTGGCGAACACGGACGGCAAGCCCGTCAAGCCGCGCATCCTGGTCCCCGCGCTGAAGGTCACGCACGACGCGTACGGGGTGATCGCACGGGCAGGGTGCCTGCCCGGGGTCGGCCTGGCGGAGTTCCAGAAGGCGGCCCCCTACCTGGCGGATGCCTGGCGTATGACCCGAGTGTCAGCGCTGCCGGGGGACAAGCCCGGACAGGTCATGCTGCGCGGTGTGCGCGTGGACCCGCTGATCACGCCGACCGTTCACGTGCCCACCGGACGGCCACCTGAGGAGTACGCGAGGTGGGACCTGGGGGTGGACGAGTTCGGCATGCCCGTCTTCGTGCCCCTCAAGGAAGTGCCCGGAGTGGCTGTCGGCGGCCTGCCGGGCTTCGGGAAGACCTCGTGTGTGAACCGGCTGGTGTGTGACTGGGCGCCCTCGCCGGCCGTGCAGTTCGTCTTTTTCGACGGGAAGGTGTCCCACGCCTACGAGGGCGACTACGCCGACCTCGTACAGCGGGCGTTCGCGTTCTGCGGGGACGACCTGGAAGAAGCGAACAAGCTCCTCAAGGAGCTGGTGGAGCTGCGCCGTGCCCGCTCCGCGAGCATCCGCAAGGTGCTGGGAAGGAAGAACATGTGGCACGTCGGCCCGTCGGCTGACTGGCCCCTGATCGTCGTCGTCATCGACGAGGCTCATACCTACTTCCGCGACCACAAGGGCTCCGACCCGGCCACGAAGCGGCTCGCGGCGTTCGCTGCGGAGAACGCCCGACTCACGGAGGACCTGGTGAAGAAGGGCCGCTCAGTCGGTTTCCTGACCCTGCTCACCACGCAGAAGACCACCGGAGACGCCATCCCCACCTTCATCCGCGATGTCTGCCCGGTCGGCCTGTCCTTCGCGCAGAAGACCGCTGACGCCGCCGTGGCCGCGCTCGGCGACGACATCCGCGAGTGGCCCGACGCGAGCCCGGTCCTTCTCCAGGACCCCGCGTACGTCGGTGTCGCGGTCATGTCCCAGCACGGCCGCCCCGGCTTCATCCGCATCCGCACCCCCTACGTCGCCGACGAGGACGCCGCCCGCGTCGCCGAAGCCACCGCCCACCTGGTCCACCATCCGGCCCGGCTCCTGGAGGACCTGACCGGACGGACGGTCGTGGACCTCACCAAGGACGACCCCGAGCCCCCCGCCATGGCGGCCTGACGTGCGCCGATTCATGAGGATCTACATCCGGCACATGCGTAAGGCGATCACCGCCCAGGACTACGACAGGGCCGCTCGGATCGGCATCGCCGCCTACCGCCTCGCCAACGCCAACGAACGTCGGGTCCTGGAGACCTACCTCGGCCCGAACGCCGCCCGCCGGGCCGGCCTCGCCCCCAGGCCCTGACCACCCCCGCCTATTCCCCGCCGACACCACGAGAGGAGGTGAACTCCCAATGTCTGAGGACCGGATCACCCAGCGCACCGTGACCGTGGTCATGGGCATCATCGCCGCCCTGGCGTTCGTCTTCTCCTTCGGCAACGTCTGGGCCCTGGCCCTGCGCCTGGGCGTCCCCGCCCCCATCGCGCCCCTGATCGCCCCCATGGTCGACCTGTCCGTGGTCGGGCTCCTGGTCGCCCTGCGCTACCTCTCCCTGCGCGGCGTCCCGTCCGAGCAGATGAAGGCGGCCACCCGCCTCATGCACGTCTCCGGGCTGCTGACCCTGGCCCTCAACATCGCCGAACCCATCGTCGCCCGGCACTACGGCCGCGCCGCCGTGGACGCCGTGGCCCCGGTACTGCTCCTCGGCTGGGGAACGGTCGGCCCGCAGCTCCTGCGCTCCTTCCACGCAGTCGCCACCGATGCAGCCGCCCCGGCCCCGGCGGCCGACACGGAACCGACCCACGAGCCCGCCCCGGACTCGATTGCCGAGACGGAACCCGCCCAAGAGCCCGCTCCGGCCTCCACTGAGCCGGAACCAACCCCGACGCCTGCTCCACCCGTCACGCCGGAACCGGCCCCGGTCGTCGCGCCCAGCGCCCCGGCGCTTGTTCCTGCGCCTGCGGTCAAGGTTCCTGAGCCGCTGCTCGCCGAAGCACGCTCCGTCGCCGCATCCCACCACGCCGAGCACGGCGAACCCATCACGGCGGCACAGCTCAAGAGGCGACTCGGCATCGGCCTGCCCATGGCCACCGCCCTCCACGCCGCTCTGTAGGCGGCGCTCTCCCCGCCGACCTCCCGGCATCTCCCACCCTCGCCCGTCCCTGGGCCCAGTCCGTCATGCCTGCGGGCAGCAGCCCGAGCGCACTGTTCGCTGCTGCCCGCAGGTCCCCACCCTCGCGCCAGAGAGGAGACCCCGCCACTCATGCGCCGCCCCCTCGACCTGCGCCACGTCATCAGCCCCAGCCTGCGGGACCTGATCGAACTGGCCAATACTGACGACTTCGACCGCGTACAAGAGCAGGTCCGCAACCTGCGCGGCTGCACCAACCCGGTCAACCTCCACGGCTGGACGATCACCACCGACCAGACCACCAAGGAAGTGGTCCGCTCCTACCACTCCGAAGACGAACCCACCGGACGCCTGCTGACCACCTGCGGCAACCGCCGCGCCTCCCGCTGCCCCGCCTGCTCCCGCGTCTACGCCGCCGACACCTACCACCTGATCAAGGCCGGACTGTCCGGCGGCAAGAACGTCGCCGAAACCGTCCGCGACCACCCCCGCGCCTTCGTCACCCTCACCGCCCCCTCCTTCGGCCCCGTCCACCGCCACACCGACAGCGCGGGCAAACCCCGCCGCTGCCGCTGCGGAACCCAGCACACCGACGACGATCCGGCCCTGAGCACCCCGCTGAACCCGGCTACCTACGACTACGCCGGGGCGGTCCTCTGGAACGCGCACGCCGGACAGCTCTGGGCACGCTTCACCACCTACCTGCGCCGCACCCTGGCCGAACACCTCGGCATGACGCAGAAGGCGCTGAACTCCGCCCTGCGCGTCTCCTTCGCCAAAGTCGCCGAGTACCAGAAGCGCGGCCTGGTCCACTTCCATGCCGTGATTCGCTTCGACGGACCCGAGGGCCACACCACCCCGCCCCCGGCCTGGGCCACCTTTGACGCCCTCCGTGTCGCCGTGGGCCTGGCGGTCAAGCGTGCCCGGCTCACTATCGAGTCCGACTCCATCGGCGAACGCGTCATCGCCTGGGGCGACCGGTTCAAGGTGGACCCCATCACCGCCCTGGGCGACGGCGAACTCACCGACGCCAGGGTTGCCAAATACACAGACGCCAAGGTCGCCGGATACATCGCCAAGTACGCCACCAAGAACGCCGAAGGTGCGGGCACCGTGGACCGCACCCTGATCTGCCGCCCCTGCGCCGGACGCGGCTACCTGCGCGGCCCTGACGGATTCCACGACCGCTGCCCCGACTGCGACGGCACCGGACAGGCCGAACCCATCAAGGCCCTGCCCATCCAGCAGCACGTACGCCAGATGATCCGTACCGCCTGGGCCCTCGGCCACCTGCCAGAGTTCGCCGAACTCAAGCTCTGGAAGTGGGCCCACATGCTCGGCTTCCGCGGCCACTTCTCCAGCAAATCCCGCGCCTACTCCACCACCCTCGGCGCGCTCCGCGACGTACGCCGCGCCTGGCGTCTCGCCCACGCAGAAGCCGCCCGCACCCGCGCCGGCCTCCCCGCCACCGACGAGACGACCCTCGTCACCGCCTCCTCCTGGACCTACCTCAGCAGCGGCTACCGCCCCGGTGAGGAGTTCCTCGCAGCCCAGGTCCGCCACGACATATCCCACACCCAACGCCTCAAGCAGGAGGGGGATTTCTCATGACCAACCGCAAGACGACGTTCGTCGGCCGCTTCCACTGCGGCCAAGGCTCCTGGCGGGTCTCCACTGGGACTGAGGAAGTCGCCACGGTCATCAGGCAGCTCTTCGGCAGGCAATCGCCGTCCCATGACAGCCACGAAGCCGACCACTTTGAAGTTCTGCCCCGATCAACCTCCATGCGGGTCGTCATCTCCGGCCCCGAATCCATCAGGGCCGGCCTGCTGACAGCCGCACCTCGCTATGAACCCCGGCCCAGTACTCGGCTCTCGTTCCGCCTCGCCGACGCACACGCCCTCGGCGGCTTCCGCCTCAGTTCCGCCTCATGGGACCTGGCAGAGTCTGTCCCCACGCTGAAGACGGCACTGTCCGAGACGGACGGGGACGCCCTCTGCGAACTCGCTGCCGAGACAGTCGAGTTCACAACCCGCGACGGTGTGGCGCTGTCGTATTGCCGCCCCTCTATCAAGGTCATTGGCCCTTGGCGCAACCCCGACCAGCACGCCATCTGACCTGCACACAGACAGCGGCGCCCCCACCTCGTCCGTCCGGTGGGGGCGCCGCCGCGTGTGTCCGGTGACGTCGGCGTCAGCCCTGGCTGTCAGCCGCCTCGGTCTCCTGTTCGCTCTCCTTCGCCGCTGCCGCCCGCCGCATGTGCCCCTCCTCGCCGAAGTACACCGACAGACGCGACGTGTCCAGCTTCTTGCCGCCGCGCCTCGCGGGTGCCACCTCCACGTAGCCGCCCGCGTTCAACAGCAAATCTCGCTTACCGGCCACGTCCGAGCGCTTCCACTGCTCGGCATGCGTCTCTCCGGTCGGTTCCGCCTTCACGCCGCCCGGCTTCGCCGTTCGCTGCCTCTCCTTCAGGGTCGCCAGTCGCTCTTCCAGCTTGGCGTACTGCTCCGCGTACCGGATCGCTCCGTCGTCGCCTCTGAACAGACCCCGGTCGTAGCGATCCTTTTGCAGGTCGGCCAGCGCTTCCTCGGCCTGCCTGATCTGCGGGCGGAAGTCCTCACCCGCCTCCTGGACCATCCGCATCACGGGAAGGTGCCCGTACTTCGCAAGGAACTGCTCGGTGACATGTTCCTCGGTGGTCACCCCCGCCACGGTCGGCCCGTAGCACTTCTCGCCCGGCTTCTCCTCCCCCTTGGCCGCCCGCTGGCGGTACTTCAGCGGGCCGATGCACCGGTACCGAAGCTGACCATTGCGCCCGCTGAAGGTGTACATGCGCTCGCCGCAGACTCCGCAGTGCATGATGCCGCGCAGCAACGACGTACCCTCCCGGCGCTTCTCACCGGGGTTGGCCCGGCGCTCCAACTCGTCCTGGAGCGCCTGCCAGGTGTCCGTGTCGAGGATCGGCGGCCGGTTGACCAAGGGCAGACCGTCCGTCCGCAGGATCGGCTTTCCGTCCTCGATGACCTGGCCGAGCAACTGGGGGTTGCCCAGCATGCTGCGCAGCGTCGTCGTGTACCACTGCTTGGAGTCGCTGCGCTTTCCCGTGGTCTGGCGTGAGAAGTGGCCGGGCGACGGGACGCCCTCCTTGTTGAGGTCGTTGATGATCTGCATGAGCGAGTCCTTGGTCAGGACCCGCTCCACGATCCGCTTGATCGTCTTGGCCTCGTCCTCGTTGACCGCAAGGACCTTGCCCGCCCCGTTGGGATTGGGGACGACCATGTACCCATAGGGGACCCGACCGCCGGTGTAGCGGCCCTCGCGGCGCAGGTGCTCGTGCGCGCTGGACACCCGCATCCCGATGGTGTCGGACTCCAGCTCAGCGAAGACCGCGATCACCTTTGCCATGGCCCGACCCATGGACGACGTGAGGTCCAGCGGCTCCGTCGCCGACGCGAGCGCAACGCTCTGGTGCTCGGCGAGTCGCATGATCTCCGCGAAGTCGACCGTCGAGCGCGCAAGCCGGTCGATCTTGAAGAAGACGATCACGTCCAGCTCGGCGAGCCTGGTCAGGATGCGTTGCAGTCCCGGCCGGTCGAGCCCGCGTGAGAAGCCCGAGACGTCGATGTCTTCCTCGGCGGCCACGACCTCCCAGCCGCGTGCCTCGCACAACGCTTCACAGGCCGCGCGCTGGCGTTCCGGCGAAGTCGTCTCGTCGGTTTCGCGCGATAGGCGAACATAGATAGCGGCGCGCATCCCCGGCGCGCTGGCCGGGACGCCCTTCCGGCGTCGGGCACGGGGCATAGCCCGTGCTGTGACAGGCGTTGTTTCTGTCATGAGACGACCTTATCCCTGGAGGTATGTGTGTCCTGCCTAATCGTCCAGTCCGACAAGACCCTGCTCCTGGAGGTCGACCACGAGCGGGCCGATGACTGCCGTCGGGCCATCGCGCCGTTCGCCGAGCTGGAGCGGGCGCCGGAGCACATCCACACCTACCGGGTGACGCCGCTCGGCCTGTGGAACGCGCGGGCGGCCGGTCATGACGCGGAGCAGGTCGTCGACGCGCTCGTGCAGTACAGCCGCTACCCGGTGCCGCACGCGCTGCTCGTGGACATCGCCGAGACCATGGACCGCTACGGGCGGCTGACCCTGAGCAAGCACCCGGCGCACGGCCTCGTGCTCACCAGCAGCGACCGGCCGGTCCTGGAGGAGGTGCTCAGGTCCAAGCGGATCGCGCCGCTCGTCGGGGCCCGGATCGACCCCGACAGCGTCGCCGTGCACCCCTCCGAACGAGGCCAGATCAAGCAGGTGCTGCTGAAGCTGGGCTGGCCGGCCGAGGACCTCGCCGGGTATGTGGACGGGGAGGCGCACCCGATCGAGCTGCGCGAGGACGGCTGGGCACTGCGGGCCTACCAGAAGCAGGCCGTGGAGAACTTCTGGCACGGCGGGAGCGGGGTCGTGGTGCTGCCCTGCGGTGCGGGCAAGACGCTGGTCGGCGCCGGGTCGATGGCGCAGGCCAAGTCCACCACCCTGATCCTCGTCACCAACACGGTCTCGGCCCGGCAGTGGAAGCACGAGCTGGTGCGGCGGACCTCGCTGACCGAGGACGAGATCGGGGAGTACAGCGGTACGAAGAAGGAGATCCGGCCGGTCACCATCGCCACGTACCAGGTGCTGACCACGAAGCGGAAGGGCGTCTACCCGCATCTGGAGCTGTTCGACTCCCGTGACTGGGGGCTCATCGTCTACGACGAGGTGCATCTGCTGCCGGCTCCCGTCTTCAAGTTCACCGCCGATCTGCAGGCGCGCCGCCGGCTCGGGCTGACCGCGACGCTGGTGCGCGAGGACGGCCGCGAGTCGGATGTGTTCTCGCTCATCGGGCCCAAGCGGTTCGACGCGCCGTGGAAGGAGATCGAGGCGCAGGGCTATATCGCGCCCGCCGACTGCGTCGAGGTCCGGGTGAACCTGACCGACGCGGAACGGCTCGCGTACGCGACCGCGGAGACGGAGGAGAAGTACCGCTTCTGCGCGACGACCGACACCAAGCGCCGGGTCACCGAGGCCCTGGTGCGCCGGTTCGCCGGACAGCAGATCCTCGTCATCGGCCAGTACATCGACCAACTCGACGAGCTGGGCGAGCACTTGAACGCGCCGGTGATCAAGGGGGAGACGTCCAACGCGCAGCGCGAGAAGCTGTTCGACGCGTTCCGTGAGGGCGAGATCAGCGTGCTCGTCGTGTCGAAGGTCGCCAATTTCTCCATCGACCTGCCGGAGGCGACGGTCGCCATCCAGGTGTCGGGCACCTTCGGCTCCCGGCAGGAGGAGGCCCAGCGGCTCGGGCGGGTGCTGCGCCCCAAGGCCGACGGCCACCAGGCCCACTTCTACTCCGTGGTGGCCCGCGACACCATCGACCAGGACTTCGCCGCACACCGCCAGCGCTTCCTGGCGGAGCAGGGGTACGCCTACCACATCATGGACGCGGACGAGATCCTGACCGAGACCTGAGCCACGCGCCGCCCTCCGCCCCCCGCCCTTGGTCAGACCTGTCGCCCACCGTGGCCCCGTCCGGTCGACGGCTCGGGGAAGCGCGATAGGGGGAGCCGGTGGCCCGGTCAGCGGAGGTGTCCGGGGATCCGACGACGGTACGGATCAGCAGGGCGAGGGCGAGCAGTGGGTACGGGGAAGCGAGCGGCTGCTGCCACCACGCGAGCCGCAGGTCCAGGTCGCCCTCGTGCGGCAGCAACCACATGGTGCGGGCGGTGAACACGGCCGCCGTCAGCGCCGCGAGCGGGACGCGGCCCTCCGCGAGGAGTACGGCGATCAACGGGACGCACCACACCCAGTGGTGGGACCAGCTGATCGGCGAGACCAGCAGGGCGGTGCCCGCCGCCAGCAGGATGCCGTGCCGCTCCCGCGTCGCCCGTGCCGCCGACCACAGGCCCGCGACGGCCACGACGGCGACCGGGAGCGCCCACGCCGCACCCGGTGCCTGATCGCCCGCCGCCCGTGCGATCAGGCCCGGCAGCGACTGGTTGTCGACGATCCAGACCTTGCCCACCCGGCCGGTCTCGAAGAGCCCTCCGGTCCAGAAATCGGCGCTGGCCGCCGGGAGCAGGACGGCGCCGACCGCGAGGGTCGTGGCGAAGCCGGCCGTGGCCGTCGCCGCCTCCCGTCGCCGCCCGGTCAGCAGGAGGTGCACGACGAAGACGGCCGGGGTCAGTTTGATCCCGGCCGCCACGCCCAGGGCGAGTCCCCTGGCGCGGGCGCCCGGCGGGCGGGTGAGGTCCCACAGGACGAGGCAGGCGAGCGCCAGGTTGATCTGGCCGAACAGGACCGTCTGGAAGACCGGTTCGAGCCACAGGGCCAGGGCGGTGGCCGCACACACCTGCGGCGCCCGGGCCGTCCGGCCCGCGAGCCGGGCCGAGAGGACGACGAGATGGGCGAGCAGGAGCACATTGCCCGCGACGAAGGCCGCCTTCATGGCCGGGACGGGGATCCAGGTCGCCGGCACGAACAGGACCGCCGCGAACGGCGGGTAGGTCGCCGGCAGCCGCCACTCGGTGACGGTGAAGCCGTACAGGTCGCCGCCGTGGACGACGGCCTCGCCCTCGGCCCGGTAGACCAGCGCGTCGGCCATCGGGGCGCGTTGCAGGACGCACAGGGCGGTGAAGGAGAGGAGGGACAGGGTCAGGAGGAGGTAAGGCGTCACCGTCCGTTGTGCCACGGAGGTGAACCTATGGGTTACTTACGGCGAACGCCCGCTTCCTCGCCGTACTCGCCGAGGATGACGACGCCGAACGCCGCCTCCGCGAACACCTTGACGGCACGCAGGACGTTGCCCAGGCGGTGGTGGTGGTTGCCGACGACGGCCGTGGCGCCGGCCGGGCCGGAGGGGGCCGGGTGGATGGTTGCAGCGCTCATGTCTCCATGGTGGAACGCCGGGCACCAGGTCGTCATCGGTCTCCGGAGCCAATCCCGGACCCCGCACGTACCCCTCCGGAGGGACCCGGTCCCCCTAGGCGAGGCGGAGGCGTCCCCTAGGGGAGGCAAAGAGAGGAACGGAAACAGGGGGCAGAAAAAAAGGGGGGCGGAAAAGCATTGGCTTCGGTCCGGGGCTCGTCATTAGAATCTCCGCTCTTGCCCGCCTCCCTCCCGGAGCGCCGCCGTCCGGCCGGAAACCGGACGGCTTCCCGTCACGCAGGCGCGCCCGTCCGCGCGCTGTCCGTGCACCCGCCTTGAGCAGCCGACCGGAGGCACCGCCTTGTCCACGCCCGCCCACGACCCGCTGGACGACCCGCTCGCCCGGGAACGCTCCCATCTCGCCCGGTCCCGTGCCGCCCTGCGCGCCATGCGCGAGGACGTCGAATCCCTCGACATCAGTGATGTCACCGCGAACTGGGTCAACGCGGAGGTGCTGGCCCGGCAGATCGACGAGCGCATCAAGGCGCTGGCCGACCTCAGCGACACCCCCCTGTTCTTCGGCCGGCTCGACTACCTGCGCCCGCCGGGCGCGGACCGGGCCGAGGGCGCGCCCGGCGAGCGGTTCTACATCGGGCGGCGGCATGTGCACGACGCCGGGGGCGATCCGATGGTCATCGACTGGCGTGCGCCGGTGTCCCAGCCGTTCTACCGGGCGTCCAAGAAGGACCCGATGGACGTCGCGCTGCGCCGCCGCTTCGGCTACACCGGCGGGGATCTGACGGCGTACGAGGACGAGCATCTGTCGGACCCGACGGAGGAGGCCCGCACCAGCAAGCTGCTCCAGCAGGAGATCGAACGGCCGCGCATGGGCCCGATGCGGGACATCGTCGCCACGATCCAGCCGGAGCAGGACGAGATCGTGCGCTCCGGCCTGGCCGGTACGGTCTGCGTCCAGGGCGGCCCCGGCACCGGGAAGACCGCCGTCGGACTGCACCGGGTCGCCTATCTGCTCTACGCACACCGGGAGCGGCTGGCCCGCACCGGCACCCTGGTCATCGGGCCGAACCGGTCCTTCCTGCACTACATCGAGCAGGTGCTGCCCGCGCTCGGCGAGCTGGCGGTGCGGCAGGCCACCGTCGACGACCTGGTCGGGCAGGTGGAGGTGCGCGGCACGGACGAGGCGGCGGCCGCGCTCGTCAAGGGCGACGCACGGCTCGCCGAGGTGCTGAAGCGGGCCCTGTACGCGCAGGTGACGATGCCGACCGAGCCGGTCGTGGTGGTGCGCGGCTCGCGGCGCTGGCGGGTTCCGGCGTACGAACTGGAGGAGATCGTCCGCGAGTTGCTGGCCCGTGACATCCGGTACGGGGCCGCCCGCGAGGCCCTGCCGCAGCGGATCGCGCATGCGGTGCTGGTGCAGATGGAGCGGGCGGGCGAGGCGCCGGACGACCGGGTGCAGGACGCGGTGGCCCGCAACAGCGCGGTGAAGGCGGCGGTCAAGGCGATCTGGCCGCCGGTCGATCCGGCGAAGCTGGTGCTGCGGCTGCTGACGGACGCGGACTTCCTCGCGGCGCACGCGGAAGGGCTGCTGTCCCAGGACGAGCAGAAGATGCTGCTGTGGTCGAAGCCGGTGCGCAGCGTGAAGTCGGCCAGGTGGTCGGCCGCGGACGCCGTGCTCATCGACGAGGCCACCGACCTTGTGCAGCGCACGCACTCGCTGGGGCATGTGGTGCTGGACGAGGCGCAGGACCTGTCCCCGATGCAGTACCGGGCGGTGGGCCGGCGCTGCACGACCGGCAGCGCGACCGTCCTCGGCGACCTGGCGCAGGGCACCACCCCGTGGGCGACCCGCAGTTGGGACGAGGCGCTGGCGCACCTGGGCAAGACGGACGGCGTGATCGAGGAACTGACCGCGGGTTTCCGGGTGCCGACGGACGTCATCGCGTACGCCTCCCGGCTGCTGCCGCACATCGCCCCCGGCCTCACGCCGGTCGCCTCGGTCCGGGAGAACCCGGGCTTCTTCGACCTGCGCGCGGTCGACGGCACCGGTGATGTCGTCGCGGCCTGCGAGGAGTTGCTGCGCAACGAGGGCTCGACCGGCCTGATCGCGGCCGACGCGCGGGTCCCGGCGCTGGCCGAAGCGCTCACGGCGGCCGGGATCACGTATCTGGCACCGGGCGAGGAGACGACGCGGGAGGCGCGCGTGACCCTGGTCCCGGCATCGCTGGCCAAGGGCCTGGAGTACGACTACGTGGTCCTCGACGAGCCGCGGGCCGTGGTCGACGCCGAACCGGACGAACGCACCGGCCTGCGCCGCCTGTACGTGGCCCTGACCCGAGCCGTATCAGGTCTGATCATCACCCACACGACCCCCCTCCCACCCCAACTGACCTGACCCCGGCCCCCATCGCGAAATCGACGGGCCGTCACGAAAGGCCGAGGCTAACAAGGGTGGTAATCGCACTCCCGGGGTCGGCAGAGGCAGTTTCCGCAGCGTCAGTCCGCTTGGGTTGTGTCTGCACTGACTTGATCGACGTCCATCGCGTAGATCGTGCTGCTGTTGCCATGTTGGCCCTTCAGGACTCGTCGGTCGCGTCCAGGGTTCGGCGCCACTGCGTCACCGACCGGGCGGACAGGGGGCCCGCCCAGCCGTCGGGACGGGCCGCGCCGCCGATGTGGAACGCGGTGACGCCCGCGGAGCGGAGTGCCGGGACATGGTCGAGGCGCAGGCCGCCGCCGACCATGACCGTCGGCTCGTAGCCCGGCTCCTGTCCGCGCCAGGCCTCCGCGAGCAGCGTGGGCAGCCCGTCGTCGACACCGGCCGCCGACCCGGCGGTCAGGTAGGCGTCGAGGCCGGGCAGATCGGCGAGCTGCTTGCGCAGGGCGTCACGGTCGGCGGCCCGGTCGATCGCGCGGTGGAAGGTCCACGGGCAGCCGTCCAGTTCGGCGACGACCCGCTCCAGCGCGTCCAGGTCCGGTCCGCCGCCGGCGTCCAGGAATCCGAGCACGAACTGGTCGGCCCCCGCCCACCGCAGCTCCCTGGCCGCCCGCACCAGCCGCTCCACGCCGTGCGGCCCGCCGGCGGCGAACCCGTCGGAGAGCCGCAGCATCACGCGCAGGTCGATGTCGACGGCGGCACGGATCCCGGTGAAGGTCGTCACCGACGGGGTCAGCCCGTCGGCCGCCATGTCGGTGACCAGTTCGAGGCGGTCCGCGCCTCCGGCCTGCGCGGCGACCGCGTCCTCGACGCCGAGGGCGATCACCTCCAGGACTGCACGCGTGCTCATAGGACCCCTTTCCGACGGTGTTCCCTGGAGCTGCTACAGGTCTAGTCCAATCGAAAGGGTACGCCCGCCCGGCCCGGCCCCGCGAGATCGCCCCCGTCAGCCGAAGATGTTCAGCTCCGGTGCCGCCGCGCCCACCAGTTCGTACGACACCCCGGCGAGCGGCCTGCCCGCGTACAGCCGTACCAGCGTGGCGCTGTCCCCGATGAAGCGCGCCGGGGTGCGCGCCCCGTCGGCCGCGCCCAGCCGCAGCGGCTCGTCCACGTCGTCCAGGTCGGCGTGCACCGGCAGATGCCCCTTCTCGCGGGTCACCCAAGCCAGCAGGGCGAGCGCGTGCGGCGTCCCCGGCCCGGCGTAGGCACCCGGCACGCCGAACGTTTCGCGCAGATCGCCGGCGTGCACCCACTCGCCCAGCGCGATCATGTCCAGCACCCCGCCGGCCCGCGCGATCAGCGGCCCGGCCTCGGTCATCCCGCGCTCCAGTTCGTCGACGACCTGCGCGTGCGTGCGCTCGGCACGTTCGGCGATGTCCCGCTCGTTCGACTCGGGCGAGAACACCCCTCGCTCGAAGCGGTTCTCCACCACCCGCGTCAGCACGGCCGCGCAGTGCGCGAGCACATCCCGTACGGTCCATCCCGGGCAGGCCGCGATCGCCCGCGCGAAATCCGCGTCGGGCAGGGAGCGGAGCAGGGGCAGCAGGGCGTCGCGTTCTACGGCGAGCAGCCGGCCGGGCAGTTCGGGGTCCCGTGGTTCGTGTGTGTCGGTCATGGCCCCCACGGTAGGGCTCCGCCGGTTGGCTGACGACGGTGAGGGGGCTGGTGCGTCGTCGATCCGTGCGGGCACGTCGTGGCTTGTCGCGCCCACGCGGCGGAGCCGCATATCAATACAGCCCCGCGCCCCTAGCGGGGCGGAGCCGCATCTTCGATGCAGGCTCATGTTGGTTCGGGGTGCGGGAGGATGGGGGGATGGTTGATGTTGAGGGGTTGCGGGGGCGGTGGAGCAGGGCTCTGGTAGGGGTTCGGGGGGCCGGTGGTGGGCCCGATCCGGCGGCGTACGCGGATCGGCTGCTCGCCCGCTGGCAGGAGCCGCAGCGTCGGTATCACACGCTCGCGCATCTCACCGCCGTCCTGGACCACGTCGACACCCTGGCGGAGTACGCCGCCGACCCCGACGTCGTACGCCTGGCCGCCTGGTTCCACGACGCCGTCTACCTCCCCGACCGCTCCGAGAACGAGGAGCGGTCGGCCCGCCTCGCCGAGCGGGCGCTGCCGGAGGCCGGCGTCCCGGCGGACAGGACCGCCGAGGTGGCCCGGCTGGTCCGGCTCACCGCCACCCACGACCCGGCCGCGGACGACCGTGACGGACAGGTGCTGTGCGACGCCGATCTGGCCATCCTGGCGGCGCCGCCGGCCGCGTACGCCGCCTACACCGCGGCCGTCCGCGCGGAGTACCACTTCGTTCCGAACGACGCCTTCCGGGACGGCCGCGCCGCGATCCTGCGCCAGTTGCTGGAGCTGCCCCGGCTGTTCCGCACCCCGTACGGGCAGCGTGAGTGGGAGCCGACCGCCCGCTACAACCTCTCCGCCGAGCTGGAGCTGCTCACCGGCTGACGGGCGGGGAATGCCGTGAGCAGCGCGGATGTTCGCACCCGGTATGCCCGCACCCGACATACGCTCCGCCCGTATGCCCCTCGCCGTCCGCATTCTGGGACTGTCCGTCTTCGCCCTCGGCACCAGCGAGTTCATGCTCTCGGGCCTGCTGCCGGCCGTCGCCGACGACATGAACGTGTCGATCCCCCGGGCCGGCCTGCTGATCTCGGCCTTCGCGATCGGCATGGTGGTCGGCGCGCCCCTGCTGGCCGTGGCCACGCTGCGGCTGCCCCGCCGTACCACCCTCATCGGCCTGCTCGCCGTGTTCGGCCTGGGCCAGGTCGCGGGCGCGCTCGCCCCGTCGTACGGGGTGCTGTTCGCGTCCCGCGTGGTCAGCGCGCTGGCCTGCGCCGGTTTCTGGGCCGTGGGCGCGGCGGTGGCCGTCGCCATGGTCGACGCGGGCGTACGGGCCCGCGCGCTCGCCGTGATGATCGGCGGACTGTCGGTCGCGAACGTCCTCGGTGTCCCGGCCGGCGCCTTCCTCGGCGAACACCTCGGCTGGCGCTCGGCGTTCTGGGCCGTCGCGCTCGCCACCGGCATCGCGCTCATCGGCGTCTCCACGCTCGTGCCGCGCATCCCGCTGCCCGCCGAGCGGCCACGGCTGCGGCGGGAGCTGCGGATCTACCGCGACCGACAGGTCCAGTTCGGCATCGTGCTCATCGCGCTGGCCGCGGGCGGTGTGTTCTGCGCCTTCAGCTATCTCGCGCCGCTGCTCACGGACGTGGCCGGGCTCTCCGACGGCTGGGTGCCGACCGTGCTCGCGCTGTTCGGGATCGGCGCGATCGCCGGTACGACGGCCGGCGGCCGGATCGCCGACGCGCATCTCTTCGGTGTCCTGCTCTCCGGGACCGCGGCCTCGACGGTGATCCTCGTCCTTCTCGCGCTCCTCGGCCAGGTCGCGGCGGCCGCCGTCGGCTGCTCCCTCCTCCTCGGCTTCTCCGCGTTCTTCACCGCGCCCGCCCTCAACGCCCGCCTGTTCAACGTCGCTTCGGCCGCCCCGACGCTGGCCGGCGCCACCACCACGGCCGCGTTCAACCTGGGCAACACCGGCGGCCCCTGGCTCGGCGGCACCGTCATCGACGCCGGCCTCGGCTATGCGTCGCCCGCCTGGGCGGGCGCGGGCCTCACCCTCACGGCGATCGGCGCGGCCGGCGTCTCCCTGCGGCTGCACCGCCGTGCGTCCGCGTCCCGCGTCGTCGCCGGGGCCGACGCCGGCCAGCCGGAAAACCAGGTTCGCGCACCGATCCGATGACCTAGTCTGCGCCGCATGCAGGAAGTGGGCGGGGACCAGGTGAACGAGGCCGTAGCGGGTTGTGTGGCGACGCTGCGCACGGCGGTGGACCGGGACTGGACGGCGGTGCGGGCGGGCCGGCTGGACTGGAGCGTCCGGCGGACCGCCGTGCATGTCGCGAGCGATCTCATCGCGTACGCCGGGCAGTTGGCGGGGCGGGCACAGGACGCGTACGTCCCCTTCGACATCACCCTCGACGGCGAGGGCGACGAGGGCATGCACGCGGCCGACAACGCCGGCGTCCTCCAGGTGATCGAGACCACCGGCGTGCTGCTCGCCACCACCGTCCGCACCACCCCGCGCGAGGTGCGCGCGTTCCACCCGTTCCCCTTCGGGAGCGCGGACCGTGCGGGCTTCGCCGCGATGGGCATCGCCGAGGTACTGCTGCACACGCACGACATGGCCGCGGGGCTCGGGCTGCCCTACGAGCCGCCGGCGGAACTCGCCGAGTCCGTCCTGGCCTGCATCTTCCCGCACGTCCGGCCCGGCCCCGCGCCTTGGCCGACGCTGCTGTGGGCGACCGGCCGCGGCGAGTTGCCCGGCCGGGCCCCGGTCACCGGCTGGCGCTGGTACAACAACCTGGTCGTCCCGGCCAGGCGGCTCACCCTCCAGGGCGTGCGGCCCGCCGCCGCGCGCGATCTGCGGCTGGGCGGCGACGGCGGCTTCGACTGGATCGACGGCGGGCCGTACCAGGGCACCCGGGACGCCGCCGGGATGCTGGTCGAGGCGTATGAATCCGGGTCGCACCGGCCCGAGTTCGGGCTGTTCGTGGTGGTGCGCCGGGACGACGGCCGGGCGGTCGGCGGCCTGGGCTTCCACTCCGCCCCGGACGAGGACGGCCGCGTGGAGATCGGCTACGACCTCGTCGAGGCCGCCCGCGGCCGGGGCTATGCGACCGAGGCGCTGGGCGCGCTGGCCGAGTGGGCGCTGGCCCGGGACGAGGTGGACCTGCTGTTCGCGCGCGTCGACCATGCCAATCTGCCGTCGCAGGGCGTGCTGGCCCGGACCGGGTTCGGCCGGGCCGGGGCGGCGGAGGAGACCGCGTACGCCGAGCGGCACGGCTCCGACCCTTCGCTCGGCCTGTACGTCCGCCGCGCCTGACAGCCCTCCGATCGACGCGCCCCCGCGGCGGCGCAGCCCCATGGCCGGCCCGACCTCGCGCCGCGCAACCCCTTCAGACAGCCCGGCCCTGAATCGCGGCCCCCTCGGGTAGCCCAACCCCGCAGCGCAACCCCCTCGGAGAGTCCGGCCCCACGGCGCGCAACCCCTTCAGACAGCCCGGCCTCACGGCAGGCAACCCCTTCCGGCAGCCCAGCCCCCTTCGGACAGCCCGGCCGCCACCACGCCGGCGGGCGTCAGGTCGGCGGGGGCGGTGTACGCCGTCACCATGGGTGCCTCATGAGGACGGCACTCCGCCTGTGGCCCGTCCCAGGGAGCCGACCGCCGCGACCTTCACGCCCGCCTGGTGGCAGACCCAGTGCGGGTCGGGGCCGAGTTCCGGCTCGACGTCCAGCGCGTGCGGGTCGCCGGAGCCGCACACCGGGCACAGCGGCCAGCGTCCGTACCGCTCAAGCAGCGCGTCCTGCACGTCCTGTGCGACCAGTCCGGCCACATAGGCCGCCCCGTCCGGCCACTGCTCGACCCACCAGCGGCGCTGCGCGACCGAGTCCTCGACCAGCGAGACCACGTCCGCCTCGGCGACCTCTCCGGCGACCAGGTCGGCGAGCACGCGGGCGCGAGCCGTGTGCAGGGCACGTTCCAGCGGGTTGATGGGTTCCATGGACCCATTGTGCGTGGTCTTGACCCCGACACCAGCCGAAAATACCTTTCATCTGTGACCCAGGACATGAAGGAAACTTTCGGCAAACCGGGCGGCCCGGGAAGCGCGCCGCCGGCCCCGGCCGCCCTCACCGCCAAGGTGCGCACGCTCGCCCCCACCATGACCCGTTCGATGCAACGTGTCGCCGAGGCCGTGGCGGGCGATCCGGCCGGCTGCGCGGCCCTCACGGTCACCGGGCTCGCCGAACTCACCGGCACCAGCGAGGCCACGGTCGTACGGACGGCCCGGCTGCTCGGCTACCCGGGCTACCGCGACCTGCGGCTCGCCCTCGCCGGCCTGGCCGCCCAGCAGCAGTCCGGCCGCGCCCCCGCCCTCACCACCGACATCGCGGTCGACGACCCGATCGCCGACGTCGTCGCCAAGCTCGCCTACGACGAGCAGCAGACCCTCGCCGACACGGCCGCCGGGCTCGACACCGTGCAGCTGGGCGCGGCGGTCGCCGCGCTCGTCGGCGCACGGCGCACCGATGTGTACGGGATCGGCGCGTCCGGGCTGGTCGCCCAGGACCTCACCCAGAAGCTGCTGCGGATAGGGCTGATAGCCCACGCCCACAGCGATCCGCATCTCGCGGTGACGAACGCGGTGCAGCTGCGCTCCGGGGACGTGGCCATCGCGATCACCCACTCCGGCTCGACGGGGGACGTCATCGAGCCGCTGCGCGCCGCGTTCGAGCACGGGGCCACCACCATCGCCATCACCGGACGGCCGAGCGGACCGGTCACCCAGTACGCCGACCACGTGCTCACCACCTCCATCTCCCGGGAGAGCGAGCTGCGGCCCGCCGCGATGTCCTCCCGGACCAGTCAACTCCTCGTCGTGGACTGCCTGTTCATCGGAGTGGCGCAGCGCACGTACGAGACCGCCGCGCCCGCGCTGGCCGCTTCCTACGAGGCGCTGGCCCACCGGCACCGCTGAGCGCCGAGCGCTCCGCCGGCCGGGCCGTTGTGCGTCGTCGTTCGGCTGCCGCAACACCGTGGCTGGTCGCGCAGTTTCTCGCGCCCCTTTCAGGCCGCTGCCGGACCGCGGCGGACTTCGCACGCCCCCACCCGCACCGAAGGCACAAGAAGCACGGAAAGAGCCGCCCGTCATGACCTCCACGTCCGACCACCGTCAGCTCCGCGCCGAACTGGAGACGCTCACCACCGAGGCCTTCCGGCCCGAACTCGCCGGCATCGACAGGCTGCCCACCCTGGAGATCGCCCGGCTGATGAACGGCGAGGACGCCGCCGTGCCGTCCGCCGTCGCCGCACGCCTCCCGCAGATCGCCGCCGCCGTCGACGCGATCGCCGCGCGCATGGCCCGCGGCGGCCGGCTGGTCTACGCCGGCGCGGGCACCGCGGGCCGCCTCGGCGTCCTGGACGCCTCCGAGTGCCCGCCCACCTTCAACACCGACCCCGCCAGGGTCGTCGGCCTGATCGCGGGCGGCGCCGAGGCGATGGTGACCTCCGTCGAGGGCGCGGAGGACTCGAAGGAACTGGCCCGCAAGGACCTCGACTCGCTCGCGCTCGGCTCGGACGACACGGTGGTCGGCGTCTCCGCCTCCGGCCGCACCCCGTACGCGATCGGCGCGGTCGAACACGCCCGCGCCCTGGGCGCCCTGACCGTCGGCCTGGCCTGCAACGCGGACAGCGCGCTCGCGGCGGCGGCCGAGCACGGCATCGAGGTCGTCGTCGGCCCCGAGCTGATCACCGGCTCGACCCGGCTGAAGGCCGGCACGGCGCAGAAGCTGGTCCTCAACATGCTGTCGACGATCACGATGATCCGGCTGGGCAAGACGTACGGGAACCTGATGGTCGACGTGCGCGCCTCCAACGACAAGCTGCGCGCTCGCTCCCGCCGTATCGTGGCCCTCGCCACCGGCGCGGCCGACGAGGAGATCGTGCGGGCCCTGACCGAGACCGGCGGCGAGGTGAAGAACGCGATCCTGGCCATCCTGGCCGGTGTCGACGGCCCGACGGCCGCCCGCCTTCTGAAACAGTCCGACGGCCATCTGCGCGCCGCGCTGCCAGACACGACCGACTGACCCGCGTACGCGGACCGGCCCCCCGCGAGCATCCGGTCCGTCGCCCGTCCGGGTTCAGCCGCGGCGCGATAACGGCCGGACTCCTCCGGTACACCGACCGTCCCACCGCCGGGTCGCTGTGCCCGCGAGCGGCGCCTCCGAGAGCGCCTGCCGACGGAGTTCCGGGACGGCCGACGGCGGAGTTCTGGGAAGGCCGACGGCCCAGTCCGAGAACGGCTGACGGCCGAGGCCGGGAGCGGCTGCACCGCTTGCGTTGTCGCGGCCGGGGCGGCGATCGGCCGCTGTGCCGCATCCGGTATGCCCTTGGCCGTGCGGAGTTCGGCGGCGCCCTTGTCGTTCGGGGAGCCGGTGCTCGCCGGCGTGCTGAGGCCTTCGGGGTCGGGATGCGTGCGGGAGCGGCAGTCGGGCGTGATCTCCCCTCGTGCGTCCGGTGGTTCGGGCACAGCCGAGTCCGGAGGCAGCCGACGGCCCAGTCCGGGAACGGCCGACGGCCCAGTCCGGAGACGGGTGACCGTGGGGTCCGGAGACGGGTGACCGTGGGGCGGGCCGGGTGTGGGGGGAGGTCCTGGGGTGCGGCTTCTGGCGCTCGTTGCCGCCCACCAAGCCGCGGCGACGGGGTGTGACATGCCCGAGGGCGGCACTCCCTGGGGTTCAGGGAGTGCCGCCCTCGGTGTGTGGCGGACGGGTCCGATCCTCGGGAAGGATCAGAAGTCCATGTCACCGCCCGGCATGCCGCCCGGGGCGGCCGGAGCGGCCTTCTCCGGCTTGTCGGCGATGACGGCCTCGGTGGTGAGGAACAGCGCAGCGATGGACGCGGCGTTCTGCAGGGCGGAACGCGTCACCTTCGCCGGGTCGATGATGCCCTCGGCGACCAGGTCGACGTACTCGCCGGTCGCGGCGTTCAGGCCGTGACCCGGGGTGAGGTTGCGGACCTTCTCGACCACGACGCCGCCCTCAAGGCCGGCGTTGACCGCGATCTGCTTGAGCGGGGCCTCCAGGGCGAGCTTCACGGCCTGCGCGCCGGTCGCCTCGTCACCGTCCAGCTCCAGCTTCTCGAAGACGTTGGTGGTCTGCAGCAGGGCCACGCCACCACCGGCGACGATGCCCTCCTCGACGGCCGCCTTGGCGTTGCGCACGGCGTCCTCGATGCGGTGCTTGCGCTCCTTGAGCTCCACCTCGGTGGCGGCACCGGCCTTGATGACGGCCACGCCGCCGGCCAGCTTGGCCAGGCGCTCCTGGAGCTTCTCGCGGTCGTAGTCCGAGTCGCTGTTCTCGATCTCGGCACGGATCTGGTTGACCCGGCCGTTGACCTGCTCGGAGGAGCCGGCACCGTCGACGATGGTGGTCTCGTCCTTGGTGATGACGACCTTGCGGGCGCGGCCCAGGAGGTCCAGGGTCGCGTTCTCCAGCTTGAGGCCGACCTCCTCGGAGATGACCTCGCCGCCCGTGAGGATGGCGATGTCGCCGAGCATGGCCTTGCGGCGGTCGCCGAAGCCCGGGGCCTTGACGGCGACGGACTTGAAGGTGCCGCGGATCTTGTTGACGACCAGGGTCGACAGGGCCTCGCCCTCGACGTCCTCGGCGATGATCAGCAGCGGCTTGCCCGACTGCATGACCTTCTCCAGGAGCGGGAGCAGGTCCTTGACGGAGCTGATCTTGGAGTTGGCGATCAGGATGTACGGGTCGTCGAGCGACGCCTCCATACGCTCCATGTCGGTGGCGAAGTACGCCGAGATGTAGCCCTTGTCGAAGCGCATGCCCTCGGTGAGCTCAAGCTCAAGGCCGAAGGTCTGCGACTCCTCGACGGTGATGACGCCTTCCTTGCCGACCTTGTCCATGGCCTCGGCGATCAGCTCGCCGATCTGGGTGTCGGCGGCGGAGATGGAGGCCGTGGAGGCGATCTGCTCCTTGGTCTCGACGTCCTTCGCCTGCTCCAGCAGGGCGGCGGAGACGGCCTCGACGGCCTTCTCGATACCGCGCTTCAGGGCCATCGGGTTGGCGCCGGCGGCGACGTTGCGCAGGCCCTCCTTGACCAGGGCCTGGGCGAGGACGGTCGCGGTGGTCGTACCGTCACCGGCGACGTCGTCGGTCTTCTTGGCGACTTCCTTGACCAGCTCGGCGCCGATCTTCTCGTACGGGTCCTCCAGCTCGATCTCCTTGGCGATGGACACACCATCGTTGGTGATCGTGGGGGCGCCCCACTTCTTCTCAAGGACGACGTTGCGGCCCTTGGGGCCGAGGGTGACCTTGACGGCGTCGGCGAGCTGGTTCATACCGCGCTCAAGGCCGCGCCGCGCCTCCTCGTCGAACGCGATGATCTTGGCCATGTGAAGTGGTCCCTCCAGGACTGGGGGTGATTCCTTCGGACCGCGCCCGCGCCCGCGACGGACGGCTCACCGGCCTTGTGGTTCCTTGCCCCACCCGGCCTGCGGGCCTCACCGACCCGGTCCTTCATTGTCACTCTCACCTTCAGAGTGCTAACGCCAATGATTAGCACTCGACCCACCCGAGTGCAAGATGCGGCCGTGCCGCGGGTCCGTCGCGGGGGGTGCGGCCGGGTGGTGACGACGGGGCGCGCGCCCCCGGCACGACGGCCCGGACACCGCGGTACGGGCCCTGCGGCATGGGCACGGCGAAGGGCCCGCACCCCGGGGGGTGCGGGCCCTTCGCGTTGAGAATGTTCAGGCGGTGAGGCGAACCATGTCGGCCTGCGGGCCCTTCTGACCCTGCGAGATCTCGAACTCGACCCGCTGGCCCTCTTCCAGGGTGCGGTAGCCGTCCATCTGAATCGCGCTGTAGTGGACGAAGACGTCCGCACCACCGTCGACCGCGATGAAGCCGTACCCCTTCTCCGCGTTGAACCACTTGACGGTGCCCTGAGCCATGCCTAACTCCCCTATTACTGGCCCTTGCACAGATCCACACTTCGCGGACCCGGGTCAGACCTCACCCCCCAAGGTTGGGGGCGTGCGCCGGAACGCGTCGACCGCGGCTGAATGTATCTGTCCAACTGCCGTCTGCAACAGGTCAGTCGGACGAGAAATCTGGACGTACTCGGTCGGGAATCTGCCGAGAATTCGGCAGAATTCAGGGCAAGTCGGGCCCTATAAAAGGAATAAAAGCCGCGAAGAACGCATGGACTTTGGCGACTTCTTGGCGGCTGCGCGGATTGAATCCGGGGCTTCCGACCCGGGGGCCGGGAACGCGTTCCCCAACTCTACCGCGCTCAACCCCACTGAATGGCCCCCTCCGCTTCTCTCACGGAGGGGGCCATCTGATGAACAGCCGGTAACCGAAGTTACCGAGGGTAAGGGACCGTCAGCCGCCGGCCACCGCCGGGATGATGGACACGCCCGCACCGTCCGGCGTCGCCGTCTGCAGGCCCTGCTCGAAGCGGACGTCGTCGTCGTTGACGTACACGTTCACGAAGCGGCGCAGCTTGCCCTGGTCGTCCAGGACGCGTGCGGAGATGCCGGTGTGGTTCTTCTCCAGGTCGGCGATCACCTCTGCGAGGTTCGCGCCCTCGGCGCTCACCTCCGACAGGCCACCCGTGTAGGTACGCAGGATGGTGGGGATGCGAACGGTCACGCTCATGCGAGGCCAGCCTCTCGGAAGGAGTCCAGGTTCGGGCGGATGGTGGCGGTCAGGCCGGTGCCGGCCACCGCGTCGAGGGTCTTGAGGCCGTCGCCGGTGTTGAGGACGACCGTGGTGAGCGCCGGGTCGAGGACACCCTGCTCGATGAGCTTCTTCGTCACACCCACGGTGACACCGCCGGCCGTCTCCGCGAAGATGCCCTCGGTGCGCGCCAGCAGCTTGATCGCGTCGACGACCTGCTCGTCCGTCACGTCCTCCACCGCACCGCCCGTACGGCGCGCGATGTCCAGTACGTACGGCCCGTCGGCCGGGTTGCCGATCGCCAGGGACTTGGCGATCGTGTTCGGCTTCTGCGGGCGGACCACGTCGTGACCGGCCTTGAACGCGGTGGACACCGGCGAGCAGCCCTCGGCCTGCGCGCCGAAGATCTTGTACGGCCGGTCCTCGACCAGACCCAGCGCGATCAGCTCCCGCAGCCCCTTGTCGATCTTGGTGAGCTGGGAGCCGGAGGCGATCGGCACGACGAGCTGGTCGGGCAGCCGCCAGCCGAGCTGCTCGCAGATCTCGTACGCCAGGGTCTTGGAGCCCTCCGCGTAGTACGGGCGCAGGTTGACGTTGACGAAGCCCCAGCCCTCGCCCGCCGGGTCGCCGATCAGCTCGGAGCAGAAGCGGTTCACGTCGTCGTAGTTGCCCTCGATGCCGACGAGGTCACCGCCGTAGATCGCGGCCATGACGATCTTGCCCTGCTCCAGGTCGTACGGGATGAACACACAGGAGCGCAGGCCGGCCCGGGCCGCCGCGGCGCCGACGGCCCCGGCGAGGTTGCCGGTCGAGGAGCAGGACAGGGTCGTGAAGCCGAAGGCGCGCGCCGCCTCCAGCGCCTGGGCGACCACCCGGTCCTTGAAGGAGTGCGTCGGGTTGCCGGAGTCGTCCTTCACATACAGGCCGCCGGTGACGCCGAGTTCGCGGGCCAGGTTGTCGGCCTGGACCAGCTTGGTCCAGCCCGGGTTCAGGTTGGGCTTTTCGGCCACGTCCGCGGGGACGGGCAGCAGCGGCGCATAGCGCCAGATGTTCGCGGGACCCGCCTCGATCGTCCGGCGCAGCTCCTCGGTGTCGTACACCGAGAAGTCGTACGCGATCTCCAGCGGGCCGAAACACTCCTCGCAGGCGAACACCGGGCCGAGCGGCACCCGGTGACCGCACTCGCGGCAGCTGAGGGCCGCGGCGGTACCGAGGTCCACCGACTGGTTCGTGGTGCTTGCAACGGTCTGCACAGCCATGTGAGGCGAGGCCCTTTCTCCTCATCTTCCTCACGACGCATCTCGCCGTGAGACGGATTTGGCACCTTCCCTAGCCGGGAGCCTCGCGGAAACGATCGGCTTGCGCAGCGATCAGTACGAGTACCGGCTGGAGGGTTGCCGGGGCTTCATCGGGCCGTATCCCTCTGCCCCTCTGGATGAGCTGTATGCGGTTGTGAACGCCGAAGACCCCCGACATGCGATGGTCATCCGCGTTGTTCAAGACTGTAACCGACGGCCTGGACAGTTGAGATAGTCGTCCGAACCGCGAGATGGATCACACAGGCACCAGGTGTGATCACGACAGTGAGGAGCAGCTGACTGTGCTGGAAGAAGTCGAGCGCTGGCTGGCCACCCGCTCCTGGTCCGTGACCGACCGGCCGCTGCACAAGATCCTCGCCGCGAAGCAGCGTACGGGCCAGTCGGTCTCCGTCGTGCTGCCCGCGCTCAACGAGGAGGAGACGGTCGGCGACATCGTCGCCGTCATCCGGCACGACCTCATGCGGCAGGCGCCGCTGGTCGACGAGATCGTCGTCGTCGACTCGGGGTCCACCGACCGCACCTCCGAGGTGGCCGCCGCGGCGGGCGCCCGGGTGGTGCACCGCGACGCCATCCTGCCGCGGCTGCCCACCGCGCCCGGCAAGGGCGAGGTCCTGTGGCGCTCGCTGCTCGTCACCGGCGGGGACATCGTCTGCTTCGTCGACGCGGACCTGCGGGAGTTCTCCTCCGACTTCGTCACCGGGATCGTCGGGCCGCTGCTCACCGAACCGGACGTCGACCTGGTCAAGGCCATGTACGACCGCCCGCTGGCCGGCGCGGCCGGCCAGGGCGGCCGGGTCACCGAGCTGATGGCCCGACCGCTGCTCAACCTGCACTGGCCGCAGCTGGCCGGTTTCGTGCAGCCGCTCGGCGGCGAGTACGCGGCCCGCCGTTCACTGCTGGAGCGGCTGCCGTTCCCCGTCGGATACGGCGTCGAACTGGGCATGCTGGTCGACGCCCTGCACCTGGTGGGCCTTGACGCCCTCGCCCAGGTCGACGTCGGTGTGCGCAAGCACCGGCACCAGGACGGGCAGGCGCTGGGCCGGATGGCCGCCGCGATCTACCGCACCGCGCAGCTGCGGCTGGCCCGCGGGCACCTCGTGCGGCCCTCCCTCACCCAGTTCGAGCGGGGCACGGACGGCTTCGAGCCGCGCACCTACCCGGTGGACACGGAGGAACGGCCGCCCATGCTGCAGATCACGGAATACGCCACCCGCCAAGTGGCCTGACCCCACAACACACAGCCCCCAAAAACAGGACACGGCCCGAAATACGGCGCGGGCCGGCGCAAGGCACGCGGGCCGAACCGGGGCGCAAGTCGGGACAGGGCGCGGGCTGAAACACAACGCGAGCCGGGACAGGCGTGAGCCGAGGCAAGGCACGGCCTGAAACCGGACACAGGCCGGGGCAAGCGTGGGCCGAGGCAAGGCACGAGCCGAAACGCGGCGCGAGCCGAAGCACGGCACGGTCCGAGGCAAGGCACGAGCCAAAACGCGGCGCGAACCGAAACGCGGTGGGAGGTGGGCGTGGGTTGTGGGGGGCGGGGTGTGGGGAGTGGGTCGTACGTTTGAGGGTTTGTGGGTCGGGCTAGGTTGAGGCGTA
The DNA here is from genome assembly GCF_042873595.1 of Streptomyces sp. NPDC004629. Taxonomy (NCBI): domain Bacteria; kingdom Bacillati; phylum Actinomycetota; class Actinomycetes; order Kitasatosporales; family Streptomycetaceae; genus Streptomyces; species Streptomyces sp. NPDC004629. Next base: position 143,863 of record NZ_JBIALO010000014.1, on the reverse strand, counting down.
TGGCTTCCACGCACGGTGCTGCCCAGGTACTGGTCGCGTCCAACCGCGGCCCGGTCTCCTACTCCGTCCAGGAGGACGGCTCGCTGGTCGCCCGGCGGGGCGGCGGCGGGCTGGTCTCCGGGCTCTCGGCGATCGGCCCCGACGCGGACGCGCTGTGGGTGTGCTCGGCGCTGTCCGACAGCGACCGCCAGGCGGTGCGCCGCGGGGTCGGCGAGCCCGGCGTACGGATGCTGGACATCCCGGCCGACGTGTACGCCGACGCCTACAACGGCATCGCCAACTCGGTGCTGTGGTTCGTGCACCACATGCTCTACCAGACCCCGCTGGAGCCGGTCTTCGACGCGGAGTTCCGCCGCCAGTGGGCGTCGTACCGGACCTACAACCGGGCGTTCGCCGAGGCGCTGGCCGAGGAGGCGGCCGAGGGCGCGGCGGTCGTCGTACAGGACTACCACCTGGCGCTGGCCCCCCGGATGCTCCGGCAGCTCCGCCCCGACCTGCGCATCGGCCACTTCTCGCACACCCCGTGGGCGCCGCCGGACTACTTCCGGCTGCTGCCCGACGACATCGCGGCCGAACTGCTCGGCGGCATCCTGGGCGCGGACCGCGCGGCGTTCCTCACCCGGCGCTGGGCGGACGCCTTCACCGACTGCTGCCACCTGGTCCTCGGGCCCGGCATCCCGGCCGGCACCCGCATCGGCGTGCACGGTCTGGGCGCCGACGCGGACTTCCTGCGCGCGCGTGCGCACGAGCCGGACGTGGCCGAACGGATGACGGCGCTGCGCACGGAGATCGGCGCGGACCGCAAGGCGATCGTGCGGGTGGACCGCACCGAGCTGTCCAAGAACATCGTGCGCGGGCTGCTGGCGTACCGGCAGCTGCTGGCGGACCGCCCCGAGTGGCGCGAGCGGGTCGTGCACGTCGCCTTCGCCTACCCCTCCCGCCAGGACCTGGCCGTGTACCGGGAGTACACCGCCGAGGTGCGGCGCGTCGCGGAGGAGATCAACGCGCGGTACGGGACGCCGGGTTGGACGCCGGTGCTGCTGCACGTCGAGGACGACTTCGCCCGCTCACTGGCCGCCTACCGGCTGGCCGACGTGGCCCTGGTGAACCCCATCAGGGACGGCATGAACCTGGTCGCCAAGGAGGTGCCGGTCGTCTCCGACCAGGGCTGCGCGCTGGTGCTGTCCCGGGAGGCCGGGGCGTACGAGGAACTGGGCGAGGACGCGATCACCGTCAACCCGTACGACATCGGTGGCACGGCGAACGCCCTGCACCGGGCGCTCACCCTGCCGGACGACGAGCGGGCGGAGCGGACCAAGCGGCTGGCCGCCGCGGCCACGGCGCTGCCGCCGGCCCAGTGGTTCCTGGACCAGCTGCACGCCCTTCAGGCCGGCCGTTCCAGCTGATCGGCGAGCGCCCGCAGCAGCCGCACCACCCCGGCCGGGCCGTCCACGACCAGGTCGGCGCGCGCGGCGAGTTCGGTCACCTCGCTGCTGCCGCTGCACACCAGCAGTCCGGGCACGCCGTCGGAGCGGAGCTTGTCGACGGCCGCGAAGGCGGGGAGGTCACCGAGGTCGTCGCCGCCGTACACGACGGACTCGGCGCCGATCTCCCGGACGTACTCCAGCAGGGCGACGCCCTTGTCCATGCCGGGCGGGCGCAGTTCGAGGACCAGGCGGCCGGGCTCGACGATCAGGCCGTGCCGGGTGGCCAGCTCGGCGAGGGGACCGCGCAGCGCCTCGAACGCGGCCTGCGGATCCTCGGCGCGGCGGGTGTGCACGGCCACGGCCCGCCCCTTCTCCTCGATCCAGGTGCCCCGCCAGGCACCGATCCGGTCGAGGAAGCCGGGCAGTTCGGCGCGGACGGCGGCGACGCCGGGGTGCGGGGCCGGGGCGCTGACGGTGCCGCTGACCGCGTCCCAGCGTTCGGCGCCGTAGTGGCCGAGGACGACCAGGTGCTCCAGGCCGGGTACGCCCGCGAAGCCGCCGTAGCGGACCGCCACGCCGGCCGGGCGTCCGGTGACCACCGCGATCGAGGCCACCTTCGGGGCGAGGGCGGCGAGCGCGGGTACGGCGTCCGGGTGTGCGCGTGCCTGCTCGGGGTCGGCGACGATCGGTGCGAGCGTGCCGTCGAAGTCGAGGCCGATCACCGCGGTGCGGGGCCGTGCGATCAGCGCGGCGAGCCCGTCCCGCCCGGCCTGTGTCACGGGCGTCGGAAGCGCGTCCTGGGGCTCGGTCGAGTCCGTCATATGGGTGCCCATGACCCGACCCTATCCACGCGGTCCACCCCGCACGCCTGGCAGCGCGGGTCAGCGCCCGGTGCGGCGGGTCTCGCGGGTCCTGCGCAGGCGGTTGACCGTCACCGGGTCGTGGGCCAGTGCGCGCTCGTCGTCCAGCAGGGCGTTCAGGAGCTGGTAGTAGCGGACCGGGGCCAGGCCCAGCTCCTCGCGTATCGCGCGCTCCTTGGCGCCGGGGCCGGGAAAGCCCCGGCGCTCCAGCGTGAGGATGGCCTGTTCGCGGCGGCCCAGCTCGTGGCGGTCGTCCGGTTCCATGGGTGAACGGTAGCGCCGGGCACCGACAGCGGCTCGTTCCCGGGGCCGTGGCGTAAGTGGACTAGACCTCTTACGGGTCCGCGGTCCACACTGTTCCCCGTGAGACATGTCATCGCCCTCGACGTGGGCGGCACCGGGATGAAGGCCGCCCTGGTCGGGGACGGCGGCGAACTGCTGCACCAGGACCGCCGCGCGACCGGGCGCGAACGCGGGCCCGAGGCGGTGGTCGAGGGCATCCTCGGCTTCGCCGCCGAACTGCGCGCATACGGCACCGAGCGGTGCGGCGAACCCGCCGTCGCGGCCGGCATCGCGGTGCCGGGCATCGTCGACGAGGAACGCGGTATCGCCGCCTACGCGGCCAACCTGGGCTGGCGCGACGTGCCGCTGCGCGCCCTGCTCGCCGACCGGCTCGGCATCCCGGTGGCGCTCGGCCACGACGTGCGCACCGGCGGGCTGGCCGAGGGCCGGATCGGCGCGGGCCGGGGCGCGGACCGCTTCCTGTTCGTGCCCCTGGGCACCGGCATCGCGGGCGCCATCGGCCTCGACGGCCGGGTGGAGGCGGGCGCGCACGGCTTCGCGGGCGAGATCGGCCACATCGTCGTACGGCCCGGCGGGACCGCGTGTCCGTGCGGGCAGCGCGGCTGCCTTGAGCGGTACGCCTCCGCGTCGGCGGTGAGCGCGGCCTGGGCGGCCGCCTCGGGAAGGCCCGACGCGGACGCCGCGGACTGCGCGCAGGCCGTCGCGTCCGGTGATCCGAACGCCGTCCGGGTCTGGCAGGAGGCGGTGGACGCGCTGGCCGACGGGCTGGTCACCGCGCTCACCCTGCTCGACCCGCGCACGCTGATCATCGGCGGCGGGCTCGCCGAGGCGGGGGAGACCCTGTTCCGGCCGCTGCGGGACGCCGTCCGGCGCCGCGTCACCTTCCAGAAACTCCCGTCGATCGTCCCCGCCGCCCTCGGGGACACCGCCGGCTGCCTGGGCGCGGGGCTCCTCGCCCGGGATCTCCTCGAAACCACTGACCCTTCGGAGGTAACCGCCTGATGGCCCCCAGTACGGTTCTTGCCGGCGCCCGGGTGGTGCTGCCCACCGGGATCGTGACCGACGGACGCCTGATCGTCGAGGGCACGAGGATCACGGCCGCCGCCCCCGCGGACGCCGAGGTGATCGACGTACGGGGCCACTGGCTGGTGCCCGGCTTCGTCGACCTGCACAACCACGGCGGCGGGGGCGCCTCGTTCTCGGGCACGGCCGACGAGATCCTGACGGCCGTCCGCACCCACCGGCAGCACGGCACCACCACGCTGCTCGCCTCCACCGTCACCGACGACATGGACTTCCTGGTCAAGCAGGCCGGGCTGCTGTCCGAGCTGGCCGAACAGGGCGATCTCGCCGGGGTCCACTTCGAGGGCCCCTTCATCTCGCCGTGCCGCAAGGGCGCGCACTCCGAGGAGCTGCTGCGCGACCCGGACCCGGAGGAGGTGCGCCGGCTGATCGACGCGGGACGCGGCTGGACCCGGATGGTCACCCTCGCCGCCGAACTGCCGGGCGGCATCGACTCGGTACGGCTCCTGGCGGAGCACGGCGTCATCGCCGCCGTCGGGCACACCGACGCGACGTACGAGCAGACGGTGCAGGCGATCGACGCGGGCGCCACGGTCGCCACCCACCTGTTCAACGCGATGCCGCCGCTCGGCCACCGCTCCCCCGGCCCGGTCGCCGCCCTGCTGGCGGACGAACGGGTCACGGTCGAGCTGATCAACGACGGCACCCATCTCCACCCGGCCGCGCTGGAACTGGCGTTCCGGCACGCGGGCGCCGGGCGGGTCGCGTTCATCACCGATGCGATGGACGCGGCCGGTATCGGCGACGGCTGCTACATGCTCGGCCCGTTGGAGGTCGAGGTCAGCGACGGCGTGGCCCGGCTCGTGCGGGGCGGCTCGATCGCGGGCTCGACCCTGACCCTGGACCACGCCTTCAAGCGGGCGGTGACGGTCGACCGGCTGCCGGTGCCGGACGTGGTGGCGGCCCTGTCCGCCAACCCGGCGCGGCTGCTCGGCCTGGCCGACCGGGTGGGCTCCCTGGAACCCGGCAAGGACGCCGACCTGGTACTCCTCGACGCGGACTTCGACGTCAAGGGCGTGATGCGACGGGGCGCCTGGGTGGTCGATCCCAGACTGCCCTGATACGTCCCCCGGCCGGGCCGCCGACGAGAGCCGGTGACCGCACGTGGTCTGGGCCCCTCGCCAACTGTTTGGCATGATCGGGACCAGAACTCACGGCACAGCTCAACAGCGAGGGAGGTCGGCCCGGGTGATCCTCACGGTCACACTGAACACCGCTCTCGATCTCACCTACCGCGTGCGGTCGCTGCGGCCGCACGCCTCGCACCGGGTGTCCGCGGTCGCCGAACGGCCGGGCGGCAAGGGTGTGAACGTGGCCCGGGTGCTGGCGGCCCTCGGGCACGAGGTGACGGTCACCGGGTTCGCGGGCGGCGGCACGGGCCGGGAGGTACGCGACCGGCTCACCGGCATTCCGGGCGTGGCGGACGCGCTGGTCCCGATCGCGGATGCCACCCGGCGCACGATCGCCGTCGTGGACGAAAGCACCGGCGACACCACCCAGTTGAACGAGCCAGGACCGCAGGTGACCACCGCCGAGTGGGACGCGTTCCAGGAGGCCTACGAGGGTCTGCTCGGGCCGGCCGCGGCGGTGGCACTGTGCGGCAGTCTGCCGCCCGGGGTGCCGGTGGGGGCGTACGCGGGCCTGATACGGGCGGCCCGGTCGGCCGGTGTCCCGGTGCTGCTGGACACCAGCGGGGAGCCGCTGCGCCGCGGGGTGGCGGCCCGCCCGGACATCGTCAAGCCCAACGCGGACGAACTGGCCGAACTCACCGGCTCGCACGAGCCGCTGCGGGCGGCCCGGGACGTGCGCAGGCGCGGCGCGCAAGCGGTGGTCGCCTCCCTCGGGCCGCAGGGGCTGCTCGCCCACACCCCTGAGGGCCACTGGCGGGCCACCCCGCCCTCCGCCGTGCACGGCAACCCGACCGGCGCCGGCGACTCGGCGGTGGCGGGCCTGCTGTCGGGCCTCGTGGAACGCCTCCCCTGGCCGGACCGGCTGACCCGCGCGATCGCCCTGTCCGCCGCGACCGTGGCAGCACCGACAGCAGGCGAATTCGACCGCGCAACTTACGAGAAGCTACGCCCCCAGGTCACGGTCACCAAGGAGACCAACGCCGCCTGATCCCCACTCGCCTGAAGCCCTACACGGCTGGTTCCACAGGGGTTCCCCGGGGTCTGCCGCCGGTGGTTGTCGGCGCGGTCGGGGCCGGGGTTACTTCTTGACCTGGCCCTTCTTCAGCCAGAGCTGGTCCAGCAGGACGTTGCACTTGTCGCCGTTCTCACAGGACAGCGTGATCGTGTTGGTGCCCTTGTTGAGGGTGGGCCAGGCGAAGGTGGTGGTCCAGCCCTTGGCGAAGTCACCGTCGTCGGCCTTGGCGTAGTTCTTGAGGCTCAGCTTGCTGCCGAACGCCTTGCCGTTGATGGTGAGCGTCATCGACTGGTCGTCGCCGGCCGTGCTGTAGTGCGCGAACACGGTGTACGCGCCGTCGTCGGGGATGCCGTTGACGGTCCAGGTGACGGAGTTGCCGGGCTGGTTGAGGTTGCCCACATAGGTGCCGCCGTCCGCCTGCGCGCCCTCGACGTCCGACGCCAGCGCGGCGCTGCCGCCCAGCCGCAGCGCCTTGGCATCGATCGTCGGCAGCTCACCCTCGCCGGCCGCCGAGTCGCTGGCGGACGGGCTCGGTGAGCTGCTCTCGGACTGCGTCGGGGTGGTGTCCGCGGCCTGGTCGCCGGTCTTGTTGTCGTCGTCGTTGCCGTTGAGCATGGCGACGCTGATGCCTATGACGACCGCGGCTACCACCGCGATCGCGCCGATCAGCAGTCCCTTGGTGTTCGGGCCGCGACCGCCCCGGCCGCCGCCCCCGCCGGCCTGCGGCGGCTGCTGGCCGGCCGGCGGGCCGCCCGGGAAGGTCTCCGGGGCCTGGTAGTGGGCGTTCGGCTGGCCGTAGGCGCCCTGCTGCGGGGGCACGGTCTGCTGCTGCCCGTAGGCGGCGGCCTGGGACTGCTGCCCGTAGGGGGCGGACTGCTGGCCGTACTGGCGCTCGCCGACCGCACGCACCCTGCTGACCGAGTTCGGGTAGCCGTAGCCACCGGACGGCGGCTGGGCTCCCCTGGCCTGCCCGTCGGCGTACAGGTAGCCGAACGGGTCGTCGTCCTCGGGCGTGCTCGCGCCGTTGTCGCCGGGCGTCATCCCTAGGTACTCCTCAACAGGTGCGGGCGGATGCGGTACGGATACGGAAGACAGGTGAAGACGGGTATTGGAGAGCGAGCCTACCCGCTCTCACTGACCCAATCGGGTGGCTCGATGTGCTTCAGCCCACTGACCTGGGGTTCATCCGGCCCGACGGTGCTGTTTGGGACGAGATCGTTTCTCGACGTACATCCGTTCGTCAGCGGATTTCAACACCTCGTCCGCCGTCATGCCGCAGTGGGCCCAGCCGATGCCGAAGCTGGCGCCCACCCGCACGGCCCGGCCCTCGGCCCGGATCGGCTGGATGATCTCGTTGCGCAGGCGTACGGCCAGGTCCTGGGCGTCCGCCTTGCCGAGGCCGTCGGCCAGGATGACGAACTCGTCGCCGCCGAGCCGGGCCACCGTGTCCCCGTCCCGCACACCCCGCGACAGCCGGCGCGCCACCTCGATGAGGACGGCGTCGCCCGCGTTGTGCCCGAACCGGTCGTTGATCGACTTGAAGCCGTCCAGGTCACAGAAGAGGACCGCGAGGCCCTTGGTGCCGTCGTCGCGGTCGTCCTCGGGGGCGACGGTGTGCACATGGTGGTCGAAGCCGTCGTAGGCGTCCGTGCCGGAGGCGAAGTCGAAGCCGTGACCGTTGACGTCGTAGGCGGGATGGCCGTACGCGGCGTCCAGGGAGTCCAGCTCGTCGCCGTGCGCGGGACGCCGGCACAGACGGGCCGACAGGCGTGAGCGCAGTTCGGCGGAGTTCGGCAGGCCGGTGAGGGAGTCGTGCGAGGCGCGGTGGGCGAGCTGCAGCTCGCGGCGCTTGCGCTCCTCTATGTCCTCGACGTGGGTGAGCAGGAAGCGCGGGCCGTCGGCGGCGTCGGCGACGACGGAGTTGCGCAGCGACACCCAGACGTAGGAGCCGTCGCGGCGGCCGAGGCGCAGCTCCGCGCGGCCGCCCTCGGCGGAGGTGCGCAGCAGCGTGCCGATGTCCTCGGGGTGCACCAGGTCGGAGAAGGAGTAGCGGCGCATCGCGGAGGCCGGGCGGCCCAGCAGGCGGCACAGCGCGTCGTTGGTGCGCAGGATGCGGCCGTGCTGGTCCCCGCCCATCTCGGCTATCGCCATGCCGGAGGGGGCGTACTCGAACGCCTGCCGGAAACTCTCCTCGCTCGCGCGCAGCGCCTGCTGCTCGCGCTCCAGGCGGACCAGGGCGCGCTGCATGTTGGACCTGAGCCGGGCGTTGCTGATCGCGATGGCGGCCTGGAACGCGTACATCTGGAGGGCCTCGCGGCCCCAGGCGCCCGGATGCCGGCCGTTGCGCGGCCGGTCCACGGAGATCACGCCGAGCAGCTCGCCGGAGCCGCCGCCCTGCACGCCGGGCGCGTACATGGGTGCGAAGAGCCGGTCGGCGGGGTGCCACTCGTCCTCGAAGCGGGGTGCGGGCCCGTCGGTGTACCACTGCGGAACGTCGTCGTCGTCGAGGACCCAGCCCTCGGTGTGGGGTATGAACCGCAGGTCGCCCCAGGCCTCGCCCATGGTCAGCCGGCGTTCCCAGGACTCGCGGGAGCCGACCCGGCCGGTGATGAGGGCCTCGGCGGCGGAGTTCCCGGAGAAGGCGGCGACCACGAGGTCGCCGTCGGGGCGCACGAGGTTGACGCAGGTTATCTCGTACCCGAGGGCGGTGACGGCGCCGTCGGCGACGGTCTGCAGCGTGTCCGCCAGGCTGCGTGCCGTGTTCATGTCGGCCATGGCCTGGTGCAGTTGCCGGAGGGACGCAAGACGGACGTAGGGCTCCGACTCCATTTCCATGCTCGCCCTCCCCCCGAGACCTCGCAGCGAATCAAGGGTGCTCTTCGGCGCTTCTCTTCGGTGGTGCCCTTGCAGCAGCTTCCCCGCCACTGAATCACAGCGCGCTGCCCACTCGGTACACAGGGTCAACAATTCATCTGTCTTGTGACTCAAGTCACAGGAGAACATGAACAATTGAGAAGAGTGTCCGCCTTCTTCGTTCTTCTTTGTTCTTCTTCGTTCTTCATCGTTCTTCTTCGTTCCAGGGACCTAGGACCAGGTTCGGGCGGAGGCCCGATGCGACCCGCTCGCAGCGAAGATTAGCGTTTCCGGCGTGCTGAACACTCCAACTCCGCTGCCCTCCCCCGCCGCCCCCGCCGTTCCCGGGCATGCTGAGGGGGTGAGCAACGACGAGTTCCGGGCCGCCATGTCCCGGCTGGCCGCGGGCGTGGTCCTGGTGTCCGCGCAGGAGCCGCCGCTCGACCCGGACGACCCCGGGGCGCCGGCCGGCGAGGACGCCGGCATGACGGCCACGGCCTTCCTGTCCGTGTCCCTGGACCCGCCACTGGTCCTGGTCAGCCTGCGCACGGGCGCCCGCATGGACGACCTGCTCGCCGAGCAGCCCCTGTGGGGGGTCTCCGTGCTCTCCGAGAGCCAGCGCCACATCGCGGGCCGCTTCGCCATGAAGGGCCGCCTCAGCGACCGGCTGCTGTTCGAGGACATCCCCTACGCCCGCGGCGAGGCCTCCCGCGCGCCCCTGGTGCGCGGCGCCCTGGCGACCCTGGAGTGCCGGACCGAACAACGGGTCGCGGCCGGGGACCACACGCTGGTGATCGGCCGCGTACTGACCGCGGAACTGCCCAGCGCGGACGGCAGACCGCTGCTGTATTTCCAGGGCCGCTACCGGCAGTTGGGGTGAGGACGGGAGGAACGGGAGGGTTCGCGCGGTGGAGGCGAAATTCCATGGTCCGTGATCGGCATCCGGTCTGGCGTGCCGGGATGACACCCCGCCTGGAAGAGATCACGCCGCGCACCGTCGACGCCGCCCTCGGCGTCCGGGTCCGGCCCGAGCAGGAGCACGCGGTGCGGCCGGTCGCCCACTCCCTCGCCGAGGCATACGCCCACCCCGCGGGCGTCGCCTGGCCGCGACTGATCGTGGACGGCGACGACGACCGCCCGGTCGGCTTCCTGATGGCCTTCCTCGGCATCGACTGGCACGGCGACGGGAGCGTGTTCCGCTCGGGCCTGTGGCGGCTGAACATCGCGGCCGGCGAACAGGGCAGGGGGTACGGCCGTTTCGCCGTCGAGTCCGTCGCCGCCGAACTCCGCCGCCGCGGCGACAGCCACCTCTACGCCACCTGGCACCCCGGCCCGACCGGCCCGGAGAACTTCTACCGACGCCTGGGCTTCCACACGACCACGGAAACCAGCGGCGACCAGACGGTCGGGGTATGGGAGCTGACGTAGAGCGATCCGCCGGAGCCGACTCGGGGTGGGGTGCTGAAGCCGGCACAGTGGTGACGCAGGCCGGTGGGTGGAGCGCCTTGACGCGGCGGGGGTCAGGTCCAGTCGCGGCCTGTTCTGCCTCGTTTGGTTTCCGAGCGTTGCTTCTTCTCCCGTAGTCGCCGCTCGTTGATGCCACGGGGGATCCGGGTCGGCTTGCGGGGCTTGGGCGGCGGCGCCGTCGCCTGCGCTAGCAGGGCCGCGAGGCGCACCGCGGCGGCCTCACGGTTGCGCCACTGGGACCGGTGCTCGGAGGCGCGGACGGCGATGACGCCATCGGTCAGCCGCCCCGCGAGGTGCCGCAACGCCCGGTCCTTCCACACCGGGGGAAGCGCCTCGGTCCGCGCCAGGTCGAAGCGCAACTCCACCTGGGAGTCACTCGTGTTGACATGCTGTCCGCCGGGCCCCGAGGAGCGTGAGAAACGCCACATCAGCTCGGCCTCGGGGAGTGAGACGGAGCCACGGATGACGTAAGGACCGGACATGCGTCCATGGTCGCGTCCCCACCCGCTCCGCGTCACCCGAATTAGCGGAAGGTAAAAAAGGTAAAGGCATGCGGAACCTCTTGGGCCCCCCTTGGCGTTCTTCCCGATGACGGTAGCTTCGTCCCCAGTACGAAGCCGTACATACGTAACGAGGGAAGGGACTCCCAAACCATGGCTGTAAGCCTGTCCAAGGGTGGCAACGTCTCGCTCACCAAGGAGGCTCCGGGCCTGACCGCCGTCACCGTGGGCCTCGGCTGGGACGTCCGCACCACCACCGGCACGGACTTCGACCTGGACGCCTCCGCGATCGCGGTGAACACGCAGGGCAAGGTCTACTCGGACGGCCACTTCGTCTTCTTCAACAACAAGCAGACCCCGGACAACACGATCGTCCACACGGGTGACAACCGCACCGGCGAGGGCGAGGGCGACGACGAGGCGATCAACGTCAACCTGGCGGCCCTCCCGGCCGACATCGACAAGATCGTCTTCCCGGTCTCCATCTACGACGCCGAGAACCGCGGCCAGAACTTCGGCCAGGTCCGCAACGCCTACATCCGCATCATCAACCAGGCCGGCGGCGCCGAGATCGCCCGTTACGACCTCTCCGAGGACGCGGCCACGGAGACGGCCATGGTCTTCGGCGAGCTGTACCGCAACGGCGCCGAGTGGAAGTTCCGCGCGGTCGGCCAGGGCTACGCGTCCGGGCTGGTCGGCATCGCCCAGGACTTCGGCGTCAACGTCTGACCCGTACGCGGCCGGGCCCGGACCGGGGAGGACCGGTCCGGGCCCGGCCGCGTCGAACTCATCGCGCTCCACGCCTCCAACCGCGGCTTCCACCCAGCCGCCAGACCGAGGGGGCCGCCCGCCTGCCCGTGGCGCAAGCACCCGATCCAGGTCCACGCCGTGCAGACCGGGCAGCGGGGTGTACGCGTGGGCTCGGGGCGCGGGGTGGCAGATGTGGCCGCGCGGATGGCCACGTGCCTCGGCTGTCGATCATCATCGTGCCGGGCTTGACCTATGCTGAGCCAATGTCCGACAACGGCGCACCACCGAGCAGTTCGGCCGCTGAAGAGCCTGGCGTTGACGCGAAACTGCCCGAGACCGTGCGTATCGCCGAGGTTGTGCTGACAAGGGTGGAGAGCCCTCCATCGCTGGCCTGCTGGTCCGGCTGCTTCCCGGAACCGGCAGGCGCGGTCGAGACCGGATTGAGTCTGCTGATCGAGCCGGCCGCCCCGCCGGAAGAGGCCACCCTCCGTTTCGCTCACGACGTCATGAGCCGTTTCGATGTCCTCGTCGACCAAGCTGTGGAGTACTGCCGCACCCGACTGAGGGAATCGCAGTTCGAACTCACAGCTGAGGAACTGAGCTGGCTGGACCTTCCGGAGCTGCCACTGGCAGTTCCCGAAGCAACCGTGTGGGCCGACCAGAGCTGGGCGATCCGTTTCACGGAGAGCAGGTTCCGACTGGCGGACCCTTACGGAATCCTCGTGACGTTCAACGGAACGCAGCCTGTCGACGTCGAGGGCCTGGACGACGAGGGCTTCGACGACGAGGGCTTCGACGACGAGGAATGAACCGCTCGACGCGCCATCGGGCGGGTGTTCACGGGCGGCGGTTGGGCCGGTTGTCCCAGCGGTGGGCCGTCCAGGCGCGGCGAGTGCTGTGACCGGGAAGGTTCACCGTGATCGGAAGGCGGCTCGTGGGACGAGCGCACGCGAAACGGCTGGTATTACTGGGGCATGCAGGAAGAGACCGCACGCTCCGCGATCGACACATTCATCTCCGCGTTCAACGCCTCGGACGACAGCTATGTGACTGCCCTGCTCTCCCAGGCCCTGACCTCAGACGTGATCTTCTGGGGGCCGTTGGGTCGCAGCGAAGGAATCGGGGCGGTCGAGCGGTTCGTACTGGACATCCGACGCCACCCGGCGGGGACCGGCACGATGGTGCGCTGCTCAGCAGTGGACATGCCTGACGAATGGGCCCGGTACCAGTGGGTCTTCACCACGCCTGATGGAGGCCCCCGCCTGGCGGGAACGGATGTCGTCCATCTGCGACGGAGCCTCATCGACCAGGTCATCGTCTTCGCGGGGGAGATCGAGCCGTTCGCCTCCTGAGTCATCCTTCTGTCGCTGTCCTTCTCCTGAACTTGCCCCGTCGGCGTTCGGGGGCTGCTGTTCGCGGTTGGTCAGGCCGCGGTGTCGAGGGGGCATCCGCCCCAGCGCATGCCCTTTTCGCCGCGGGTGCAGGCGCGTTCCTTGCGTTGGGCGGCGAGTACGTCGGGGTGGCGGGCGTTGGTGTTGCGCCGGCGCAGGTAGCGGTGCAGTGCCTGGGTTTGCGCAGGGTGGCTGCGGTGGTGGGAGTTGGCCAGGGTGAACTGCCGCAGCGGGCCTCGATCGGGTTGGCCCAGGAAGCGTAGGTCGGGCTGAAGCACAGCTCGACCTTGTTCTTCTTCGCCCAGCGGCGGATGCCCGCGCCGGTGTGGGCGGCTGCTGGTGGGGGTCCATGGCGATCCGGCCGAACCCGATCTCGTCGTCTGTGTCCCGTTTGACGACGGCGAGCGCGTACTCGCTGCGCGGGTCCGCCGTGGCGGCGGCGATGGACCGGGTCACGATCTGGGCGACCTGGTCGCGGGTGCGCGGCTCGAACGACAGGTGCTCCGTTGCCCTCAGGGCTGCCGTAAACGGCGAGCACCATGTCCACGTCCTCGATGGCGAGTTCGCGGAGGGCGAGGCGAGTGCCGGAACGAGCGACCGGATGCATGGCGCGGACTCTACCGCCGGCGCAGTGCGGGGTCGGCTCGCCGGGAAAGCATCGATCTCCACGCGGAGATCTCGGGCGACGCCCGCCATGCGCGCGGGACCGGCCATCAGCGCATGCCGGACCCGCAGCGCGGAGACGACGATCCCGTTGTTGCGGTGCGAGGGCGGCAGATTCAACACCGTTCGGCCAGTGCCTGTACGTGTTCGGCCGTGAGCGGCTGTACACGCTTCCTGGGGACCGGTGCGGCGTGAGGTCGTCATCAGGCTGATCCCCCATGTCTGCATATCCGAAGGGTAGAACGCAGACAGGAGCTTGCCCCCGAACACCGGATAGGCGTACGCGTTCAGATGCTGCCGGACAGCCCTTGCCATGTTCGACCGATACGGGACTAGCGCCACCTCTCGGCCGCATCCCGGAACGTAATGTCGGGGCGTACTGAAATTACTAAGGGGGCGCGCGGCCTGGGTGCGTTTCCTATCGAATGGGTCTCTACGGCTCAGACGTGGATACCGGACCTTTCCGCGATCCTGGTGAGCCGTTCATTGCTCCTCTTGTGCTTGGAGATCAGAACGCGGGTGAGTTCCAATGATGTTGGGTGAACGGCTGCCATCTCGGGAGCGATTCCCCAAGCCTTCTCCAGGCTTTCCAAGGTCCCGTCCTGGTCCCCGAGTGCGAGCTGGGAACGGCCAAGGTTCATATACAGAGGGCCGACACGGGTTGCCGGAAGAGACATACCGCCCCTGATCAAGTCGTCCGCCGTATCCAGCGCTCGGCGGTGCTGATCCATATCCGATGCGGTGGAGATCACATGAGTGGCCGTATTTTCCGGGCCGAAATGGATTCCGTGCTCGGCGATATCTTCCGGAAATTCTTCGGCCGCGCGCCATGCCGCTTCGATGTGCCGGTTGGTCGTTTGCTTGTCTTTCAGGCGCCCGGCGAGGGTCAAGCCTCGCAGGTGCAGAATGCCGAGACCGTAGGCGCGGTCCCGTCCGGTGAGCATCGACTCCGCCTGAACGACGGCTCGGTCGATGATGGCCAGTCCACCAGCAAAGTCACCGGCGTTCAGGAACGTACCCGCGTCGTCCCGAGCTGCGACGATCGCCGCAATCGGGTCTGCCCTCTCGGCTGCCATGCGCTGTTTCAGCGTCGCCAATTCGGCAAGATGCATCCACCTGTGACGAGCAGCCAGCCAATAAATGACGCTGTATACGTCCGCGACCAAGCCCCATGCTTTCGGTTCGCTCGTCAGATGGGCATGGTTGGTAACTCTCGTGAGAATCCCAGGAAGCCTCCGGAGAACCTTGGAAAGCTCCGTATTCCATCGGAGTTTGTTCAGCTCGTCGACTTCCTGCTGAAGCCTCTCGGGATGCTCCGGTGGCTCACCTGGAACATCGAATCGCCGGAGAGACCAGTTGAGTTCGTTCAGGTTCGCTTCCGGGGCGCTGCCCAGCAATTCATCAAGGGTGAGGTTCATTGCGCGAGCAAGGGCGGCGCCCACGCCCTGAGTAAGTGCCCGGTCCCCTACCTCGATCTTGCTGAGAAGGGATACCGACACCCCCGCCCTACGGGCCAGGGCAACCTGACTCAGCCCGAGTTCCTTCCGGCGCGCAGCGACGTTGGCGCCTGGTCCGGGTACCTGCGTAGCGCTCATACCTTGCGTCTTCCCCGCTCGGTGACGTCCTCACGTCCCATGGTCCCAAACGCACGTGCAACCCGCCCGGCATCTGTGCAAGGAGTGTGCAAGTCGGCCGGGCGGATGGGGCGTTGACTCATGACAACAGAGACCCCCGCGACGGGCGAACGTCCGGGGGCTTGGTCACCAACCATCAAGGGGTTGACGACAGTGCCCAAAGCTACAACCAGACTCCCGCGAAGTCCCGAGCGGGCCGGAGGGGGCACCGACGCACGGCAGATGGAATACACAACGTACGCCCCGCCCGGTGAAACGTGCCCGTCATGCGGTAATGCGATCAAGAGCCTTGAGGCGTGCCGCCGGGGGATGCTGGCCCGCCGTGACGCTCCTGCGCTGGTGGCGTACTGGCACACGGACTGCGCCCCGAAGGCGGAGCGGTGATCTCCGTGGAACAGCGCAACACCCGGGAGGAAGCGCAAGACTCGCCTGCCTCAGAGATGGTCCGCACTCAACTCGACGCCCCCATCTGGAGGAGCGGCCGCCCCCATGGGGCCCTCGTGGCCGGTATTGGCCGTTGACCCACTGACCGGCTCCGGTCGCTCGCGCCCCAGGGGGCGGCCGGAGCCCCCATAGCGCCCGCCGGCTTCCCACTCCCGGCTCTCCCCCACGGGGAGTCGGTGGGCCCGGCCCGGCACATCCGGCCCCGTGATGTCCAGCGGTGTGCCGGGCCGTCGCTCTCGTCTCGACAAGGAAGGTTCTCGATTGTGTTGCCTTCGGCACCGCCAGGCGTGGTCCCGTACATCGCCGGATGGAGTGAGGAAAGACTCCTGACCCGCCCGCTCGTCCGCCGCCGCGTGGCCCCGGGGATCGCGTACGCGGATGAAACCCCGTACGACCGTGACAGCTTCGGTGTGCTCTGGGTCCGGTACGCCCTGCGGCCGAAGCAGCGCAGGGGCAGCCCACAACTGCGGAACGTCCACCCCTACCGGCAGCGCCGCGCAATGCTGAACATGATGTGCCAGGTCTGCTCCCGCATGCCGCCCGACCCACACGGCCCGCACCTGTTTCTCCTCCGGGACAGCGTCGGCCCGATCCGCGAAGGCGAGCGCACGACGAGCCCGCCGGTGTGCGTACCGTGCGCCGGGATCTCCATCCAGCTCTGCCGCGCCCTGCGCGGTGGCCGGTTCGTGGCGGCGTGGGCGAGGCGCGTACCCGCGTGGGGTGTGGTCGGGCCCCTCCATCACCCCGTGACGCTTCAGCCGGTCCCGGGGTGTCACATGGAGCAGGTGAAGTACGGGTCGGAGTGGGCGCCGTGGGTCCGGGCCGCCCGCACGGTGGTGGAGCTGCGCGGGGTGACACCGGCGGACCTGAACCGGGAGTTCGCGGCCCTCGGACGCGACCGCCTGGAGGAGGAGTTCGCCCGGGTCGCGGAGCTGGCGGCGGTCGCCTGACGACCCGACCCGGCCCGCCCCTCACGGCGAGTGCTCGGCGGGGCTCGTTCGGGGGACGCCCTGGTCATCCGATCGGCTGACCCGAGAGGCCGCAGGGGCTGGTCACAATGAAGGCCACAATGAAGGGGGTTCGCCCAGTTCAGACGGTCGGAGGGGAGGGCGGGCGGGTGGCGCAGTCGTACGAGCCGTACGCCCGGTGGCCGTCCGCCGTGCTGCACGCGGCGTTCTTCCTGCTGCTCGGCGGCGCGCTCACCGGTTTTCTGCTGCGGCACCCGGGCGATCCGCTCATCCCGTGGATCATCGCCCTGCCCGTGGTTCTCGCGCTGCTGTACGTCCTCGGACCGACGCTGGGCGGCACGGGGCCCTGGCCGGCCCGGTGGCAGCACGCCTGGCTCGGCCTCGTCGTCATGGTGTGGACCGTGCTGGTCGTGCTCGCGCCGAGCTTCGCCTGGTGCGCGATTCCCCTCTTCTACGCCGGGCTGCGCACCCTGCCGCCGCGGGCGGCGGTCGCTCTGGTGGTCGTCCTGACGGTCCTCGTCGTGGCCGCGCAGCTGAGGTTCGCCGGCCGCTTCGACCCGAACCTGCTGTTCGCCCCGCCCGCGGTCGCCGCCCTCGCCACCACCGTCTTCCTCCAGGCGCAGCGGCAGGCGGCCCGCCAGCGCGACCTGATCGACGATCTGCTGCGCACCCGCCGCGAACTGGCCGCGTCCGAACGTCGCGAGGGCGTCTTCGCGGAACGCCAGCGGCTGTCCATGGAGATCCACGACAGTCTCGCCCAGGGCCTGTCCAGCCAGCGGATGCTGCTCCAGGCGGCCGAGCGGATGTGGGAGCGGGACCCGGCCAAGGCCCGTGCGCACGTCCGCAGCGCGGCGTCCGTCGCCGAGCACAACCTGGCCGAGGCCCGGCGCTTCGTGCGCGATCTGGCCCCCGCCGATCTGGCCGGCGACGGCGGGCTCGGGGCGGCGCTGCGCGCCCTCGCCGCCCGGGAGTCCGGCGGGCACCTCGGTGTGCGGGTGCATGTGGACGACGGCGGACGGGCCCCGGAGCTGCCCGAGCGGGTGCAGTCGGCCCTGTTGCGCATCGCGCAGGGCGCGCTCGCCAACGTCCGTGAGCATGCCGCCGCTACCACCGCCGCGCTCACCCTCACCCTGCTCGACGACCGGGTCGTCCTGGACATCGCCGACGACGGCCACGGTTTTGATCCCGCCGCCCGGTCCGGTGCGGCGTCCGGGCTGCGCGGGTACGGGCTGCCCGCGATGCGCGCCCGGGTGCGGCAGCTCGGCGGCGCCCTCACCGTGGAGTCGGCGCCCGGCGAGGGCACGGTCCTGTCCGTCGTCGTCCCCCTGGAGGCTTCCCAATGATCAGGAAGGCAGGGCCGTCCGATGAGTGACCGCGGTGCCGTGCGCATCCTGGTGTGCGACGACCACGCCGTCGTCCGGGCCGGGCTGCTCGCGCTGCTCGACAGCGCCCCCGGCATCGAGGTGGTCGGGGAGGCCGGCACGGGCGAGGAGGCGCTGGCCATGGCCGCGAAGCTGACGCCGGACGTGGTGCTGATGGACCTCCAGCTGGGGGCGGGCATCGACGGTGTGGAGACCACGCGGCGGCTGGTCCGCGGGCCCGGTGCCACCCCGCATGTGCTGGTCCTGACGACGTATGACACGGACGCCGACATCACCCGTGCCATCGAGGCGGGCGCGACCGGCTATCTGCTCAAGGCGGAGCGCCCCGAGGAACTGTTCGCGGCGATCGCCGCCGCGGCCGAGGGCCGTACGGCGCTCTCCGCGCCGGTGGCCGGCCGGGTGATGGCCCAGCTGCGCAGCCCGCGCCCCACGCTCACCGACCGCGAGCGTGACATCCTGGCGCAGCTCGCGCAGGGCCTCGGCAACCGGGAGATCGCGCGTGCCCTGTTCATCAGCGAGGCCACGGTGAAGACCCATCTCAGCCGGATCTACGACAAGCTGGGCGTGGACACCCGGGCGGGCGCGGTGGCCGTGGCGAAGGAACGGCGGCTGCTGCCGTGAGGGCCGCCGCGGTGCGGGTCCGCGGGCGTGACACCATCGCACCCGTGCTCGACATCGGCTACGCCCTCTCCCCGCGCTTCCCGGACCCGCCGCAGACGGACTACCGGCGGACGGACGTCCACGCGCTGCGGCACGACCTGTTCTGCGGGGACGTCTATCTCGCGGACACCGAGACGGACCGGGAACTGTCCACAGCCTGGGGATGGGTTCCGGTGCTGGACTTCGCGTGGGCGCTGTGCGACATCGTGGAGCGGCTGGACCGGGACCCGGCGGGCTCGCGGGCGTCGAGGCCGCAGCGGGCTGAACTGGACTTCACCGAGTCGACCGACCGCATGCTCTTCGAACGCCGCTTCGGCTGGGTGGACATCGAGGCCGACTGGATGCCGGCCGAGGAGCCCCCGCTGTCCTTCTCCCACGCCGAACTGCGCCGTGAGGCACGGGACTTTCTGCACGACCTGCTCGCCGACCTGACCGACCTGCACGAATCCCTGGCGGAGAACCCGGCCGTATGGACACTCCAGGCCCGCTTCCCCCGCATGCCGTGAGCCGGACCGGGCCGCCCGCGGTCGCGGCGCCCGAGGCCGCGGCCTGTGACGGGTCCCCATGGCGGGCCCCATGGTCACGGATCCGTGACCGGAACCCGTGGTCGCGGACCCGTGGTCGGGCCGCCGTGACGGAGACCGCTGTGGTGAGGTCCGCCGTGACGAAGGCCGCCGTGGTGAGGTCCGCCGTCGCGGGCACCGCCGTGGCAGGCACCGCCGTCGCAGGCACCGCCGTGGTGAGGTCCGCCGTGACGGAGACCGCCGTGGTGAGGTCCGCCGTCGCGGGCACCGCCCTGGTGAGGTCCGCCCTGGCGGAGACCGCCGTCGCGGGCACCGCCGTCGCAGGCGCCGCCGGGGTGATGGCTGTCGGTCAGTCCTGTACGCGGATGCCCAGTTGGGCCGCCAGCACCGGTGCCAGATCCAGTAGTTGAGCGGTGCTGAGGACCGCGCCGGACAGCCGCTCCACGCCACGGGCGATCTCCAGCGTGACGGCGCCGCGCAGGTCCACGTCCGTGAGGGTGGCACCGCCGAGGTCCGCGCCCTTCAGCGTGCAGTCGACGAACTCGACCCGCTCCAGGCGGGCTCCGCCGAAGTCCGGTTCGACCAGGACGCAGTTCTCGAAGACGACGTCCTTGAGTCTGGCCGTGCGCAGGTTGAGGTAGTCGATCTTGCCGCCGCGGACCAGGACCCGCTCCAGGACCGCGCCGTGCACCTGGGTGCCGCCCAGGCGGGCGTCGAGCAGTTCGACGTCCCGCAGGGTCGAGTCGGCGAGGTCGGTGCCGACGCCCCGGATCCCGGTCAGCGCGGTGTCGAGGATCCGGGCTCTGCGCAGCCGCGTCTCGTCGAGGACGCACCCCGTCAGCGCGCAGTCCATGAAGCGGGCGCCCGCGCCGTCCTGGCCGGCCAGGTCCGCCTCCCGGAACTCGACGCCGTCGTAGTCACCGTCCGGCCGCAGCTCCCGTCCGTCGTACGGCGCCAGCGGCGGCAGCCGCAGTTCGGGGCGGCGCGCCGCCCGCACCCCGGTCCGGCCCGGCCCGCCGGACCCGCCGGTGCCCCCCGTCACTTTCCTCGCCATGCCCTCATCCTGCCGCACGCCTCTGACAGTCCGTCCTGACCTGCGGCGATGCCACGCATGTCACATTCCGGGTGCCGTCACCAGTCCTGTTGTCGAACACAGAACGTCGAACACAGAACGTCGAACACCCAGAACGTCGAACGCCCAGAACGCAACCGCAGGGCCGTCCCGGCCCGGAGGAGGACCAACCCATGCACCGCATCACCGTCATCGGCGGCGGCTTCGCCGGGCTCACCGCGGCCGTCGCCGCCGCGGAGGCAGGCGCCAAGGTCACCGTCCACGAAGCCCACCACACCCTCGGCGGGCGGGCGCGGACCGCCGAGGGACCGTACCGGACGAACGAGGGCCCGCACGCCCTGTACAGCGGCGGCCCGCACTGGGCGTGGCTCAAGCGGCGCGGTCTGCTCGGGCCGATCGCCCCGGTCCCGCCGCTGGCGGCGGCCGGGCTGCGGCTGCGTCACCGCGGTGTGCTGCGCCGCACCCCGCCCTTCGCGATGCTCAAGCTGCTGCGCCCAGGCGCCCCGAAGGCCCCCGTCGACCGGGACTTCCTCGGCTGGGCGACGTCCGTCGCGGGCGAGGAGGGCGCCCGGGCCGCCGCGTACTACTGCGCCGTGGCGCTCTTCCACCACGACCCGGGCTCGCTGTCCGCCGCCTTTGTACAGGAGCGGCTGCGCCGCGCCACCCGGCTGCCACCGGAGGCGCACTATCCGCGCGGCGGCTGGGCGAGTGTCATCGACCGGATGGCCGCGCGTGCCTGGAACCTGGGGGTGCGGATGGAGACGCTCTCCCGCGTCGACACCGTGCCGACCGACACGCCCGTGATCGTCGCCACGTCGCTGGACGCCGCCCGCGGGCTGCTCGGCGACGACTCGCTGGCCTGGCCCAGCGGGTGCGCGGTCCTCGTCGACATGGCGGTGCGCACCCGGCGCGGCGACGCCTTCGCCGTGTCGGACCTCGACGCGCCCGGCTGGCTGGAGCGGTTCACCGCCGCGGACCCGTCCCTCGCCCCGGCCGGTGAACAGCTGATCCAGGGGCAGATCCCGATCGAGCCCGGCGGGTCACGGGCGGACGGCGTCGCCCGCGCCGAGCAGCTGCTCGACCTGGGGTTCGCCGGCTGGCGGGAACGGGTGACCTGGCGGCGGGAGGCCGTCGCACGGGGCCGTACCGGCGCGGTGGACCTGCCGGGCACCGGTTGGCGGGACCGGCCGGGCATCGACCGCGGCGACGGCGTGTACCTCGCCGGCGACCAGGTCGCGGCGCCCGGTGTGCTGTCGGAGGTGTCCTTCAACAGCGCCCTGACCGCCGTGTCACTGGCCCTCGGCCGGCGCGTGCTCGACCTCAAGCACGCTTGACCTCAAGCACGCTTGACTTCAAGCCTGCTTGAGGTTGAAGGGTGGGCGGCGGAAGGACACCGGAACGCCTCACGGGGGGACCCTCATGCACGCCATACGCCTGCACGCCTTCGGCCCGGCCGAGAACCTGGTGCACGAGGAGGTCGCCGATCCCGTGCCGGGGCCGGGCCAGGTCCGGATCGCCGTGGCCGCGGCCGGGGTCCACCTCCTCGACACCGCGCTGCGGCAGGGGCATCTCGGCCCGCTGCCCGAGCCGCCCGTCCTGCCCACCGTGCCCGGACGTGAGGTGGCCGGTGTCGTCGAGTCGCTCGGCGAGGGGGTCGCCGAGCCGTGGCGCGGCCGACGCGTGGTGGCCCACCTCGGGTTCGCGCCCGGCGGCTATGCGGAACTCGCCGTCGCAGGCGCCGACCGGGTCCATGAGATCCCGGAGAACCTGGACTTCGCCGAGGCCGTCGCCATGATCGGCACGGGCCGTACGGCGATGGGGATCCTGCAGTTCACCGAGCTGGGCCCGGACTCGGTGGTCGTGGTCCCCGCGGCGGCGGGCGGCATCGGCACGCTGCTGGTGCAGTACGCGCGGCACGCCGGCGCGACGGTGATCGGGCTCGCTGGCGGGCCCGGGAAGGTCGCGCGGGTACGGGCGGACGGCGCCGGCCTCGCCGTCGACTACACGGAGGCCGGCTGGCCGGAGAAGGTCCGCGCGTACCTGGGCGGGCGGCGGGCCACGGTCGTCTTCGACGGGGTCGGCGGGGACGTGGCCCGGGAGGCGGTCGCGCTGCTCGGGGACGGTGGGCGGCACCTCGTCTTCGGCTGGTCGGCCGAGGGCATCGGCGCCGGCGGGCCGTACCTCGTCGAGGGGGTCTCCGAGCAGGTGCTGGGCCCGGTGATGCTGGGCCGGGCGGGCGGCACCGACCCGATGCGCACGCTGGAGCTGCGCGCGCTCGCCGAGGCGGCGGCGGGCCGCCTGCGGCCCGCCGTCACCCGCTTCCCGCTCACCGCGGCGGCGGCAGCCCACCGAGCACTGGAGACCCGCGCGACGATCGGCAAGGTGGTCCTGGAACCGTGACCCCGACCGGGCCCGCGCCTGAGCCGGAAGCGCGACCCCGGCCGGGCCCATGCCGGAGCCGGAACCGCAGCCCGGTCAGGGCCCTTGTCCGGGCCGGGCCATGACCGGGACGGACGACCGACCGGCCCGGAACCCTGCCCCGACCGGCTCCCCCAGCCAAGCCGCACCATGCCCCGGCCGGCTCCCCCGATCGCGGCCGGGGACACCCCGGACAGTGCAGAGAAGTGGGTGGCCCCG
Source organism: Streptomyces sp. NPDC004629 (assembly GCF_042873595.1). Classification (NCBI taxonomy): domain Bacteria; kingdom Bacillati; phylum Actinomycetota; class Actinomycetes; order Kitasatosporales; family Streptomycetaceae; genus Streptomyces; species Streptomyces sp. NPDC004629. Next base: position 121,100 of record NZ_JBIALO010000014.1, on the reverse strand, counting down.
TTGCCTGCGTGGCGCAAGGCCGCTCCAGGGGCGATCAATGCCTTCGCCGCCGCCTACCTGCGGATGTACAGCGAACGCGCCGAGCGAAACCCGGATGCGGACTGGCTGAAGTCCATGGTTGCGTCGTCCCGGGCATGGACCGACTACCGGGGCATCACGGTGAAATGACCAGAGTCGGCGGGCCCCAGGACCGCCGCGATTGTCTCGGCGAGCATGTATCCCGTCACGATCCGGCTCGGATGCCCCGAGCCGCCCAAACCCCGGCACCACGCTCAAACAGTGCCGGTTGCGGAACTTGTCCGGCCTTCAGCGAGAGCGAGCCGCGCTCACGCGGTGGTGACAGCCGTTGCGACGTGTATCGCGGTCAGGAGCGAGGCACCCGCGATCATCGTCCATTTCCGAGTGGCGACTCCGATGACGGCGTCGCCCACCTGGGCTGCGGCGGCCGCGCACAGGATCAGCGAGCCGGCGGGACCCGACCACGCGAGCGGTGCGACGAGGGCCGCCACCCCCAGTGGCACTCCCCTGGTCGCGTACATCCAGCCGTAGAAGCGTTCGCCGGCGGTCGGCGTACCGCTCTCACTCAGCGCCGCCGGGCGTACGCCTCCCACCAGCGCGAAGGCGATCCCGGCGACCGCGGCGACGGCGTTGGCCCCCCCAAGAGAACGTTGAGGGCCGCCACCCACCAGTGGCACTCCCCTGGTCGCGTACATCCAGCCGTAGAAGCGTTCGCCGGCGGTCGGCGTACCGCTCTCACTCAGCGCCGCCGGGCGTACGCCTCCCACCAGCGCGAAGGGGATCCCGGCGACCGCGGCGACGGCGTTGGCCCCCCCAAGAGAACGTTCACGAGGCGTACTCGGCCGACGGTTCGGTGCCGTACTTCGTCCAGACCTCTGCGACGGCGTCGTGTGACAACGGCTGCCCTGACTCGACCATGGCCTTGAGGTCGCGGAAGTACTGCACGTACAGGTCCGGAGTGAAGGTGTTGAGCATGACCGCCGTGTCGTCGGTCACGTTGGCGAAGGTGTGCGGTGCGCCGGGCGGGACCATGACCCACGTACCGGCTCCGGCGTCGTAGTCGTCCTGCCCGACGGTGAACCGCACGCTGTCCGAAAGTATGTAGAAGCCCTCGTCGTGCTGTGCATGGCGGTGCTGCGGAGGACCGGCGGTGTGCTGGGGGATGGTGATCTCACCCATCCCCAGGCGGTGGTGCTTTCGGTCGGCACGGAAGGATGATCATGGCCGAGCGGAGTCGCCCGAGCGGGCTCAGCAATCAGATGGAACGCACCAGGTCGGCGATCGTCGCGGCCGCGCGCAACCTCGCCGACACCGGGGCGGAGATCACGATGCCGGGGGTTGCGGCCGAGGCACGGGGCTCCGAAGCGACCGCCTATCGCTACTTCCCCGACCTCCTTTCGCTCCTGCGTGCCGCCGTGATGACGGAGGATCTGGTCGCGGTCCTGCGATCGGCGACGCGCGGCGACGACCCGGTCGAACGGATCGGTCAGGCCGCGGAGATCCTCGGCCGGGCGGTGCTGCGCAGGCAGGGTGCCGTCCGGGTGGTCGTCGCCTCGACCATCGCGAAACCCTCGACGTCCAAGGATCGTCCCGCCCACCGCTTCGGACTCATCGAGCACGCTCTTGCCCCGTGGGCCGACAGGTGCGGCCCCGCGCAGCGCGCGGACGTGGAACAACTGGTCCGCGGTCTCGCCCTCGTGATCAGCGCTGAGTCGCTGTTCGCCCTGGTCGACCTCTGTGGCCTGACCCCCGACGACGCGATCGCCAGCCTCGTGACCACCGCACGGCAGATGACCGCAGCGGCAGTCGCGGCCATCCCCGCGAGACCTGCCACCGACTGAACCGCCGCATGCTGACCGTGCTTGCAGCACGGAGGTATTGCGCACTGCGCCGCACCGCAGCCCCTACGGCAAGCGGCGAGCCGAAGGAGCCCGCGCGCGGCGTCCGGGAAACCCGGCACATCGGGGGCGGCCCGGATCGCGTGAGGCGTCCGGCGGTTGAGGGTGTCGACCAGGCCGGGGCGGTCGGGTCGGAGGCGACGGCCCGAACACGGCTGGCGCGAGGTCCAGGAGGATTAAGCACGAGGCCACGTAGGACTGGCTCCGAACACCACGCGTACGGTACGAAACCATGCCCGTACCGTGCACTGGTGATGGTTCGGAGCGGGCCGGGCCGTCAGGCGACCGCCGCCAGCTCCGCGACCCGGGCGAACTCTTCCTCCAGGCGGTCGCGTCCGAGGGCCGCGAACTCCCGGTTCAGGTCCGCCGGTGTCACCCCGCGCAGCTCCACCACCGTGCGGGCGGCCCGGACCCATGGCGCCCACTCCGACCCGTACTTCACCTGCTCCATGTGACACCCCGGAACCGGCTGGAGCGTCACGGGATGATGGAGAGGACCGACCACACCCCACGCGGGTACGCGCCTCGCCCACGCCGCCACGAACCGGCCACCGCGCAGGGCGCGGCAGAGCTGGATGGAGATCCCGGCGCACGGTACGCACACCGGCGGGCTCGTCGTGCGCTCGCCTTCGCGGATCGGGCCGACGCTGTCCCGCAGGAGAAACAGGTGCGGGCCGTGCGGGTCGGGCGGCATGCGGGAGCAGACCTGGCACATCATGTTCAGCATCGCTCGGCGCTGCCGGTAGGGGTGGACGTTCCGCAACTGCGGGCTGCCCCTGCGCTGCTTCGGCCGCAGGGCGTACCGGACCCAGAGCACACCGAAACTGTCCCGGTCGTACGGCGTCTCATCCGCGTACGCGATCCCCGGGCCCACGCGGCGGCGGACGAGCGGGCGGGTCAGGAGTCGTTCCTCGCTCCATCCGGCGATGTACGGGACGACGCCTGGCGGTGCCGGAGGCAACACAATCGAGAACCTTCCTATGTCGGGGGTGGCGGCCCGGCACACCGCAGGGCATCACGGGGCCGGGTGTGCCGGGCCGGGCCCGCCGGCCCCCCGTGGGGGAGAGCCGGGAGCGGGAAGCCGGCGGGCGCTATGGGGGCTCCGGCCGCCCCCTGGGGCGCGAGCGACCGGAGCCGGTCAGTGGGTCAGCGGCCCATACCGGCCACGAGGGCGCCCATGAGGACGGCCAGAACCAGGGCGTAGAAGAACTGACCCCACGGGCTGTCCGCCTTGCAGCGCCCCGGAGCGGCAGCCATTGGGGGTGCAACTGGTGCGCTGGGCGCGCCCCGGGCCTCCTGCTCGGCGTACGGGTTGTCTCGCAAGCACCCATAGCCAGTCGGCTGCGCCTGCGCCGCGCACGTGCGGCACTCGGCCGAGTAGATGCCTGTGGGCGCCCCTTCGGCCGTCTCGGCCCCGAGGGTCCATTCAGCGGCACTGATGATCGCGCGCATCACAGTTCCCCCTACTGCGCCGGTTTACTTCGGTCACGAGGGCATGCAGCCTGCTGCGACTGCCGGGCGCGGTACAGCGCGGACACGCGCAGGGCGGGTACCCACTGGAGAAGTCCGGCGCGTCCGACGGTTTCACGGTGTGCTTTTCGCGCACCTGCGTACGGGCGCCTGTCTCTGGGTTCACCCTGTAGACCTCGATCGTCATCACTGGACGCGCCCCCAGGGGTCCATCTGGGCGCCTGCGCGGCTGTTCCTGGTCGGCTCCGCCCTGTGCGTCGACGTTGGGCCGGACAACAGGCCCTTTGTGCTCCCAGGCTCCCCTTGCCGCCCAGCCGCGCGGCGCCCGCGGGCGACGACCAGCCGTGTCCCCAAGACGTCCGGCGTAGGGCTCCTGCGGGGCACCGGGGTCGCTGCGGGGGGTGTATGGGCGGCAGTGTGCTTGCCGGGCGTACGGCGCCCGAACAGGACGGCTCTCACCCGTTCGAGTGCCTGTGATAGGTAGGACACAGTCAGCGCTCCTCTGAAGCGTTGGCCACGCCCCGGGACCGTTCGCGCGGTCGCCGGGGTCTCTTGTGCGCTCAATCGTCCTGACCTCTGGTGGCCGTATCGCCTGACATCGACGGACAGTTGGGCCGGTTGGGCGGTAGCGTTGAAAACGCCCAAACGTCCAGAGGAGGGGACTTGAACCGAGTCCTACGGTCAGCTATGGACGATGCCGGGCTGTCCCCCCGACAGCTTGCGGTCCGTGTGGGAGTTGCGAGCAAGACCATTGAACGTTGGGTCGCGGATGAGAACCTGATTCCGCATGCTCGAAACAGGGCAGACGCCGCCGAAGCGCTGAAGGTAGATGAGGAAATGCTCTGGCCCCAGGTAGTAAAGGATCGCCTAAAGACGGGCGGAGACCTGGAAATCGTGCGGACTTACCCCTACCGCTCCGCATGCCCGTCAACGGTCTGGGGCGAGCTTGTGGCCAGCACGAAAGAAGACCTGTTCTTCGCCGGATACACGAACTACTTCCTATTCATCGACCAGCCGAACTTTGTAGCCGCCCTGCGCAAAAAACTGGAAAACGGATGCCGAGTCCGATTTCTTCTGGGCGACCCTGAAAGTGAAATCACGCGCCAGCGTGAAGCTATTGAAGATGTTGCCCTGTCTGTCTCCACGCGCATCCGTATCACGCTAGAGAATCTACGCAAGTTGGGCAGCGCGGAAAAGCTCGAAACGCGTTTTAGCGTCTCGGAAGATGCAGCGAATCACGTGAGCCTTTCTGTGTTCCGGTTCGATTCTCAGGCTCTCGTGACACCTCACCTTGCCAGGCTTGTGGGCCACGATTCCCCGCTGTTGCATCTACGTCGACGCGATCAGGACGGGCTATTCGAGCGGTTTACCGAGCACGCCGAAGAATTATGGTCGCGCGCAACACCCGTTAGTTTTTGATGGCGCCCCACAACGCAGAGATGGCCCCGGTATCCGCCCCGTAGACGCGAGGGACGCCGGGGTCCTTTCTTTCTCAGAACTTCGGCGTGGCCCGCATGTGCCGGGCTCGGCCCCCCTGTATGCGGGCCGGATCCCACAGGTGGTGATGAAGTGCTGCTGAGAGACGTGATTCGTAGCCTCGATGTTCCGGCCCCGGGAGGCCGGATTGGAGCCCGAGTGACGACGTAAGCCAGTGGCCACGGCGTGTAGCTTCAGCGAATATCGATCTGGCTTTGATTCTTCTCAAGGCGGACCGGCTCGACGAAGCATGTGATTCGGCACAGAAAGCCATTCTGTCCGGGAGGGTAGTACCCTCAAACCATTGGCGTGCGTTGGAAGTCGTCAAGGCTGTCAAGTCGATTGAGAAGAAAAAGGGATGAAGGCGATGGACACCGGTCTTCCCGAATCTGCGATCCTCCCCTTGATCCAGGAGCCGCGCGCGGCTTCAGCTCGGATTTGACGGCCATAGTCGACTGTGCCAGGGCGGTGCCATTGGGGAGATCGGTCGGCTGTCTCTGCCGGAGATCGCCCGAGACTCAGACCAGGGCCGCACCCCGGCCAGAGCCCGCCGAGCCGGAACCGCAGCCCGGTCAGGGCCCTTGTCCGGGCCGGGCCATGACCGGGACGGATGACCGGCCGGTCCGGAACCCTGCCCCGACCGGCTCCCCCGGTCAGACCAGGACCGCACCCCGGCCAGGCCCCGCACCCGAGCCGGAAGCGCAGCCCGGCCAGGGCCCTTGTCCGCGCCGGACCATGACCGGGACAGACCACCAACCAGTCCGGATCCCCGCCCCGACCGGCTCCCCCAGCCAAGCCACAACACGCCCCGACCGGCTCCCCCAGCCAAGCCGCGCCATGCCCCGGCCGGCTCCCCCGGTCAGGTCAGGACCGCACCCCGGCCGGCAGCCGCCGAGCCGGAAGCGCGGCCGGGTCAGGGGGCCGGGGTGCCCTGTGTGGGTCGTGCGGCCAGGGCCGTGAGTGCGGCGTCGGTCAGGCGGTAGGCACGCCACTCGTCCTGCGCGTGTGCGCCGAGGGACCGGTAGAAGCCGATCGCGGGCTCGTTCCAGTCGAGGACCGACCACTCAAGACGCGCGTACCCGCGCCGCACGCAGATGCGGGCCAGTTCGGCGAGCAGGGCGCGCCCGTGGCCGCCGCCGCGCGCGGCGGGCCGGACGTACAGGTCCTCCAGATGGATGCCGTGGACGCCGCGCCAGGTGGAGAAGGTGAGGAACCACAGCGCGCAGCCGACCGCCTCCCCGGTCGAGTCGTCCACCGCCAGGTGCGCGAAGACCGCCGGGTGCGGCCCGAAGAGCGCGGTGTGCAACTGCTCGGGGGTGGCCCTGGCCGCGTCCGAGGCCTTCTCGTAGGCGGCCAGTTCCCGGATCAGGGCGTGGATGACGGGGATGTCGGCGGGGGTCGCGGCGCGGATCACGGGCGCCGCCCCGCCGCCCGGCCCCGTGGGCAAAAGGGCTCGGGCCGCGCGTACCAGAAGGAGGTGCCGCCGTGGACGACAGTGCTCGCCGTGCTGCTCATGGGCGGACGCTAACCCCTGAGGGCGGTCAGTGTCTCCTTTGGATCCCATGCTTTCCCCCGGCCCCTGACCAGCGGATAGCAGGCCAGGCCGACCAGTACGGACAGGAAGTGCCCGAAATCGGTGAAGGTGGCGCCGGTGACGAGCGGCACCAGGACGATCGCGAGCACGGCCGCCAGATACAGATACCGCCAGGGTGCCGCGATCCGATAGGTGAGCACGCCGACCACACCGGCCAGCGCATAGCTCACGCCGATGTCGAGGGTGTCGACGGCCCGCGGCGGTGCGGCACCCTCCCGGATGGCGTTCAGCAGTGTCAGCTCGCTGATCAGGGTGGCCAGCACATGGGCGGCGACGCACACCGCGAGCCAGCGCAGGGTGCCCAGCCAGCGTTCGGCCTGGGCGTGGAAGACCGTGTACAGGGCGGCGTACGGCAGCCAGTGGCCGCCGTCGATCCACATCGCGCTGCTGATCAGCACCCGTACCGGGTCCCGGGACAGCTCGTGGATGTTGGTCGAGCGCTGCCGCAGGAACTCCCGCTCGAAGGCCGGCGACATGTAGTGCAGGGCAACGGTGGTGACGAACAGGATCAGCAGCCAGACGTAGGTCCCCGGGGCGCTGCGCACATAGCCCGCCACCGCCCTGAGCCGGCGCCGAATTCGGATGACCCGGTTCACACCCGTCAGTATGGTCGGCTAGGTGATCGAAGTGCCTGGCGAGCTGGCCGCCTCACAGGAGAAGTTCAACGGGGAGGCGGGGCGCGCGTTCGTCGCGGACCTGCCACGGCGGGCCGCGGAGTTCCTGCGGCGGTGGGAGCTGCGGATCGACGGTCCGGCCATGTACGGGGTGTGCGCGCTGGTCCTGCCGGTGGTCCGCGCCGACGGCGGGCCGGCCGCGCTGAAGCTCCAGCCGCTCGACGAGGAGAGCGCGGGTGAACCCCTCGCCCTGCAGGCCTGGGACGGCGACGGGTCGGTACGGCTGCTGGAGCACGACGAGCCGACCTGCACGCTGCTGCTGGAGCGGCTGGACGAGGGCCGCATGCTGGGCGACGTGCCGGACGCCCGGGCGGCCGTGCGGGTCATCGGCGCGCTGCTGGCCCGGCTGACCGCGCGGCCGGCCCCGCCGGGGATGCGGCGGCTCGGGGACATCGCACGGCTGATGCTGGAACAGGTGCCGTGGGCCCTTGACCGCATCCCGGACCCGGCGGACCGGCGGCTGGTGGCGGACTGCGCGGCGGCCGTTCGGGAGGTGCTGGCCGAGCCCGGCGACCGGCTGCTGCACTGGGATCTGCACTTCGAGAACGTGCTCGCGGCACGGCGGGCCGACTGGCTGGCCATCGACCCCAAGCCGCTGGCAGGCGACCCCGGATTCGAGCTGCTCCCCGCGATCGACAACCGTTACGACCCGGCCGAGACCCACTGGCGCTTCGATGCGCTGACCGACGCCCTGGGCCTGGACCGGGAGCGGGCGCGGGCCTGGACGCTGGGGCGGGTGCTGCAGAACTGTCTGTGGGAGACAGAAGACGGACGGCCGCTGGAGACCGCCCAGTTGGAGATCGGGCGTGCACTGCGCGGATGACACGCCACCGGTTGGCCCATCCACCCCGATCATCGGCTAATCAGCCATAGCGTACCGAATATGACGAAATGCCATATCGCGTATCTGGCCTGCGCCGGCGCGCTCGCCGGCGCGGCGCTCGGTGCCACCACTCCGGCCGCCGCCTCCCCCACGACCCATGTGGTCCGCCCGGGCCAGTCCATCCAGAAGGCGGTCGACGCCGCCCGGCCCGGTGACACCGTCTTGCTGACCCCCGGCAGCTACCGCGAGAGCGTCACGGTGAGCACGCCCGGACTGACCCTACGCGGCATGGGCCAGGGCACGGTGCTCCAGCCGTCCGGGCAGAAGGCCACGACCGAATGCGCCGAGCGCGGCAACGGCATCTGTGTGATGGGCACCAAGACCCGCAACGTGGAGGGCGTCACGGTCGCCGACCTGACCGTGACCGGCTTCCCCCGGGCCGGCGTGTTCGGCATGGGAACCGACGGGATGACGGTGAGCAAGGTGTACGCCGTCCGCAACGGCGTCTGGGGCATCGCCCAGCAGCGGTCCGTGCACGGCACCTTCCGGCAGAACTACGCCAAGGACAACGGCGACGCCGGCCTCTTCCTCGCCAACACCGTCACGGCCGAGGAGGGCGCCCAGGACACCGGGGGCGCGCTGGTCGAGAGCAACCGGCTGGAGGGCAACCGCATCGGCGTCACGGTCCGGCGGCTGCGCAATCTCACCGTGGCGGACAACTACGTCACCGGCAACTGCGTCGGCATGTTCGTCGTCGGCGACGAGAACAAGCCGCGGGCGGGCGCCCTGACCGTGCGGGACAACCGGATCACACAGAACAACAGGGCCTGCCCGAAGACCGACCGGCTGCCCGAGCTGCAGGGCTCCGGGATCGTGCTGACCGGCGCCGAGGACACCCTGGTCACCCGGAACCTGATCACCGGCCACGCCGGCAGGTCACCGCTGTCCGGCGGCGTCGTCCTGTTCAAGAGCTTCGTGGGCGTCACCAGCGAGCGGAACCGGATCAGCGACAACCTGCTGGGGGACAACGCCCCCGCGGACCTCGTCAACACGGACCCCGGCCGGGGCAACACGTTCAGCGGCAACTCCTGCCGGGCCTCCAAGCCCTCGGGCATGTGCTGACCGGCGGCCACCGCTTCCCGTAGCCCCCACAAGCCCGACCCCAGGAAGGAAGGCGGCGCATGACGACCGCAACCTCCGCCAATCCGTCGATCCCGCACGACAAGGCGGGACCGGCGTCCCCGCCGCCGTCCATGCGGCTGAGAGAACTGGTGTTCGGCGCGGCCTGTGCCGCCGCCGTCCGGGCCGCCGCCCGGCTGGGCGTCGCCGACGCCCTCGGGGACTCCCCCATGACCGTGGCGAACCTCGCGGCCGCGGTGAAGACCGAACCGAAGCCGCTGCGCCGGCTGCTGCGGGCCCTGTCCTGCTACGGCGTCTTCGAGGAGCGGCCGGACGGCACCTTCGCGCACACCGGCATGTCCCGGCTGCTGCGCGAGGACGACCCGAACAGCCTGCGCGACATCTCCCTGTGGTGCACCGAACCGTGGACCTGGGACGCCTGGCCCAGGCTGGACGAGGCCGTGCGCACCGGCCGTAACGTGATCGAGGACCTGTACGGCAAGGAGTTCTTCACCTACCTCAACGAGGACGCCCCCGAGTCGGCGGACGTCTTCAACCGTGCGATGACCACGTCCAGCGAGCAGTCGGCGCGGGACGTGGCCGCTCTGCTCGACCTGTCCGGCAGCGCCTCGGTGGCGGACATCGGCGGCGGCCAGGGCCATGTGGTGGCGAGCCTGCTCGACAAGTACCCCTCGATGCACGGCAGCCTGCTCGATCTGCCGCGCGTGGTGGACAACGCCGTGCCGCGGCTGCGCAAGGGCGGCGACCTCGCGGACCGGGTGCGCATCGTGCCCGGCGACGCCCGGGTGGCGGTCCCCGTGAAGGCCGACGTCTATGTCATCAAGAACATCCTGGAGTGGGACGACGCGAGCACGGCCCGGCTGCTGGGCAACGTCATCGGTGCGGGCGGCCCGGGCACCCGGGTCGTGGTCATCGAGAACCTCGTCGACGACACCCCCTCGATGCGCTTCAGCACCGCCATGGACCTGCTGCTGCTGCTCAACGTCGGCGGGGCCAAGCACACCACCGACTCCATGGTGACCAGGCTGACCTCGGCCGGCCTGGTCGTCGACGCCATCAGTCCGGTCAACCCGTACCTGGACGCGTTCGACTGCCACGTCCCGGGCTGACCCGGACGGGGGTGTGCCGGTGCGGGCCCGCTTCCGCCGGTGCGGGTGAGGACGGCGGTATGTCCGTGCGGTCCCGGCTGCCGGCGATGCGGGCGCGGCCATCGGCGGACGGCGGTGTGTCCCACCCCCACTGAGGCCGCACCGCCCGACCGGGCCACGGCCGGGCGGTGCGGGGTGTCAGGCCGATGTGCCTCCCGTGCAGGCGGCACCCGGCTGCGGGGTCTGCTCGACAAGCCCTGCCGCGGCCGGGCAGCAAGGACGCGGCGCACCGGCACACACGGACACCGGTCGCCGGGCCCGCGGCAGGGCGGGCCCGGCGACCGGTGTCCGTGGGGGCGGCCTGCTCAGTCGCGCTCCCACAGATAGAAGCGCTGCGCCATGGCGTCCTTCGGGGAGCGCCAGGTCTCGGGGTCGTACGCGCTGACGTACGCCGACAGCCGCTCGCTGATGTCCCGGAACTCCGGGTGCCCGGTGACCTTGGCGATGGCCGGTCCGGGCTCGCGCTCGGACTCGACGAGATGCAGATACACATCGCCGAACTGGAAGAGGCTGCGCCGGACGACCCCGACGAGGTGCGGCAGCTCCCCCCGGTCGGACTCCTCGAACACCTTGGCGATGTCGGGGGCGGAGCCCGGGGCCATGCGGGCGACGATCAGGGCCTGGTGCATCGGATGCGTCCTTCCGTGCTCAGTCGGCCAGCGCGGCCGCGGACCGCTGCCCGGCCGCGGCCTTCTCGATCCTGTCCCGGATCAGGGCCATCTGGATCTTGGAGTTCCGGTTGATGTTGTCGGTCATCCAGTCGTCGTCGACCGGGGCGTCCGGCTTCATCGCGAAGTCCTGGGTCCACACCATCCGGGTGCCGGCCGGGACCTGCTCGTAGCGCCAGTGGATGTCCATGTGCGCGAACGGCCCGGTCTCGACCCGGCGGGCCTTGACGGTGAGCGTCTCGCGGTCCGGCTCGCGCTCGGAGATCCAGCTCCACACGACGCCCTTGTCGTCCGGGTGCATGGTCAGCCGGAACGTCGTCTTCGCGCCCTCCCGGGAGAGGATCTCGACCGACGCGTACTCGCTGAACAACTGGGGCCAGTTCTCCAGGTCGTTGGTCATGTCCCAGACCAGGTCCAGGGGGGCGGCGATGGTGATCTCGTTCTGCGTGTGTCCTGCCATGTCAGGCTCCTGCCATAAGGGTGCTGTTGACGAGGTCGAGGAACTGCCGGGGCGTCTTGCAGCGCTCCGCGTCGGGCGGCATCGGGGTGCCGTGCCGGTTCTCCAGCTCGCCCACGATGCCGAGCAGGCCCAGCGAGTCGACGCCGAGCGCGTCGAAGCCGGTGTCGGACCGCTGCTCCAGCTCCTGCGGGGCGACGGTGACCCCGGCGGCCTGCTTCATGAGCCCGGACAGCTCTTCCACGGTGATGTGGGCACTCATGCGTTGTTCTCCTTCTCTCCGGGAGATGCTGTGAGACGGCCTCCGTAGGAGGCGTCAGGTTCTTCAGACCCCTTCGCCGGCGCCGCGCCGCAGCACCAGCGCCGAGTTCGACCCCATGAGCCCCCGGCTGAGGACCAGCGCCGTACGCAGTTCGACGGCGCGGGCCCGGCCGGTCACGAGGTCCAGGTCGTGGCAGACGTCGAACACGTTGGGGGTGGGTGGGATCAGACCGTGCTCCATCGCGAGCACCGCCGCCGCGGTGTCCAGCACGGGCGCCGCACAATAGCCCCGGCCGATGCCCGTCTTGGGCGCGGTGACGGGCACCCGCGCGGCGTGCCCGCCCAGCGCGTCGGCGATCGCCAGCGCCTCCGCGCGGTCCGCCTCCGGCACGCCGAGCGCGTCGGCGAAGACCACGTCGATCTCCTCCGGCGCACAGCCGGCCTCGTCCAGGGCGCCCCGGATCGCCTGGGCGAGACCCGCGCGGGACTCCGCCCAGCGGGAGGCGCCGGTGAACGTCGCCGCGTGCCCGGCGAGCAGGGCGCGCTGCGGCGCACCGCGCTCCCTGGCCGACCGCTCCGCCTCCACCACGACCATGGCGCCGCCCTCGGCGGGCACGAACCCGGCCGCCGCCGCCGTGAACGGGAGGTAGGCGCGGGCCGGATCCTCGGCGGTGCTCAGCTCCTCGTAACCGAGCTGGCACACCATCGAGTACGGGGCGAGCGGCGCCTCGGTCGAGCCGGCCACGACCGCGTCGGTGCCGCGCTGCACCGCCCGCGCCGCATGGGCGAGGGCGTCGAGGCCGCCCGCCTCGTCGGCCGCGACGACCGAGCACGGCCCCTTGAAGCCGCGGCGGATGGAGATCTGACCGGTGGAGGCGGCGTAAAACCAGGCGATGGACTGGTACGGGCCGACGAACCGGCTGCCCTTGCCCCACAGTCGCTGCAGCTCCCGCTGGCCGAACTCACCGCCGCCGGAACCGGCCGCGGTGACCACACCGATCGAGAACGGCTCGTCGGCGGTGTCGGCGGCGCCGAGCCGGGCGTCGTCCAGCGCGAGGTCGGCCGCGGCCATCGCGTAGTGCGTGAACCGGTCGGTCTGGACGAGGTAGCGCTCCTCGACCGCCGCCGCCGGGTCGAAGGCGCGGACCTCGCCGGCCACCTTCAGCGGCAGGTGCTCACAGCCCTCCCGGGTGATCCGGTCGAGGACGCTGAGCCCCTCGTGGGTGGCCTTCCAGAAGGCGTCGGTGGTGGTTCCGTTGGGTGCGACGACACCGATTCCGGTGATGGCCGCGCGGCGTTCGCGGGGTGCGCTCATCGTGTCCTCTCCCTACTCCCGGGGCCGGGTCAGGATCACCGCGGACTGGAAGCCGCCGAACCCGCTGCCCACGGAGAGCACGCTGCTGAGCGAGCGCTCGCGGGCGACACGGGGGACGTAGTCCAGGTCACACTCGGGGTCCGGGGTCTCGTAGTTGGCGGTCGGCGGTACGACCTGATGGGCCAGGGCGAGCACGCAGGCCACGACCTCGATCGCGCCGATCGCGCCGAGGGAGTGCCCCACCATGGACTTGATGGAGCTCATGGGCGTCTGGTACGCGTGCTGTCCCAGGGCCCGCTTCACGGCGGCCGTCTCGTGCCGGTCGTTCTGCCGGGTGCCCGAGCCGTGGGCGTTGACGTAGTCGATGGCCGTGGGGTCGAGCCGGGCGTGGTCGAGGGCGTCCTCGATGGCCCGTGCCATCTCCAGGCCCTCGCTGGTCAGGCCGGTCATGTGGTAGGCGTTGCCGTAGGTGGCGTAGCCGCTCAGTTCGCAGTAGACGTGGGCGCCTCGGGCCCGCGCGTGTTCCAGTTCCTCCAGGACGAGCACCGCGCCGCCCTCGCCCATGACAAACCCGTCACGGTTGTTGTCGAAGGGCCGGGAGGCGTGTGCGGGATCGTCGTTGTTGGGGGACGTGGCCTTGATCGCGTCGAAGCACGCCATGGTGATCGGTGAGATCGGCGAGTCCGAGGCACCGGCTATGCAGACGTCGGCCCGGCCCTCCTCCACGGTGTGGAAGGCGTATCCGACCGCGTCGAGTCCTGAGGTGCAGCCCGTCGAGACGGTCTGCACCGGACCCCGCGCGCCGAACCGTTCCGCCACCGCCGAGGCGAGCGTGCTCGGCGAGAACGCCCGGTGCAGCTGCGGCTCCGCCTCCCGGTGGTCCACGTCCCAGCGCTGTCCCCGGTGGCTGACCAGGACGTAGTCGTGTTCGAGACGGGTGGTGCCGCCGACCGCGGTGCCCAGGGAGACCCCGACCCGCCAGGGGTTCTCCCCGGCCAGGTCGAGACCCGAGTCCCGCACCGCCTCGTCACCGGCGACCAGCGCGAACTGTATGTAGCGGTCCGCCCGTTCGACCTGCTCGGCGTCCAGCCCGTGCGCCGCCGGGTCGAAGTCGCACTCGGCGGCGATCCGGGACCTGAGGCCCGCCGGATCGAAGAACGTGATGCCACGCGTCGCCGTACGGCCGGATGCGAGCAGGTCCCAGAAGGCCGGTGCGCCGATGCCACCCGGGGCGACAATGCCTATGCCGGTGACCGCCACGCGCCGGGTCATGAAGGCACCTTCCCCGCGTCGGCCGCGTGGCCGGCGCCCGCCGCGACCGCCTCGGTGGTGACGGCGGCGGCTCCGATCACCTCGGTCTCCTCAGTCTCCTCCGTGTCGACGTGGCCCAGCTGCGGGCGTGGCGCGAGCGGGCCGAGGTGGAAGACGATCCGGGCCTCCACCTTGCCGACGTTGCGGAAGCGGTGCCGCATATAGGCGGGGATCATCAGCCCCTGCTCGGGCCGCAGCGTGTGCGCCTCGCCGTCCAGGTCCGCCTCCAGCTGACCGCAGACGACGTAGACGAACTCCTCGGAGTAGGGGTGGTAGTGCTCACCGATGCGGTCGCCGGGCTGCACGATGGCCACGCCCATGAAACCGCTGGTGGCACCCACCGTGGCCGGGGTGAGCATGGCGCGCAGATCGCCGCCGCGCCGGACGTTGGGCTCGACCTCGCTGAGGTCCACGATTCTGGGACGGGGTTTGATCACAACGTTCCTCCGTTGGTGTGCTGCGGCGGGATGAGGGACGTGGCCACGGAACGGGCCACGCCGGATCGGGCCGCCGGGTCAGGCGTTCGAACGGCGGTCGGTGACCAGGCTCATGCGAGCGGCCTCGCCGTCGAGGAGCGACTTCAGCTCGGCCGCGTGCGCCGACGGAGGCACCACGGGCTGGAGGCCGCTCTCCTCGCGCAGGTCGAGCAGCCGCACCACGACGTCGTCGCGCTGGAAGATCGTGCTGCGCAGCACCGGGCTGGTCGGGTCCTCGGCGACCATCTCGTCGTACTGGGCGAGCAATTCGGCCAGCCGCATGCCGCGGCCGGGCACCGCCGGGTAGTACAGGGCGCACCGCTCGCCCCAGGCCATCCCGTCCGTCGTCACGTGGTGCACGGCCGGCAGTGCCGCCCGGGTGAAGAAGATCCGCGCCGACTCCTGGTCGTTGAGGTCCCGGTCCTGCTCCAGGTACGGGTTGATGGCCTCCTCGACCGCGCGCACCTCGGGCTGCCGGGCGACGTGCCGCAGTGCCGCGAGCAGGTCGCCGCGTACCTCGATGGCCCGCACCACCCGGTTGCCGTGCATGAACAGGGAGGTCCGGCACAGCCGTGTGCTGTCGTCGACCCGCGGCTCGGGCGAGCGGTAGTCCGCGAGGATCTTCTCGACCTTCTCCTCGCTGCCCGGCCGGACCGTGAAGGTCAGCGCGTGCCGGATCAGCCCATCACCGATCCGCGGCGAGTTCTGCAGCCGGCGCTGCGGCGACCGCTCTACACCCACCCCGGTCTCCCGCACGACGTGGAAGCGCAGCGACCGGGTGTCCCGGACGCAGCCGTGCAGCGGCTTCACCATCTCCACATGTTCCTCGCTGTTCACCCAGTCGAGGAACGGCGGGGCGCTCTCCCACTCGCTTGAGATGAGCCATTGGGAGGGATTCTCGATGGACTGGCAGAGTTGGTCGCTGACGTGGCCGGGCACGGACGCAACCTGGTTGCACAGTTTCTCGTACGCCTTCAGGAACTGCTGCTGGGCTCCGTCGTAGACGTCGACCAGCAGGACGACCCGCAGCCGGGAGCCGTCGAACACGGACTGGGAGACTTTCGACATCTGTCGTGTCAGCTCTTCTGACACACGTTCAGCCATGGTGGTCATCTGCGTACATCTCCTTCGGGTGCAGATGCGGACGCCGGCCGATGATGACGCGACGTCAGCGTTCCTTGATCCTGTGCCGGTCCCCAGGAGCGCGCGACTCGTATGAACCACGCGGGTGATGGGCCCCGCGAAGACGCTCTGAGCCGCCCGCCCAAGGCTGTGAACCACGCGGGTGATTGGGAACGCCGAGACGCACCGAGCCGCCCCCAGAGGGCATGGAAAATCACAGGCGCCCATCGGCGCACCTCTGCCCATGGAGACTTCGATGCATCAAAAAGCCAACCACCGGATTCCCGTCCTCATCGTGGGCGGCTCTTTGGTGGGCCTGTCCTTGTCCCTGTTCCTGGGCCGTCTCGGTGTGCAGCACATGCTGGTCGAGCGGCACTCCGGCACCTCGACCCATCCACGCGGACGGGGCAACAACGTACGGACGATGGAACTGTTCCGGGTGGCCGGCATCGAGCCGGACATCAAGGCGGCGGCCTCGCTGCTCGCCGACAACCACGGCATCCTGCAGACCCCCACACTGGTCGGCGACGCCGGAGAATGGCTGTTCAAGCACATCGACCCGGGCGGCGGACTCGCCCGGTTCAGCCCCACCGGCTGGTGCCTGTGCAGCCAGAACGACCTCGAACCGGTACTCCTTCAGAGCGCCCGCGCACTCGGCGGCGACCTGCGCTACTCCCACCGGATGGAGTCCTTCGAGCAGGACGCCGAAGGGGTGACGGCCACCGTCCTCGACCGCACCACCGACGAGCAGTACACGGTCCGCGCGGACTACCTGATCGCGGCGGACGGCCCGCGCAGCCCGGTGCGCCACAGCCTCGGCATCGGACAGTCGGGACCAGGTGACCTGTTCGCCAGCGTCAGCGTCACCTTCCGGTCCAAAGTGCTCGCCGACGTGGTCGGCGACCGGCACTTCATCTGCTGCTACCTCAACAACCCGGAGGCGGACGGGGCGTTGCTCCCGATCGACAACCAGGAACGCTGGGTCTTCCACGCACCGTGGCATCCGGAGCACGGCGAGACGCTGGAGGAGTTCACCGAGGAACGCCTCCAGCGGCACATCCGGCGGGCCGTCGGCGTCCCCGACCTCGATGTGGAAATCACCGGAAAGGCGTCGTGGCGCGCGGCCGAACGGGTCGCCGACCGGTACGCGTCCGGCCGGGTGTTCCTCGCCGGTGACTCCGCCCACGAGATGTCCCCCACCGGGGCGTTCGGCTGCAACACCGGTGTCCAGGACGCCCACAACCTGGCCTGGAAGCTGGCCGCGGTGCTGGACGGCTGGGCCGGTCCCGGCCTGCTGGAGACCTACGGCACCGAGCGCCGCCCGGTGGCCCTGGCGACCAGCGCCCGCGCCTCCGCCCGCTCGGTCGAGCACAGCCACCCCGGCTTCGTCCCGGCCCCCGGCGTCGGCGGCGGCCGGCGCGGCGGCATCCTCAACGTCGTCCTCGGCTACCACTACCCGCAGGGCGCCGTCGTCGGCGCCGACCCCGAACAGCCGGTCGTCCCCGAGGAGTTGCGCCTGGCCGGACAGCCCGGCAGCCGCGCCCCGCACCTGTGGCTGCGCCGCGACGGCGAGCGGGTCTCCACCATCGACCTGTACGAGCGCTCCATGGTCCTGCTCGCCGACGCCCCGGACGACGCGGGCTGGTACACCGCGGCCCGCCGGATCGCCGAGCAGGACGGCGTACGGCTCGACGCCTACCGGATCGGACCGGGCGCCGACGCGGACCTGACATACGACACGGAGAGCGCCGCCGGACCGGCCGACTGGACGCGGCTGCACGGCACGACGGCCGACGGTGCCGTCCTGGTGCGGCCGGACGGGTTCGTGGCCTGGCGGTCCTCCGGCGCGGTGGCGGACCCGGAGGCAGAGCTGCGCGGCGTCCTCAAGGAAGTCCTGCGCACGAGCTGAGACGGCGACACCGGCAGTACCGGTGACACGAGGGCCACCCGCGCCGCAAGGGCACGGGTGGCCTTCATCATCCGGAGCCGTGGCCGCGCAGGCTCATCGGGGAACCACCCGGAACGGCACGGCCGGGTCCCAGGTCCTGCCGTGGACGGCGCCGCCGGTCGGGCCGAGGCTGCCGGGAATCACCCGCCCGGCAACGGGTACTGCTCCGCGACGGCACCGGGATCAGCGCCTGGCCGGAGCGACCGGCTCAGGCCCGTACGAGCGCGGGTATCAGGCGCAGCGCGTTGTCCCGGTTGATGCCGCGGAGCTGGTGGTCGGCGATGGCCGGGTCGCTGTCCAGGGCCGGTGCCGCGATGTCGGAGACGATGTGGGCGGGGGTGGGCGGCCAGTCGGTGCCGTAGAGGATCCGGGCGGGGTCGACCGTGGCCATGAGGGTGGGGGTCGACGACGGGGACATGGGGCCCGCCGTGTCGAAGTAGAAGCGGTGCAGGTAGTCGCGTATCCGGGACGGTTCGATCTCGGGGGTGAGGTGGTCGCTGAGGAGTTCCAGGCGGGTGGCCATATAGGGGAGGAAGCCGCCGCCGTGCGGGAGGACGAAGGTGATGTCGGGGTAGCGGTCGAGGACGCCGTTGAGGATGAGGTTGATCGCCGCGCGAGTCGTGTCCATGAGGAAGTCGCACATGAACGGCGGCAGGCCCGGCACGCCCGCCCCGTCGGCGTTGCCACCGGGTACATCCATCGGATGCGTGCTGATGACCGCGGAGCGGTCGTTCAGTTCGGCGAGGAGGCGGTCGTGGGAGGGGTCGCCGAGATAGACACCGCCCGCGCTGGTGCGTGTGCTCACCCCGACGGCGCCGAGGTCGTCGAGGCCGTACTTCAGCGACCAACTCGACAGGTCGAGGTCGTCGAGGAAGACCGGCGTGAAGAAGGTGAAGCGGGTGGGGTGGCTCGCGGCGACTTCCGCCGCCGCCTGCAGCGCGACCCGTGCGCTCTCCTCTCGCTTGCCGCGCTCCTGGATGCGGCCGAGCATGGCCACGGTCATGACGGTGGTGCGGATCCCCGTGCGGTCCATGAGGGCGAGCGCGGAGTCCAGGTCCCAGCGGGTCCACCAGGGCAGTCTGTCGCGCCGGACCAGGCCCTGCGCCTCGGCCCAGTCGAGCCAGGCAGGCGCGGTGAAGTGGTGGTGGACGTCCACACGGGAGGTTCGGGCGTCGTCGTCGGCCGGGGCAGACCCTGAGAGGTGACTGAGGTCAGTGGATATCATGGTGGGCTCTTTCTTCGTTCAGAAGCGGTGTTCAGAAGCGGCGTTCGGGTGGAGGCGCTCAGACACGCCCGTCGGATGTCGTCGCCAGGGGCTGCCCCGTCGCGGTCGTCCCCCGCGGCTCAGCCGCGGCGTCCGGTGGCGTCTCGCGGCGAAGCACCGTCATCAGCGTGTCCGCGAGGGCCCCTTCCGGGTCCGCTACGAGCCCGGGCGACCGCCATGCCACGAAGCCGTCGGGGCGGACCAGGACGGCACCGGACTCCGCCGTGCCGTGCAGCGCCGCCCAGTCGGCCCCGTCCTCGGGTACCAGGTCGTGGTCCGCGCCGACGACGTAGCCTTCCACCGGGATGCCGAGGCGTGCGGTGACGCCGCGGGCCGCGGTGCGCCATGCATCGCCTCCGGGGCCGGTGAGGACGACGAAGGACCGTTCGTAGAGGTCCAGGGTGGAGATCCGCCGGCCGTCCCGGGCGGTCACCCACATGTGGGGAGCGCGGCTCCCGGGGGCGCCGCCCAGCCGGAACTCGGCGGGCACGATCGCGGCGTCCGGGTCGGCGCCGACGACGGCGCCCGACGGGTAGCGGTAGCACAAGGCCACTGTCAGGGCATCCGCCGGATCGTCCTTGCGCTTCTCCGGGGTGTAGCCCGGGTGCTCTTCCTCGCCCGCCTGGAACAGGGCGCGTGCGGTCGTCGCGAGCGCGACCGGCCGACGTTCCGTCTGATACGTGTCGAGCAGCCCCGGTCCGGCCCAGCCGCGCAGGACGGCCGCGATCTTCCAGGCGAGGTTGTGGGCGTCCTGGATACCGGTGTTGGAGCCGAAGGCCCCGGTGGGGGGCATCTCGTGCGCCGAGTCACCGGCCAGGAAGACCCGGCCCTCGCCGTAGCTGTCGGCCACGCGGTCCGCCGCATGCCAGGGGGCCTTGCCGGTGACCTCGACGTCGAGGTCGGGGACGCCCGCCGCGGCACGGATGTGGGCGACGATACGCGCATCGGTGAAGTCGTCCAGCGTCTCGCCCTGGTCCCGGGCCCAGGGGGCGTGGAAGACCCACCGCTCGCGGTTGTCCACCGGCAGCAGGGCACCCTCGCCGGCGGGATCGGTGACGTAGCAGACGACGAAGTGCCGGTCGCCGACGACGTCCTGCAGCTTCTTGCTGCGGAACGTGATGCTCACGTTGTGGAACAGCGCGCCCGGTCCCGTCTGGGTGATGCCCAGCCGCTCGCGCACCGGGCTGCGGGGCCCGTCGGCGGCCACGAGGTATTGGGCGTGCACGATGCGCGTCTCGCCGCTGTCACGGTCCCGTACCTCCGCGTGCACCCCTTCGGCGTCCTGTGTGAAGGAGACCAGCTCGGTGCCGAAGCGGATGTCGCCGCCGAGGGAGCGGGCGTAGCGCAGGAGGACGGGCTCAAGGTCGTTCTGACTGCACAGACACCAGCCGGACGAGGTGATCTGCGACAGGGCCGGACCCGTGTCGATCGCCTTGACGATCCACCGGCGGTCGCCGCCCGAGAGCGTGCTCACCTGGAGGACGCCGTCGTTTCCCGCCAGGGCGCCCGCCGCGGCGCGGATGTCCTGCTCGACGCCCGCGGTCCGGAACAGCTCCATGGTGCGCAGGTTGTTCCCACGGCCGCGAGGGTGAGTGGACGTCGCGGCGTGACGCTCGACGAGAAGGTGCTCGACGCCGAGGCGACTGAGAAAGACTGACGTGGACAGGCCCACCAAGGAGCCGCCTACCACCAGAACCGGTACGGATTCCACGGCTCGTTTGCTCATCGACTGATCCCCTATCATCTTTCGTCATCGTCGGTCGTCCGAAGCCGAACGCCCCGAACCCCCCAAAAAACGGCGACTCGGGGCGTTTCCAATCGGCATCAACTTTTCGCCCGCTCCACGGGCCCCGCACCTTCTGTTGCTCCGATCGCGACCCCACGTCCGAGCGCCGCTCCGGACGGGCTAAGGACGTTTGCTGGCGGCGGCCCGCCGGGAACCGTCGAGGCCATGACGCACACACCCATGCACACCGAACCCGGATCCGCGGACCCCGTGGCCGCCGCCTCCCGATGCACACCCGACTTCCGCGCCAACCCGCACCCCGTGTATGCGGAGTTGAGGGAGAGCGCCCCGGTGTGCCCGCTGAAGCCACCGCACGGCGTGGAGACCTACCTGATCACCCGTTACGACGACGCGCGCGCCGCGCTGGCCGACCCGCGGCTGAGCAAGGACATGTACGGCGCCCTCGATGCGTACCAACGCATCTTCGGCGACTCCTCCATCGCGCTCGACGACAACATGCTGTTCTCCGACCCGCCCAAGCACACCCGGCTACGGCGGATCGTGCAGGGCGCCTTCACACCGCGCCGGGTGGAGTCGCTGCGCCCGCGTATCCAGCAGGTCACCGAAGAACTGCTGGAGCGCTGCCCGACCGACGCGTCCGTCGACCTGCTCCCGAACTTCGCGTTCCCGCTGCCGCTCCAGGTCATCTGCGAACTCCTCGGCGTGCCGGAGGACGAGCGCGAGCGCGCCCACCAGTGGGCGGTGACCGTGGCGAAGACCGGATTCGGCCCGGAGGCGAAGAAGGCATTGGAGGAGGCCGAGGGGAAGCTGCGCGACCTCCTGGTCGACCTCGTGGCGCGCAAGCGCAGCACGCCCGGCGACGACCTGATGAGCGCGCTCATCGCGGCCCAGGACCAGGACGGCGCCCTGACGGACCATGAGCTGGTCTCGACGGCGTGGGTGCTGTTCTT
The DNA here is from genome assembly GCF_042873595.1 of Streptomyces sp. NPDC004629. Lineage (NCBI taxonomy): Bacteria > Bacillati > Actinomycetota > Actinomycetes > Kitasatosporales > Streptomycetaceae > Streptomyces > Streptomyces sp. NPDC004629. The sequence goes on along the minus strand of NZ_JBIALO010000014.1, from coordinate 99,340 downwards.
CGCGGGCCACAAGACCACCGCGTACCTCATCGGCAACGCCGTGTACCACCTGCTCTCGAAGCCGGACCAGCGCCGCGAGGCCCTCGCGAACCCCGAGGCCCTGAAGCAGGCTGTGGAGGAACTGCTGCGGTACGAGGGGTCGGTGGAAAGCTCCACCTTCCGCCACGCCACCGAAGACATCCCGATGCGCGGTGTGGTGATCCCCAAGGGGGCGCTCGTCCAGATCGCCATCACCGCCACGAACCGCGACCCGCAGGTGTACGCCGAGCCCGACCGGCTCGACGTCACGCGTACCGGAGGTCAGCCCCATCTGGCGTTCGGCCACGGCCCCCACTACTGCATCGGAGCGCCGCTGGCCCGCCTGGAGATGCACATCGCGCTCACCACGCTGTTCCGCCGGTACCCCGAGATCACGCTGGCTGTGCCCCCGCACGAGGTGCGCTGGCTGACCGTGCCCTTCCCGGCGTTCCGCGGACTCGCCGAGCTGCCTGTGGTGCTCGATCCGGAGCGGATCGCCGGCTGAACGCATCGCCGGCCGGCCGGATCCGGGCGGCGCCGAGCCGGACACGCAGGTCGTCGCGCGGCATGCAGGAACGGCGGTGACGGCATGGGACGGCCCGGTTCGACGCCGTCCCGCACGGTGGGGAAGCCCCCGGTCCCGCTTTCGTTGGAGGGCCCCGTGGACGCCGTGGGCGCCGTGACCTCCTTGCGGAGGAGTTCGGGGCAGGCGGCCGGTTCCCGCGGCGGAGGGAGCGAGGACGGCCGGTGCGCACGTACGGTTTCCGAGGTCCGCGGCCGGTCCGAGAGCCGGCCCGGCAGATCCGCGCCGGTCGTTGTCCGGAGCCCGCCCGTCAGGGCAGGGAGCCGCCCCCGGCGGCCTCCACCGCATGCCGCCGGCCCCGGGGCAGGCACAGCCTGTCGCCGGCACGCAGGACGACTTCTTCGACGGGCTCGTCCGCCGGAGGCTCCCGCACGGCCGACGGAGCAGGCAGCCGGGACCGCGGCGGACCGGCGCGCGAACGGCCCCGGACGAGGAGTCCGAGGCCGCACAAAGCCTCTCAGCCGGGAAAAACCCCAGGTCAGAGTGGGCTTCCCTGAGCCCCCTGTCGGATTCGAACCGACGACCTTCGCTTTACAAGAGCGGCGCTCTGACCAGCTGAGCTAAGGAGGCGTGCGGATGCGCGCTCGTGCAGTGTACCCAGGTCCCCGGGGCGCCTTGTCGAAAATTTCCGCGAAGTTCACAGTCCCCCAGGTACTGACAGATCAGGGAAACGCCAGGTACCGTCCTGACCCAGTCCACTCGCGTGGACTACACCATCCACCTTCCTACTCGGATCGTCCGGCACGTTCCTGCCGGTAGAAGGGGGCCTGCTCACCATGGCCACTGTTACGTTCGACAAGGCGACCCGGATCTACCCGGGTTCCGAGAAGCCCGCCGTCGACTCGCTCGACATCGCGATCGAGGACGGCGAGTTCCTCGTCCTGGTCGGCCCGTCCGGCTGCGGCAAGTCCACCTCCCTGCGGATGCTCGCCGGTCTGGAGGACGTCAACGGCGGCGCCATCCGCATCGGCGAGCGCGACGTCACCCACCTGCCGCCGAAGGACCGGGACATCGCCATGGTGTTCCAGAACTACGCGCTCTACCCCCACATGACGGTCGCCGACAACATGGGCTTCGCGCTCAAGATCGCCGGCGTCAACAAGGCGGAGATCCGGCAGAAGGTCGAAGAGGCCGCGAAGATCCTCGACCTCACCGAGTACCTGGACCGCAAGCCGAAGGCGCTCTCCGGCGGTCAGCGTCAGCGTGTCGCCATGGGCCGCGCCATCGTCCGCGAGCCGCAGGTCTTCCTCATGGACGAGCCGCTGTCCAACCTGGACGCCAAGCTCCGCGTCTCCACCCGTACGCAGATCGCGTCGCTCCAGCGCCGCCTCGGCATCACCACCGTCTACGTCACCCACGACCAGGTCGAGGCCATGACGATGGGCGACCGCGTGGCGGTCCTCAAGGACGGTCTGCTCCAGCAGGTCGACTCGCCGCGCAGCATGTACGACCGCCCGGCCAACCTGTTCGTCGCCGGCTTCATCGGCTCCCCGGCCATGAACCTGATCGAGGTGCCGATCACCGACGGCGGCGTGAAGTTCGGCAACAGCGTCGTCCCGGTCAACCGCGAGGCGCTGAAGGCCGCCACCGACAAGGGTGACAAGACGGTCACGGTCGGCGTGCGCCCCGAGCACTTCGACGTGGTCGAGCACAACGGCGGCGCCAGCGCGTCCCTGTCCAAGGACAGCGAGGACGCCCCGGCGGGCCTTGCGGTCTCGGTGAACGTCGTCGAGGAGACCGGCGCCGACGGCTACGTCTACGGCTCCGTCGAGGTCGGCGGCACGCAGAAGGACCTGGTCGTCCGCGTCAACAGCCGCTCCGTCCCCGAGAAGGGCACGAAGGTGCACGTCGTGCCGCGGCCGGGCGAGGCCCACGTGTTCTCGACCTCCACGGGCGAGCGGCTCTCCGACTGACCTCCGCACGGCCTCCCCTCGGAGCGGAAGAATCCCGGGTAATTCACTCAGGTTGACGAATCAGGGCCCCGCAGGCTGCTGCGGGGCCCTTTCCGTTGTCGACAAATTCCCCGGCAAAGGAGTGCATTTCGAGCAGTGTGCGTCAACTCCTCACATGGGAAAGGGCACTTCTCTGTCCCTCGAACCGGTGACCAAATGTCGCCAAATCATCACCGGGCGCTACTCTCACACGCGTGAAGCACTCCACCACCCAACAGACGCGGCGCGGTCGCCGGGGCCCCGCCCGCCGGATCGGCCGCACCCTCGCCCTCGTCCTGCCCGTCGTCCTGGTGCTCTCCGGGACCCTCGCGGTCACCCGAGTCAACTGGTCGGGGAACCCCTCGAACTCGGTGCTCACCGCCTCCGACGTCTCCTCGGTGAGCAGCTCCGTCCGGACCGTGCAGCGCGCGCCGCAGGACGTACTGCGCGACCAGCTGATGGCCGAACTGCAGGAGAAGAACCCGGGCGCGGTCCTCACCCACCTCCAGCAGGCCGTCAACGGCCGCCCGTCGCTGGCCAGGCACTGCACGTCCATCGCCCGCGCCCTCGGCCAGGCGGCCGTGCGCATGTACGGCGCCTCACGCGCGCAGTCGTACGCCCGCCCCGTCTGCGACACCTCCTTCGCCTCCGGGGTGCTGACCGCGCACGGCTAGCCGCACCACCGCCTGGGCAAGCGGCCGTCGAGAAGTGGGTAACGGCTGCCCGAGGAGCCGATCGCGACCGACCCCCACGGGTGGGGCGCCACGTACAGTTCGGACATGACCGATCCGAACGCCGCGTCGCGCCCCACCCAAGCCGTCGTCCTGGCCGGCGGCCAGGGCTCCCGGTTGCGCCCCTACACCGACGACCGGCCCAAGCCGATGGTCGAGATCCCCGGCACGGGCACCCCGATCATCGGCCACCAGCTTTCCTGGCTCGCCGAGGAGGGCGTCACGGACGTGGTGGTCTCCTGCGGGCACCTCGCCGAGGTGCTGCAGAAGTGGCTGGACACGGCCGACCTGCCGGTCCGCGTCAGCACCGTCGTGGAGAGCGAGCCGCTCGGCCGCGGCGGCGGGCTGAAGTACGCGGCGGCCCGTCTCCCCCACCCCGACCGGCCCTGGTACGCCACCAACGGTGACATCTGGACCCGTTTCTCGCTGCGTGAGATGGCGGACTTCCACGCCGAGCGCGACGCCGTCGCGACCCTCGCCCTGGCCCGGCCGCGCATCCCGTGGGGCGCCGTCAAGACGGACGGCTTCGGCCACATCACGGACTTCATCGAGGCGCCCCCGTCGACCTTCGAGATCAACGCGGGTGTGTATGTGTTCTCGTCGGAGTTCGCCACGATGCTGCCCGAGCGGGGCGACCACGAGCGCACCACGTTCCCGCGCCTGGCCCGCGAACGCCGCCTGGCCGGCTTCCCGATCCCCCACGGCGCCTACTGGCGCGCCATCGACACCGCGAAGGACCTCACGGAAGCGGCCAAGGAACTGACAACCCTGGGCCACTGAGCCCCACCGCCCCCGCCCCACCCCAAAGCCCCAGGGCCACGAGACCCGTCACGCCCCGGTGCGCCCCGGCGGACGGCCCCTCCAGCACGGAATGCCCCCACCGGGAGCCCTCGGGACACGAGGCCCCCACAGCACGGGAGGCCCCGCCCGGGAGTCCCAGGGGTACGAGGCCCCTACGGCGCGGTCGGCCCCCCGTCCCACGGCTCCCCCCTCCACGGGCTCACCCCAGCACACAGCCACAGCCCCCTACCGCGGACGCTCACCCCAGCACACAGCCACAGCCCCCTGCCGTGGGCGGCTTCGGCAGGGCTGTGTGGATGGGCGTTCAGGTATGGCGAAGGGGTCCGGCGCCATGGATGGTGCCGGACCCCTTGTGTGGGCCTGCCGGGGCGGGGGTCAGCCGAGGAGGCCGCCGACCAGACGGCCCGACTGGCCCGAGGTGGAGGAGCCGCCGCCGTCCGAGCCGCCCGTACCGCCCGAGCCGCCCGTGCCGCCGGGCGAACCGTCCGAGCCGCCGGCGCCGCCGGAACCGCCCGAGCCGCCGGTCTGCGTGCCGCCGGAGCTGGGGCCCGCGCTGGTGCTCGGGGCCTGCCCGGCCGGCGAGGTCCGCCGCGGCGGGGCCTGACCCACGGCACCCTGGGTCTGGCTCGGTGAGCCGCCGGTGGCGGTACCGGACGAGTGGGCCGCGCCCGGGGTGGTCGCCGCACCGGACCCGGACGGGTCGGCGCCGGCCGTGGCACCCCCGCTCGGCGCGTTGGAGGCCGACGGACTGGTCGAGTGCCCGCTGCCGGACTCGTCGGGGAGCGGCGAGCCGGGCACGTTGTTGCGCGGGGCCTCGCCGGGTCGGGGCACCACCACCCGGCTGGAGTCACGCACGGCACCGCCGAGGAGAGAACCGATGAGCAGGGTGAGGCCCACGGTGACGGCGGTGACGAGGGCGCCCCGGCGCAGCACATAGCGGCGCAGCTCCCAGATGTCGGAGCGCGGCCCGAGGGTGCGCCAGGCCCGGCCGGCGAGCCGCCCGTCGACGGAGTAGACGGGCGCGCCGGCGATGATCAGCGGGGACCAGGCGGCGAGGTAGATGATGTCGGGCGCGTCGTAGGCGGGGACGGTCTTCCAGCTGACGGTGACGATCAGCGCGGCCGAGAGCCCGACGCCGACCACCGCGGCGACCCGCTGCCAGCAGCCCAGGATCGTGAGGACGCCCACGACGACCTGGAGGAAGGCGATGACCAGCCCGGAGCCGACGGGGTGCTGCAGGGCGAACTGGCGCAGCGGCTCGGCGACGTCCCAGGGGTGCAGGGTGTTGAGCCACTTCACCATCGAGCCGCGCTTGCCGCCGTCGAAGTAGACGGGGTCGCAGAGCTTGCCCATGCCGGCGTAGACGGAGATGAAGCCGAGGAAGATGCGCAGCGGGAGCAGGACGACGCCGAGGTTCATCCGGCGGCCGGGGTAGTACGCGTGCCGGGCCGGGTCGTCGCCGTGCCGCTTGCCCGAGGGCGCCTCGTCCGTCCCGGCCGGTTCGTCGAAGTCCTCGAACTGCTCGTCGGCGTAGCCGGGTTCGTCGTACGCGCTGCCGACGGTCCGCATGTGCGGCAGCAGTCTGGTCTCGCCGGAGCCGGGCGTGCGCTGGTGGCCGACCACGGGCGTCTCGACGGTCCGGTCGAGGTCGTCGTAGCCGCCGTAGCCGCCATAGCCGCCGTACGTGCCGTAGTCGGTGCCGATCCGCGGGATGACCTGGGTGCCCGCGATGTCGAGGGACGGCTCGTCGGCGTGGCGGACGCTGCCGCCCCGCACCGCCTGGAGCAGCCGGTGGGCGCCACTGTCGTCGGGGGCCGAGCGGCCGCTCCAGATGACCGGTCGGCGCCGCGCCACGGCCGGGCCCACGCCACCCGCGGCGCCGCCGACGGGGACGCGCGCGGTGTCCTGGGCGGCGCGCGACTGCCCGCCGATGCGCGGGTATTGGCTACGCCATGTCGAGGCGCCCAGCTGCACGCGGAAGCTCGCGTGGTTGACGATGACCTGCGCCGGATCGCTCGGCACCTTCACCATGCTCAGCGCGGGAGCGTCGTCGAATCCCGACGAGCGGTCCCCCGTGGGTGTGCGGGGTGTTCTGGTGTCCACACTCATCTAACCGAGTGATGCGGAGTTAGGACACTGCCTGGACCCGGCGGATCTGTCCGGACCGCGTCAAGCATGTCCTGGACGCCGGAATTAATCCGTACGGGTGGACTGACGCATGCGCGTTCAGGCCCGTCGGCGAGCCGTCTCGTACAGCACGATGCCGGCCGCCACGCCCGCGTTCAGCGACTCGGCGCCGCCCGGCATGGGGATGCGGACCCGGAAGTCGCAGGTCTCGCCGACCAGTCGGGACAGGCCCTTGCCCTCGCTGCCGACGACGATCACGACCGGGCCGTCCAGGGCGTCCAGGGCGCCGAGTTCGGCCTCCCCGTCGGCGGCGAGGCCGACGACGACCAGCCCGGCCTTCTTGTACGCCTCCAGGGCACGGGTCAGATTGGTGGCGCGGGCGACGGGTGTACGGGCGGCCGCACCGGCGGACGTCTTCCAGGCGCCGGCGGTCATGCCGGCCGCGCGGCGCTCGGGGACGACGACACCGTGCCCGCCGAAGGCGGAGACGGAGCGGACGACGGCACCGAGGTTGCGCGGGTCGGTCACCCCGTCGAGGGTCACGATCAGCGGGTCCTCGCCCGCGTCGTGGGCGGCGTCGACCAGGTCCTCCGGATGGGCGTACTCGTACGGCGGGACCTGCAGCACCAGCCCCTGGTGGTTGAGGCCGTTCGTCATCCGGTCCAGTTCGGGGCGCGGCGCCTCCATGAGGTTGATGCCGCCGCGCTCGGCGGCGAGTTGCAGGGCCTCACGGACCCGCTCGTCGCTGTCGATGAACTGCTGCACGTACAGGGTGGAGGCGGGCACGCCCTCGCGCAGCGCCTCGACGACCGGGTTGCGGCCGACGACCAGTTCGGACGACGACCTTCCGGCGCCCCGGCGCTGCGGCGGACGGCCCTGCGTGCGGCGGGTGCGCGCCGCGGCGGCGCGCTGCTTGGCGTGCCCCTTGCGCATCTCGGCGGGCGGGGTCGGTCCCTTGCCCTCCAGGCCCCGGCGCCGCTTGCCGCCGCTGCCGACCTGCGCGCCCTTCTTGCCGGACATGCGGCGGTTGTTCGCGGCCATGACCCACTACCTGTCTGTTGAAGCGTCGTACATACGTCTGTGCGGTGTGCCGCCCGGACGGCCGGGCGGCACCGTCGATCACCGGGTTCCCGGCGGGCTCAGCGCGGGCCGAGGCTCCAGCGGGGACCCTGCGGGCTGTCCTCGATGACGAGGCCGGTCTGGTTGAGCTGGTCGCGGATGGCGTCCGCGGTGGCCCAGTCCTTGCGGGCGCGGGCGGACTCGCGCTGGTCCAGGACGAGCCGTACCAGGCTGTCCACCACGCCGTGCAGGTCCTCGCCGCGGTCGGCCTCGCCGGCCCAGTGCGCGTCCAGCGGGTCCAGGCCGAGGACGCCGAGCATGGCCCGCACCTCGGCGAGCCGGGCCACGGCGGCCTCCTTGTCGTCGGCGGCGAGGGCGGAGTTGCCCTGCCGGACGGTGGTGTGCACGACCGCGAGGGCCTGCGGGACGCCCAGGTCGTCGTCCATCGCCTCGGCGAAGGCGGGCGGGACCTCGGCCGCGGGCTCGACGACTCCCCCGGCCTTCTCCATCACGCGCTGCACGAAGCCCTCGATCCGCGCGAACGCCGATTCGGCCTCGCGCAGCGACTCCTCGCTGTACTCGATCATCGAGCGGTAGTGCGGGGAGCCGAGGTAGTAGCGCAGCACGATCGGCCGCCACTGCTTGACCATCTCGGAGACGAGAACCGAATTGCCCAGCGACTTGGACATCTTGTCGCCGGCCATGGTCACCCAGGCGTTGTGCACCCAGTACTGGGCGAAGTCGTCGCCGTACGCCTTGGCCTGGGCGATCTCGTTCTCGTGGTGCGGGAAGATCAGGTCGAGACCGCCGCCGTGGATGTCGAACGCGGCGCCCAGGTACTTGTGCGCCATGGCGGAGCACTCCAGGTGCCAGCCCGGGCGTCCGGGCCCCCACGGCGTGGGCCAGGTCGGCTCGCCGGGCTTGGCGGCCTTCCACATGGCGAAGTCACGCGGGTCCCGTTTGCCGGTCTCGCCCGCGCCGGCGGGCTGCTGGAGGTTGTCCAGCTCCTGCCGGGACAGCTCCAGGTACTGCGGGAAGGACCGCACGTCGAAGTAGACATTGCCGTCCGCCGCGTAGGCGTGCCCGCGCTCGACGAGCCCCTGCATCATCTCGACCATCTCTGGCACATGGCCGGTGGCGCGCGGCTCGTACGTCGGCGGCAGGCAGCCCAGCGCCTGATAGCCGTCGTTGAACGCGCGCTCGTTCTCGTACCCGATCGACCACCACGGCCGGCCCTGTTCCCGGGCCTTGGCGATGATCTTGTCGTCGATGTCCGTGACGTTCCTGATGAAGGTCACGGCATAGCCGCGGTACTCGAACCAGCGGCGCATGATGTCGAAGTTGAGGCCCGACCTGATGTGCCCGATGTGCGGTGCCGCCTGCACGGTGGCGCCACACAGGTAGATCGAGACACAACCCGGCTTGAGCGGGGTGAAGTCACGGATCTGCCGGGCGCTGGTGTCGTACAGGCGAATGGTCACCACTCCAGGGTAGTGGGCGCGGGGCAGTGCCTCGCGACCTTGCGCCCAAGGGCCGCGCATTCGTGACATCGCGTGCGCCACCGCGCGGATCGCGCGCGGGGCCCGGTGCGATCGGCGGCGGATCGCGCGCGGGTCACACGGAGCCGGCGACCCTGCGCGGGGTGATCCGCACCACCACCCGCTCGGCGTCCTGGGCCGACGCGGGGTTGAACTCGGCGTACTTCTTGCCCGTGTACTTCAGGCTGAGTTCGTCGATGAGTTCCTGGCCGCCCTCGGTGGTCAGTTCGGCGACGCCGCGGATCTCGGCGTACTCGTAGGGCGAGTCGGGGTCCTGCACGACGACGCTCACCCGGGGGTCGCGGTCGAGGTTGAGCTTCTTACGGCGGTCGGCCGTCGTGGAGATCAGGATCTGGTCGCCGTCCCGCTTCACCCACACAGGGGACAGCTGCGGGCTGCCGTCGGGCTGGATCGTGCCGAACACGATGAAGACGGGGGTGTCGAGCAGGGCCTTGAGCCGGTCGGACAGGGCGGCGGACATGCGGGGTACCTCCTGGTCTGCGGTGACGATGCGGTGATGCTGCGGGTACCCTCGCACGCCCTCAATCCACCCGCACGACGAGCGCCGTGGCGATCGCCATCAGTCCCTCGTCCCGGCCCGGGAAGCCCAGGCCGTCGGTGGTGGCGCCGGAGACCGAGACCGGGGCACCGGCCGCCGCCGAGAGGATCTTCTGGGCCTCGTCGCGACGCTTGCCGATCTTCGGGCGGGCCCCGACGACCTGCACCGCGACGTTGCCGATGCGAAAGCCGGCGGCGCGGACGATGCGGGCCGCCTCCGTGAGCAACGTGATGCCGGACGCGCCGGACCACTCGGGGCGCCCGGTGCCGAAGTGCTGCCCCAGGTCACCGAGGCCGGCGGCGGAGAACAGCGCGTTGCACGCGGCATGGGCGACGACGTCCGCGTCGGAGTGGCCCGCGAGGCCGGGGCCCTCGCCCTCCCACTTCAGGCCGGCGCACCACAGTTCGCGGCCCTCCTCGAAGGCGTGGATGTCGGTGCCGATGCCGACCTGGGGCAGCAGCGGCCCCCGCTCGACAGCGCCGGAAGCGTCAAAGACGCCCGAGGTACCGGAAGCGTCAGAAGCCATCGTTGAGCCTCCTGCGGGCGAGGACCGCCTCGGCGAGGACCAGGTCCAGCGGGCGGGTGACCTTGAACGCCTCCTCGTGGCCCGGCACGGCCACGACCTGCTCGCCGAGCCGCTCGACCATGCCGGCGTCGTCGGTCACGTCGTCGGTGACCGACTCGTGGGCCCGCACCAGCGTCTGCCGGTCGAAGCCCTGCGGTGTCTGCACCGCGCGCAGCCTGGCCCGCGGGGGCGTGGCCACCACCGGCTCGGGCGCGCCCGGCCGCGCGGCGGGCTCGACCTCCTTGACGGTGTCGGCGAGGGGCAGCGCGGGCACGACGGCGTGCGCCCCGTCCCGGACCGCCTCGATCACCCCGTCCACCGTGTCCACCGGCACCAGCGGGCGGGCCGCGTCGTGCACGAGGACGATGCCGTACTCCGGCGGCAGCGCGTCGAGGCCGAGCCGCACGGACTCCCGGCGCGACTCGCCGCCGGGCACGACCAGGAAGTCCGTGCTCCCCCAGCTACCGCCGGCGGTGCCCCCAGGCAGCGCGTGCGCGTCGAGCAGCGACTTGACCTCGGCGGCGCCTTCCGGCGGGGCCACGACGACCACGAGGGAGACGGCACGGGACGCGGCGAGCGCGCGCGTCGCGTGGATGAGCATGGGGGTGCCGCCCAGCGTGCGGAGCGCCTTGGGAGCGCCCGGACCGAGGCGTACGCCCCGGCCGGCGGCCGGAATCACGGCGGCGACGAGGGACGGCGCGGGGGAAGGGCGCGAAACGTCAGACATCGGTTCCTGTCAGGTTTGTGTGCTCGGCCTACGTGGGTATGGCCTGGAGAGTGCCGGGCGCGACGCCTTGACCGGACCCTTCCGTGACCCCGGTCGAGCCTGCTGCCCGGGCCCGGCACATCGAGTATCCGGGGGTTCCCCACGGTGCACGGGGGTTTTTCCCCGAGGCGTACGACACCACGCACATCCGGGATATCGGATGCCTGTGGGGACGGACATGCCGCAGCGCCCGGCGACAGAAGATCGTCATCGGGCACCGCGGCATTTCACTGTGCTGAGCAGAGCGGGCGTAGCCTGCCTCGTGTCAGGACGCGAGCACCTCGTCGAGCAGGGCCTCGGCCTTGTCCTCGTTGGTGTTCTCCGCGAGGGCCAACTCGCTCACCAGGATCTGACGAGCCTTGGCGAGCATGCGCTTCTCACCGGCGGAGAGTCCGCGCTCGCGCTCGCGACGCCACAGGTCACGCACGACTTCCGCGACCTTGATGACATCGCCGGAGGCGAGCTTCTCCAGATTTGCCTTGTATCGACGCGACCAGTTCGTGGGCTCCTCGGCGTACGGCGCGCGCAGCACCTCGAAGACCCGGTCCAGCCCGTCCTGACCGACCACATCACGCACGCCGACGAACTCCGCATTGTCCGCTGGCACACGCACCGTCAGGTCACCCTGGGCGACCTTCAGCACCAAGTAGGTCTTGTCCACGCCTTTGATCTGACGAGTTTCGATGGCCTCGATCAGCGCGGCCCCGTGATGGGGATAGACCACGGTGTCGCCAACCTTGAACGTCATGTGACAGGTACCCCTTCCGTGGCTATCCAGGGTAACACGGATACGGCGTCTTCTGAATGGCGTTTTCGCAGGTCAGGGCATATCTCGGGGCTTGACAACTGCGACAGGAACGTGCTTCGCGGGGGCACCGGAAGCAGGTATTCGCAGGTCGGAGCGCCTCTTCGGCCAGGGAGAAACGCGTGCGTTGCACACCTCTGGAGGCACCTCCGACTGGACGAACGTCCCCATTTGTCCGGTTCCAGGCGTGCGACTTCCGCTACTCCGTTCGGCGGCTTGAGCCGGGCACGAGACGAATCCGGAATTGATCACAGCCGTCCGGCCGAGCGGTACGTGATCAATATCCGAAGCATCCCTGCATTCCTTCACGTAAATTTTGCGCCGCCTGTTATGTGAATGCCGGACGAGCGTGGAGCCAAACGGAGTCAAAGTGACTCGGGAGTCACTTGTGCGGCGTGGGCGTACCCCCTGCGGGAGGGATGCGGGGCGCTTGGGGAGGGTCGGGTGCGGGCGCGCGGGAACGGCTCGGTAACCTGAGCGCGCCGACAGATACTTAGGGCGGCTTTATCAGGGAGCCGCCCCTGCGTTCAAGGAGTTGCCGCCGCCGTGAGCAGCAGCCTTCGACGCGGCGCCCTCGCCGCATCCGCCATCGTGTTCTCGATCGCCTCGCTCGCCGCGTGCGGCGCCGGAAACAACTCCCAGACCCTGGAGATCAAGCCGGACAACGCGGCCACGAAGGTCGGCGATCTCAAGGTGCAGAACGCGGTCGTCGTGACCCAGCCCGAGCTGCAGTCCACGGGCCCCGCGGTGATCGCCGCGACCATCTTCAACGACGGCAGCACCGACGAGACCCTCCAGTCGATCGTCGTCGCCGGCACCAACAAGTCCGCCCAGCTCTCCCCCGCCAAGGGCCAGTCGCTGACCATCCCGCCGGGCGGCTCGCTGATCCTCGGCGGCAAGAACAACGCCTCCGCCGTGCTGCCCAGCAGCCGCGAGGCGATCCAGGACGGCAACGCCCAGAAGATCACCTTCACCTTCAACAAGGCCGGTGATGTGAGCCTGCGCGCCTTCGTGGTGCCCGCCGAGAGCTACTTCAGCTCCTGGGGCCCGAGCGAGATCCCGTCGGCCACCACCTCGGCCCCGGCGGCCCCGGGCGCCGCCGCGAGCAACAGCGCCAAGCCGTCGCACAGCGGCACCGCCGCGGACCCGTCGGCCACGGCGGGCGAGGCCACCGCGAGCGACCCGGCCTCCGCCTCGGCCACGCCGGCCGGTCACTGAGCGGCCGGCCCGGCCGCCGGGCCGACCCGTGACGACATCGCCGTACGGCAAAGGGCGGCGCCTTTCGGGGCGCCGCCCTTCACCGTGTGCGCTGAGATCTACGTGTGCGCGCTGAGGTCTACGGCTCAAACTTGTAGCCGAGACCGCGGACCGTCACCAGGTAGCGCGGGGCGCCCGGGTCGGGCTCGATCTTGGCGCGCAGGCGCTTGACATGGACGTCCAGGGTCTTGGTGTCGCCGACGTAGTCGGCGCCCCAGACGCGGTCGATGAGCTGCATCCGGGTCAGCACGCGCCCGGCGTTGCGCAGCAGCATCTCCAGCAGGTCGAACTCCTTGAGCGGCAGGTCGACCTTGGAGCCGGAGACGGTGACCACGTGCCGGTCGACGTCCATCCGGACCGGGCCGGCCTCCAGGGCCGCCGGAGCGACCTCCTCCGGCTCGCCGCGGCGGCGCAGCACGGCCCGGATACGGGCCACCAGCTCACGCGAGGAGAACGGCTTGGTGACGTAGTCGTCGGCTCCTATTTCCAGGCCGACGACCTTGTCGATCTCGCTGTCCTTGGCGGTGACCATGATCACCGGGACGTTGGAGCGGCCGCGCAGCTGGCGGCAGACCTCCGTGCCGGGCAGGCCCGGCAGCATCAGGTCGAGGAGGACGAGGTCGGCGCCGTTGCGCTCGAACTCGTCGAGTCCGTCGGGCCCGGTGGCCGCCACGGCGACCTCGAAGCCCTCCTTGCGGAGCATGTACGACAGGGCGTCGGAGAAGGACTCCTCGTCCTCGACGACGAGCACTCGGGTCACGGAAGGACCTCCGGGGCGGAAAGCGTTTCGTACGCGGTCGGATCTGGGGTTGGGGACTGCCCGTCCTCTTCGTCGAGGTCGGGGTGCTGCTGAGCGCGGTCGCGGGCCGCACCCGCCTCCGGCAGCCGCAGGGTGAACGTGGAGCCCTGGTTCTCGGCGCTCCACACCGTGACCTCCCCGCCGTGCGAGGCGACCACGTGCTTGACGATCGCGAGACCCAGACCGGTGCCACCGGTGGCCCGGGAGCGGGCCGGGTCGACGCGGTAGAAGCGCTCGAAGATGCGCTCCTTGTCCTTGTCCGAGATGCCGATGCCCTGGTCGGTCACCGCGAGTTCGATCAGGTCGCCGCCCGACCCGCTGATCCGGCGGGCGGCGATGCCGACGCGGGTGCGCGCCGGTGAGTAGTTGACGGCGTTCTCGACGAGGTTGCCGAGGGCGGCGGCGAGCTGCCCGCGGTTCCCCCAGACATGCAGGTCGGCGGTGCCGCCCGCGGCCATGGTGATCTGCTTGGTGCCGGCCTGGTGGCGGCAGCGGTCGATGGCCTCGGCGACCAGTTCGTCGACCCGGACGGGTTCGGCGTCCTCCAGGGGGTCGTCGTTCTGCACCCGGGACAGGTCGATCAGCTCCTGGACCAGGTTGGTCAGGCGGGTCGCCTCGATCTGCATGCGGCCGGCGAAGCGCTGCACGGCCTCCGGGTCGTCGGAGGCGTCCATGACGGCCTCCGACAGCAGGGACAGCGCGCCGACCGGGGTCTTCAGCTCATGGCTGACGTTCGCGACGAAGTCGCGGCGTACCGCCTCGATGCGGCGGGCCTCGGTGAGGTCCTCGACCAGGAGCAGCACCAGTCTGGAGCCGAGCGGCGCCACCCGCGCGGACACCGCCAGTGCCTCGCCCCGGCCGGTCCCGCGCCGGGGAAGATCCAGCTCGACCTGCCTTATCTCCCCGTCACGCCGGGTGTCCCGCGTCATCTGGAGCATGGGCTCCACGGCCAGCTTGCCGCCGCGCACCAGCCCGAGGGCGTACGCGGCCGAGCTGGCCTTGACGACGCCGTCGGCCTCGTCGAGCACGACGGCGGAGGAGCGGAGCACGGACAGCACGGTGTCCACACCGGGCGGAAGCACCGGGTCCGTGTGCAGGGAGGTCCGTGTCGGGCGCTTCTGCTCCCGCTCGCTCCAGCGGAACGCCAGCATGGCGATGACGCCGGTGAGCACCCCGGCGATCGCTGCTGCTGCGGCGACCGCCGCGTTCACGTCCATGCATCCAGGTTAGGCATGGGGTACGACATGCCCACAGCCGTCGGAGTGCGACCTCGAACACTCGTCGCCCAGAGTTCACCTTGGAGCCAGTATTGGTTCATTTGTGGTGGCACAAACGGACGCGTACGAGCCGGACCGTGGGAGCGTGGGGTTCACACCGCCTGGTTTCACCACGGGCCCCGGCCCCGGAAACCCACCGAAGGACACACGTACGAGAGGGAACCCTGATGCGGGACGCGTACCACGAGGAACTGGACTCGATCGGCGACGGACTGGTGGAGATGGCCCGGCTGGTCGGATCGGCCATCGGGCGCGCCACGACGGCGATCCTCGACTCCGACCTCAAGCTGGCCGAGAACGTGATCGAGGCCGACCAGAAGGTCGACGAACTCCAGCACGACCTTGAGGCACGGGCGATAGCCCTGCTGGCCCGGCAGCAGCCGGTGGCCACCGACCTGCGTATCGTCGTCACGTCCCTGCGCATGTCGGCCGACCTGGAGCGGTCCGGCGACCTGGCGCAGCACGTGGCGAAGCTGGCCCGGCTGCGCTTCCCGGCGCGCGCGGTCCCGCACGACCTGCACGCCACCATCCTGGAGATGGGCCAGCTCGCGCAGCGGCTGATGGCGAAGGCCGCCGAGGTCATCATCACCAAGGACGTCGATCTGGCGCTCCAGCTGGAGCAGGACGACGACGAGATGGACCTCCTGCACCGCGCCCTGTTCCAGCACCTGATGGACGACCGCTGGAAGCACGGCATCGAGACCGCCGTGGACGTCACCCTGCTCGGCCGCTACTACGAGCGGTACGCCGACCACGCGGTCGCCGTCGCCAAGCGCGTGGTGTACCTGGTGACGGGCGAGCACGCGGACGAACTGCAGCCGGACATCCAGCCGGTGACGGGGGTCGAGGGAGCGTAGCCCTCCGGGGGTCGGGCCGGGGACAGGCGGCCCGGGAGCCGGCATCGGACGACCGGGCCGGGGTCGGTCCTGGCGCGCTCGCAGGCTCCCTGGCGCGGGCGCGGACGGTCCCGGCTCCTTCGGGGACACTCCTGGCTCGTTCGGGGGCGGGCCCCGGCTCGTACGGGGACGGCCCTGACTCCTTCGGGGCTCCCCGGCTCGTACGGGGATGCTCCTGGCTCCTTCGGGGACGGTCCCGGCTCGTGCGGGGACGGTCCCGGCTCGGGTGGTGGGCTTGCGGGGCTCGGATGTGTGCGCTTCCGATGTACGGGCGCCTCCGTGCGCCGTTGATGCGCCCGAGGGAACGGGCATGGAATGGGCAAAAGGCACCAGGCGCCAGCCTCTAGGCCTCCAGGAGGGACCCATGACCGAATCCCCCAGCACCATGCCCGACCCCACGCGGGAGCGCGAGACCGAACAGCCCGCCGAGATCAGGAACCTCCCGCTCATCGGCGCGTGCGGCTGCGGCTCGGGCTGCGGCTGTGGGTGCCAGTCGGGCAACCCCTGCCAGTGCGGCTGACGACAACCGTCGCTTCAGAAGGGCCCGGGTGACTTACCTCACCCGGGCCCTTCGGCGCACGCCGGCCGGGTAGGCCGGTCGCTCACAGCCGCGAGGCGGTCCCGCACCCGGCGTCGCCGGCCTCCCGCATGCGCGCGTCCATCGACGTGCTCCGGTCGTACGGGTCCACCTCGGGACCGTCTCCCGTACCCGCGCGGTCCGTGTCGAACCGGGGGGTGAGATAGCCGGTGAAGGTGTCGCAGCCGCCGTTGGCGGTGTCCACCTTGTAGGAGACGAGGGAGAACGTCCCCGGCTCGATGACCACCTTCGCCGGGTCGTCCCAGCTCATCACGACCTCGCGGCGCACAACGGTCCGCGTGACCTCGTCGCCTTCCGCCGCCGCGGGTGCGACCGGATAGACGTACGTGACGTCGGTGGACACCTCGACCGCGCCGCGCTCACCCTCCCGGTACGTGATCCGCCCCCGTGTCTTGACCACGTCCCCGACGAGCCGGACCTGCGCCGCATCGAACCGGCTGAACAGCAGCAGGGGATCGTTCTCGCGACTGGGCGCGCGGAACGCGGTCGCCAAGTAGTCCTGCACGTCCTGCTGATGCGGATTGATCAAGGCGATCGCCCTGTCCGGCCGCTCCCCGCGCAGCACGGCGGGACTCAGGCTGGACGCGACAAGGAAGTCCCGGGTCCTGTCGAGTGCCTGCGCGACCTGCTTCTTGGTCATCCAGCCGGTCGCCCGAGCCTCGGGCAGCCCGATCCCGGCCGTCCCGTCCCCCCACCGTGCAGCGGGCGACCCCTTGAACGGCCGTTCCAGAGTGGGCAGTTGGGCCGCTTCAGTCGGCGGCGGCTGGTCCGGACGCGCCGACTCCACGGCGAGCGGCGCGCCCTCGCCGCCGCCACCCCCGAACCAGCCGGTCAGCCGGCCCGGAGCCAGCGCCGCGGCCAGCAGACCGGCCGCGGCCAACAGGCCGACCACGTACCAGCCCTTGCCCCCTCGCCGCCGGGCCGGTCGGTGACCGCGCCACGGCTCCGGCGGGCCGGTCTCCTCCCGCAGCCGTCGCGCCACCATGCGGGCCCGCGCCGACGGCTCCTCCGGCGCGCCCGGCGCCCCGGCCTCGGCTTCCCGCAGGAAGCGCTCCCACTCCTCGTCCGATATGGACCCTTCACCCTTACCCACGAAGCGTTCCCCGCCCCCTGCTCATCTCCCGGTCCCTCCCCAGGACCACCCATCGCCCCGCATCATCACACAGCCCCACCCAACTCCCCGTTCCACCGCCCCACCGCCAACATCCGCCGCCGGCTTGCCCGGTGGATGCCCGGCTTCCCTATCGCGACCCCATCCAGAGTGACGGCGGTCATTGAAGGTCATACATGGTGGTCGCCAGTGCTGGGGTGCGGGTCATGACCGGGCTTCATAGTGTGGATCGGGAGAGCATTCGCTCAAGTGCCCAGGAGAAGCCGATGGCGGATGAACAGCTGGAGCAGTTGGCCACGGAGGCGTGGCTGTATGGGTACCCGCTGATGACGGCGGCCGTGTCCAGGGACGTCATGACAGCAGTCGCGACCCGTGACGATGATCGGCGCAAGGCTCCGGTCAACCAATTCTGCTACATGCGCCGTACCCCGGATGCTTCCTTCACCGAGGTCGTCTCCCCGAATGCCGACACCCTTTACTCCAGCGCATGGCTGGACCTCTCCGAAGAGCCGCTGGTGCTCAGCCTGCCCGACTTCGGGGACCGGTTCTGGATGGTGCCGATCCTCAGCGCCTGGTCCGATGTCTTCGCTGTCCCCGGCAAACGTCAGCACGGCTCGACGGCCGGCCCGTTCCTCCTGGCCGGGCCTTCCTGGTCCGGACAGGCCCCGGATGGCGTGACGCTGCTGCAATCGCCCACGGCCGTGAACTGGATCATCGCCCGGTATGCCACCGGCGGCCCATCGGACTACCCCGCCGTTCACCGCCTTCAGGACCGCACCCGGCTCATTCCTCTGTCGCAGTGGACCGGGAATCCCGACGACTACTCTCCGCCGAGTGACGTCCCTGTCGCGGCCCAAGTCGATACCACCACCGCGCCCGTCGACCAGGTCGACCATCTCAGCGGCCGGGAGTATTTCGCGCTCCTGAACCAGCTCATGGTCGACAATCCGCCTTCCCCCGCCGACGCCGCGTTCCTCGACCGCCTGACCCGGCTCGGCATCTCGCCCGGGGCGGCTCTCGACAGCCCGCCGGAGGAAGTGCTGGCCGCCCTGAACGCCGCAGCCGCCCGCGGCCCCAAGACGTTGCACGATCTCATGGCCCAGGCCGAGTCCCCCGGAAATCAGGTCAACGGATGGACCATTCATCGGGGCCTCGGCGACTACGGAACTGACTATGCCAAGCGGGCCATCGTCACCTGGGTCGGCTATGGCGCCAACCTTGACGTCGACGCGCTCTATCCGCACGCCACCACCGACGCGAGCGGAAAGCCCCTCGACGGCGCCAACCGCTACGTCCTGCACTTCGATGCGGGCCGGACTCCGCCTGTCCGGGGATTCTGGTCCCTGACGATGATGAACGATCGCCAGTTGTTCGTCGACAACCCCCTGGACCGTTACGCGATCGGCGACCGCAGCGGTATGCGCACCAACTCCGACGGTTCCCTGGACATCCACATCCAGCACGACACCCCCGGACCCGACCGCGAAAGCAACTGGCTCCCAGCGCCCGAAGGCAGCTTCAACCTCTTCCTGCGCCTCTACTGGCCCGAGGAGCCCGCCATCACCGGAGCCTGGGCCCCACCGCCGGTGCAACGCACCGGCTGAACCATGATCCCGGATCCATGCCATGGCCTCCGGAGGCATCCTCCTCCTCGCCATCATCATGCTCCTCTGACAGCCGCTTCCCTTGAGCACAACAGCCCCCACCAAAAAGCCCCCACCCCGCAAAGAACTCACAGGCCGGGGGCTCAAAAGGTGGACGCTTACTTCTTCTTGCCCTGGTTTTTGACGGCCTCGATGGCTGCTGCCGCTGCGGCCGGGTCGAGGTAGGTGCCGCCGGGGGTGAGGGGCTTGAAGTTCTGGTCGAGGTCGTAGGCCAGGGGGATGCCCGTGGGGATGTTCAGGCCCGCGATGTCGTCGTCCGAGATGCCGTCCAGGTGCTTGACCAGGGCGCGCAGGCTGTTGCCGTGGGCGGCGACCAGGACCGTGCGGCCCGCGAGCAGGTCCGGCACGATGCCGTCGTACCAGTAGGGGAGCATGCGGACGACGACGTCCTTCAGGCACTCCGTCTTCGGGCGCAGCTCCGGCGGGATGGACGCGTAGCGCGCGTCGTCCGCCTGGGAGAACTCCGCGCCGTCCGCCAGCGGGGGCGGCGGGGTGTCGTACGAGCGGCGCCACAGCATGAACTGCTCCTCGCCGAACTCGGCGAGCGTCTGCGCCTTGTCCTTGCCCTGGAGCGCACCGTAGTGGCGCTCGTTCAGGCGCCAGGAGCGGTGGACCGGGATCCAGTGGCGGTCGGCGGCCTCCAGCGCAAGCTGCGCGGTGCGGATCGCGCGCTTCTGGAGGGACGTGTGGACCACGTCGGGCAGCAGGCCGGCGTCCTTGAGCAGCTCACCGCCGCGGGTCGCCTCCTTCTCGCCCTTCTCGTTGAGGTTGACGTCCACCCAGCCGGTGAACAGGTTCTTCGCGTTCCACTCGCTCTCGCCGTGGCGGAGCAGGATCAGCTTGTACGGTGCGTCGGCCATGCCTCAGAGCGTAATCCACGCATTCGGCCCCCCGGGAAAGCGCCCGGAAGCCGGACGGTTGACGGCATCTGTTAATCGAGTGGCCCTCGCCGAAGACGCTCTCGTAAGTTGTGCCCAACGCTTGAGCCGCTTACATCCGGGGGGTCCGTCCATGTCCGTCGCCGCACTCAGACGCGCCGCCCGGCAGACCGTGTCCGGGCTGCCCCGCGAGTTCTGGTGGCTGTGGACCAGCACTCTCGTCAACCGGCTCGGCGGCTTCGTCGCCACATACATGGCGCTCTACCTGACCGTGAACGAGGGGTACAGCGCGTCGTACGCGGGTCTCGTCGCCTCGCTGCACGGGCTGGGCGGGGTGGTCTCCTCGCTCGGCGGCGGCGTGATGGCCGACCGGCTGGGGCGGCGGCCGACGCTGCTCATCGCGCAGTCGGCCACCGCCGCCTCGGTGGCGCTGCTCGGGTTCATGCGCGACCCCGTCGCCATCGCCGCCGTCGCGTTCCTCGTCGGCATGGCCTCCAACGCCTCGCGGCCCGCCGTGCAGGCGATGATGGCGGACATCGTCCGGCCCGAGGACCGGGTCCGGGCGTTCTCCCTGAACTACTGGGCCATCAACCTGGGCTTCGCCGTCTCCTCCATGGGCGCGGGCTTCATCGCCGAGGTCAGTTATCTGGCCGGCTTCCTGATCGAGGCGGCGATGACGGCCGTCTGCGCGGTCGTCGTGTTCGTCAAGCTGCCCGAGTCGCGGCCGGTCCGGGTCGGCGAGCAGGGCGGCCAGGGCCCCAAGGACGAGGTGAGTCTGCGGACCGTGCTGCGCGACGGGCGGTTCATGGCCGTCGTCGGGCTGTCCTTCCTGGTCGCGGTGGTCTTCCAGCAGGGCGCGGTCGGACTGCCGGTGGCGATGGGCTCGGCCGGGTTCTCGCCCGCCGACTACGGCATGGCGATCGCCGTCAACGGTGTGCTGATCGTCGCCCTGCAGATCCCCGTGACCCGCTTCATCGAGCACCGGGACCCGCGGCGGCTGCTCGTGATCTCCTCGCTGATCGCCGGGTACGGCTTCGGGCTCACCGCGTTCGCCGGGTCGGTCGGTGTGTACGCGCTCACCGTATGCGTGTGGACGCTGGCCGAGATCGTGAACGCGCCCACCCAGACGGGTCTGGTGGTGCGTCTGTCGCCGGTGCACGGACGCGGTCGCTACCAGGGCATGTACACCCTGTCCTGGTCCGTCGCGGCGCTGGTCGCGCCCCTGATGTCCGGCCTGGTCATCGACCGCTTCGGCGCGGAGTGGCTGTGGGGGATGTGCGCCCTCGTCGGTACGGCCGCGGCCCTCGGGTACGGGCTGCTGATGCGGCGGCTGCCCGCCGAACGGACCGCGCCGCCCTCCCCCGCGCCCAACGGCAGCGAACCCGAGGTCCGGGCGGCCTGATCCGCACACCGGGGCCGTCGCGCGTCACGAGCGAACCCGAGGTCCGCGCGGGATCTGCACACCGGGGCCGTCGCGCGTCACGGGTGCATCCGTGCCCCCTTCAGCACCTTGTCGACCGCGTTGCGCGGCCCGTACACCGCGAGTCCCACGAGGTCCAGTTCCGCCGTGGGCACCGCCCGGACGGCCGCCCGGTTGTCCCGGTCGTTGCCCGTGGTGAAGAGGTCCGAGGTGAACAGGGCCCGGGGCAGCGCGCGGGTCAGGGCCCGGCCGTGGGCGGTGGTCAGCGTCTCCTTGGTGCCCTCGAAGACCAGGACCGGCTGGCGGAACATGGGCAGGTAGGGCACGCCGTCCGCGTCCTCGTAGGGCTCCCCGATCACCTCGGGCGCCTGCGCGCCGAGGCCGCTGACCAGGAACGCGGTGACGTTCAGGCGCTGCCAGGGCTCCAGGTCGGCGCGGAGCAGTACGGCGATCTTGGTGTCGAAACGGACGGGTTCCGGGCTCTGCGTGCTCATGCAGTGAGCCTGCCCGGCGGCCCGGGATGCCGTCTTGTACGTTCTTTGCATGGCCGTGCGTCCGGAAGTCTCCGCCTGGCGCCCGCGGGTCCCGGGTGTCGTGGAGGTCTTCCATGCGCGTTTCACCGAGTACGCATATCCGATGCACGTCCACCAGGCGTGGACACTGCTGATCGTCGACGACGGCGCCGTCCGCTACGACCTGGACCGGCACGAGCACGGCACCCCGCACGACACGGTCTCGCTGCTGCCGCCGCACGTCCCGCACAACGGCTCCCCCGCCACCCCGCACGGCTTCCGCAAGCGCGTCCTCTACCTTGACGCCTCGCGGCTCGGCGACGATCTGATCGGCCCCGCGGTCGACGGCCCCGACCTGCGTGATCCGCTGCTGCGGCGGCGCGTCGGACAGGTGCACGGCGCGCTCGCGCGGCCGGGCGACGAACTGGAGGCGGAGAGCCGGCTGACGCTCGTCGAGGAGCGGCTGCGGGCCCATCTGCGGCCCCGGGTCGGGGCGGCGCCGGTCCGGCGGGATCCCGCGCTGGCCCGTTCCCTGCGGGAGTTGCTCGACGAGCGGATCGCGCACGGCATCGGTCTTGAGGAGGCGGCGCGGCTGCTGTACGCCCATCCGGCGCATCTGGTGCGGGCGTTCAGCTCCGCCTACGGGATCGCGCCGCACCAGTACCTGATGTCACGCCGGGTCGAGCGCGCCCGTCGGCTGCTGCTCGACGGGCGGGCGGCGGGCGAGGTGGCCTCGGTGACCGGCTTCTACGACCAGGCCCATCTGACCCGGCACTTCAAGCGGCTGGTGGGCGTCACCCCGGGGCGCTACCGGCTCAGCGCGCGCTGAGCGTCGTACGGAGCGCTTCGGGCGGTCAGTCGGCCGGGCGTTGAGTCAGGTGAGTGAACGCGTCCAGGTTCCGGGTGGATTCGCCCCGGGAGACCCGCCAGGCGTACTCCTTGCGGATCGCGGAGGCGAAGCCGAGTTCCAGGAGCGTGTTGAAGCTGCCGTCCGCGGCCTCCAGGACCTGGCCGAGCAGGCGGTCGGTCTCCTCGGCGGTGACGGAGGACAGCGGCAGCCGGGCGGTGACGTAGATGTCGCCGAGCGGGTCGACGGCGTAACTCACGCCGTACAGCTTGAGGTTGCGCTCCAGGAGCCAGCGGTGGACGGCCGCCTCGTTCTCGTCGGGGTGGCGGATCACGAACGCGTTGAGCGAGAGGGAGTGCCGGCCGACGATGAGCGAGACCGTCGTCGACAGCTTGCGGGTGCCGGGGAGCTTGACCACGTAGGTGCCGGACTCGGGGCTCTCCCACTCCAGTTCGGCGTCCTTCAGCGCATCCTCGATGACCTGCGCCGCCCGCTGCTGCTGTGAAGCCTCACCCATGGGGCGAGCGTACGCGACGGCGGTGCGCCTGGGTCGCGGCCGTGTAGACGTCGGCGGTGGCGGCGGCCGCGGTGTCCCAGCCGAAGGACAGCGCGTGCCGGGCCGCGGCGGCGCCCATACGGGCGGACAGCGTCGGGTCCTCGGCGAAGCGGCGCAGCACGCGCGCGTAGTCGGCCGGGTCGTGGCCGGGCACCAGGAAGCCGGTCTCGCCGTCGCGCACCGCGACCGGAAGCCCGCCGACCGAGGCCGCGAGCACGGGCGTGCCGGCCGCCTGCGCCTCTATCGCGACCAGCCCGAAGGACTCGCTGTACGACGGCACGACCAGCACCGAGGCGGCCCGGAACCAGTCGGCGAGCCGCTCCTGGCCGACGGGCGGACGGAACCGCACGACATCGGCGATGCCGAGGCGGGCGGCGAGTTTCTGCAGCCCCTCGGGCTTGGCGAGGCCGCTGCCGCTGGGGCCGCCGACCACCGGCACGACGATCCGCGACCGCAGCCGGGGGCACTCGTCGAGGAGGACGGCCACGGCGCGCAGCAGCACGTCGGGGGCCTTCAGGGGCTGTATGCGGCCCGCGAACAACGGCACCAGGGCGTCCTGCGGCAGGCCGAGGCGGGCACGGGCGGCGGCGCGGCCGTCGGCCGGCAGGAAGCGCTCCAGGTTCACGCCGGGGTGGACCACGGCGACCCTCGCCGGGTCGGCGGCGTAGTGCCGCGCGAGTTCGCCCGCCTCCTCGGCCGTGTTGGCGATCAGCCGGTCGGCGGCGGTGACGATCTGCATCTCGCCGATGACCCGGGCGGCGGGCTCGGGGGTGTCGCCCTCGGCCAGATTGGCGTTCTTGACCTTGGCCATGGTGTGCATGGCGTGCACCAGGGGCACGCCCCAGCGCTGGGCGGCGAGCCAGCCGACGTGGCCGGAGAGCCAGTAGTGGGAGTGGACCAGGTCGTAGTGGCCGGGGCGGTGGCCCGCCCACGCCTGCATCACACCATGGGTGAAGGCGCACAGCTGGGCCGGGAGGTCCTCCTTCGCCAGGCCCTCGTAGGGGCCCGCGTCGACGTGCCGGACGAGCACGCCGGGGGCGAGCTGGACCGTCGGCGGGAGGCCGCCCGCGGTGGCCCGGGTGAAGATCTCCACCTCGATGTTGATCGCGGCGAGGCGCTGCGCCAGCTCCACGATGTAGACGTTCATACCGCCGGCGTCGCCGGTGCCCGGCTGGTGGAGCGGTGAGGTGTGCACGGAGAGCATGGCCACGCGGCGGGGTCTGCGGTGCAGTCGCAGCCGCGGGGGCGTGGCCGGTGAGCGACGCCCGAGCCTGCTGACGTACTGGCTCACGTGGCGTTCCTCCTCGTCGCGGGCATGCCGTTCGCAGGACGTGGTACGCCCTCCAAGGTGGTGCAACAGCGGAGGGGGCAGCTCCATTTCCGGATCATTTTCCCGATCACAGGCTTTACTCAACCATTACCCGTGATCGCTCAACCGTTCGATACCGGAATGCGTGGGGCACCCGCGGCGCCCTACTCTCGTACGCATGACAGCCCGCGCCGCCGCCCTCCCCCGCCCTCGGCTTCGCTCAAGCGGGGGCGCCCCCGTCGTGGGAACGGTGACACGCGGAACCACCAATCCGAACCGTCTGCGCCGCATGGACCGCTGGATCGCCGCCACGCACGGCGCCGAACTGCGGCGCGCCGCCGACCCGTTGGCCGTCGACCTCGGCTACGGGGCCGCACCCTGGACCGCCGTCGAACTGCTCGGCCGGCTGCGCGCCGTCGCACCCCGCGCACAGGTGGTCGGCGTCGAGATCGAACCGGCCCGGGTCGCGGCGGCCAAGCCGTACGAGCGCGCCGGGCTGCGCTTCCGGCACGGCGGCTTCGAGGTCCCCGTGCCACGGCGCCCGCACCTCATCCGAGCCGCCAATGTACTGCGCCAGTACGACGAGGCCGAGGTGGCCGACGTCTGGACGCGGCTGTGCGCGCGGCTCGCCCCGGCCGACGGCCGCTCCCGCGGCGGGCTGCTCGTCGAGGGCACCTGCGACGAGATCGGACGCCGGCACGTGTGGGTGGCGCTCGGCCCGGAAGGCCCGCGGACGGTCACCTTCGCGACCCGGCTCGGCACCCTGGAGCGCCCGTCCGACCTCGCCGAACGCCTCCCGAAGGCGCTCATCCACCGCAATGTGCCCGGCGAGCCGGTGCACGCCTTCCTGCGCGACTTCGACCGCGCCTGGGCCGCCGCCGCGCCCTACGCCGCCTACGGCGCCCGGCAGCGCTGGATCCGAGCGGTACGGGACCTGACGACCGACTGGCCGGTGACGGACTCACCACCGCGCTGGCGCCAGGGCGAAGTGACCCTGAAATGGGCGGCGTTGGCACCCCGGGGGTAGAGGACGACGGCATTACGGCACCAAGCGCGCACCGGCACACCGGGGTTGGGCCCGCGCGGGCAGCAGCGCACTGGACCACATCGACGTCCCCCTGTAGTAGCAGGGCGCCGGGGACCCAGGGGTAGGACGCATTGACACCCCGGGGTCGGGCGGAACACGTATCGCCCTCTCCGGGCTCGACAGGGGCGGCCGGACTCCGACGCCCCTCCGGGGGCAGCGGGCTTGAGGGCTGCGGCGCCCCAGGGCCGGAGGGTGGGGCGCGTAATCGACATCTCCGGGGTCAGCAGGGGCGGCCGGGCCTCGATGCCCCTCGGGGCAGGGAGCTTGGGGCGGCGGCGCCCCGGGGGCGGGGGCGGGCGGGTGTCGGTTGGCCTGGGGGCAGGGGCGTTAAGGCCCAGGGTTGGGGGTGGGGCGCGTATCGGCCGGGCGGTGGCGGTAGTCGGTATGAACAGCCGATAGTCCTCATCCGCCGCCTGCCGAAGGTCATCAACACAGCGCCAAGCTGCCCAAGTTCCGCGCGCCGTGACCCGATGCAACCGAAGGTGCGCGGCACTATGCGTGGTGAGGAACGATCTACGTGAGTCGTTCGTCACAAAGGCGGGAGATCGTCGTGATCGAGCGGGAAAGAGGGCAGGACTCGCCAAGTACCCCTCTGTCGCTTTACGCCGCGACATGGCACGATCCCCCATGCGCACAAGTTACTGACGGTAAATCAGTTTGGGGGCATGGTATGGAACCGGGCAAGCGCGGCCTGACCATGACGGCAGTGGCCGTTGTCTGCGCAATCACCGTGCTGGCGGCGCCCGGCCCGGCGTTCGCGAACCCCTCGCCCACGCCGTCCCCCACCGCCTCGCCGTCGAACGCCCCGAGCCTTCCGCCCAACAAGGACCTGGAGGCCGTCCATAAGAAGCTCGACAGGCTCTACCACGACGCGGCGGTGGCCACCGACGCCTACAACGCGGCCGAGGAGAAGGCGAAGGAGCAGTCCACCGAGATCGTCGAGCTGGCCCGGAAGATCGTCCAAGGCCAGCGCAGACTGGACGACTTGAAGGACCGCGCGGGCGCCGCGGCGCGCGCCCAGTACCGCACCGGGGGGCTGCCGCCGGAGGCCCGGCTGATGCTGAGCGACGACCCGCAGCAGTTCCTGAACGGCGCGGGACGGGTGCTCCAGGGCCAGCGGGCCACCAAGGGCCTGATCGGTGAAATGACCCGCACCCAGCATGACTTGGAGCAGTACGCGAAGGACGCCTCCGCCCAGTGGGAGAAGCTGGAGGCGGGCCGCAAGGCGAAGGCCGCCGCCAAGAAGAAGATCAAGCAGCAGATCGCCGCCGCGGAGAAGCTGGAATCCCAGCTGGAGAAGCAGGAGAAGAAGCGGCTGGCCGAACTGGAACGGCAGGCCGCGTACCAGGCGCAGACCGCCTGGCTCGACACCGGGATACTCAAGGAGATCACCGGCAAGGCGTCCACGCCGGGCAAGAAGGCCGTCGCGTTCGCCTCGGCCCAGCTCGGCAAGCCCTATGAGTGGGGCGCCGAGGGCCCGGACACGTTCGACTGCTCGGGCCTGACCTCACAGGCATGGGCGGCGGCCGGCCGACCCGTCCCCCGCACCTCGCAGGAGCAGTGGAAGCAGCTCCAGCACATCGAGGTCGCGGACATGCGCCCCGGCGACCTCATCATCTACTTCGACGACGCCAGCCACGTCGGGATGTACGTGGGCGACGGCGCGATCGTCCACGCCCCCCGCCCCGGACGGACGGTGACGATCGCGGGAGCGGGCACGATGCCGATCCTGGGCGTGGTACGACCGGACGCGTGAGGCGCCGGGCACGTGAGCCCGTATACGAGGGGCGCCCGCACGTGAGCCCGTATGCGAGGGGCGCCCGCACGTGAACCCGTATGCAGGGGGCGCCGGGCACGTAAGCCGGGCGCAAAGGATTCCAGGCGCGTGAGGCCGGATTCGAGGGGCGCCGGGCGCGTGCGCGGGGGCAGGGGACGGATGCCGGCCGTGGCGTGAAGGGGAGCGTGACGCGGGCCATGTGACCCAGCGCACGCCCAGCAAACCCCGGCGGGACGTGAGCTTCGTCATTCCGACGGTACCGCCACCGTGTCCAACTGCGGTACGGAACGCGGCATATGACAGTGGCCTGAGGCGGAGCGACGCGGCTCACACCATTCCGTTGCGGTGGCCAGTACCGCTATGGTCCCCGTCGGGTGGGTCGAGGTCCCTCGCCCCGCCGCGCCCTCGGGGGGAGGGAAGGAACCCAACACCATGCCCGTACCCGTACCGCGGCAGAGAGCCATCCCGGCCGTGGAGAGTGGTCAGGCGCAGGCCGGGTCGGCGGTCGGCGGCCCCCTCAAGGAAGAGGCCGACCGAAGGGAAGCCGGCGCCCCGGCCTCGGCCGGCACCAGCCTGACCCTGCTGCTGATCGAGGACGATCCGGCCGGTTCGCCGATCGTGCCCGAACTGCTGGACTCGGCCGGCAAGCCGATCCGCGTCCGCACCGCCCGCAACCTCACCGAGGCCGGACGGCTGCTCACCGACGACGTCCACTGCATCCTGCTGGACCTCGCGCTCCCGGCGCCCGGCCGGTCCGGCGACGGTGACGACGACGAGCTGGCCGTGCTCAAGCACGTCCTGGAACTCGCACCCCGGCACGCCGTCCTCGCCCTGACCGCGTCCAACGACGCCGAGCGCGGCGCCGAGGCGGTGCGCGTGGGCGCCCAGGACTACCTCGTCCGGGACGAACTGGACGGGCGGCTGCTGAGCCGGGCCATCCGCTACGCGGTGGAGCGCAAGCGTTCCGAATCGGCCGAGCGGCGACTCGCCGAGGGGCGGGTGCGCGCCCAGGAGAACCGCCGTCTGGAGCGCGGCCTGCTGCCGACGCCCCTGCTGGAGGGCTCGTCCCTGCGCTTCGCCGCGCGCTACCGCCCCGGCCGCTCGCGCGCGCTGCTCGGCGGTGACTTCTACGACACCGTACGCACGCCCGACGGCACGGTGCACGCCATGATCGGCGACGTCAGCGGGCACGGCCCCGACGAGGCCGCGCTCGGTGTGGAGCTGCGCATAGCGTGGCGGGCGCTGACGCTGGCCGGACTGTGCGGCGACGAACTGCTCGGCACGCTCCAGCAGGTGCTGGAGCACGAGCGCTCGGACGAGGAGATCTTCGCGACGCTGTGCACGGTGGACATCTCCCCCGACGGCCGCTGGGCGGGCCTGTGCCTGGCCGGCCACCCCTCCCCGCTGCTCGCCCGCCCGGACTGCCCGGCCCGGCTGCTGCCGTATGACAACAACGGCCCCGCACTCGGTCTGCTCCACGGCGCCCGCTGGCCGCGCATGCAGGTGGAGCTGGGTGCGGAGTGGAGCCTGATGCTCTACACCGACGGTCTGATCGAGGGCCGGATCGGCAAGGGCGGGGAGCGCCTCGGACAGGACGGGATGGTGCGCATGATCCGCCGCCAGTTCGCCGAGGGCCTGCGCGGCGAGAACCTGCTGCGGGCCGCGGTCCACGAGGTCCGCGACCTCAACGGCGGAGAACTGACGGACGACGTGGCGGTGCTCCTGCTGGACCGAACGCCACAGCCGTAACGGCGACCCCGGGCGGCGCGTGGCCTACGTGGCGTTCGTGCCTGCCGCGGCAGCGCCCCGGTTCCCTTTGTGGCCGGCGTGGCGGTGCCAGGACCGCAACTGCCTTGGTGTCGCCGCCGTCGTGCGGCAACACACCCGTGCGGGCGCCCAGGACCGTGGTGGGCGGCGGTCATGGCGCGGACGGGTCAGCCGGAAGGCTCGGCGGTCGCGGTCCCCGGCTGCCGGGTTGCTGGGCGGCCGGGATGCTCAGCGGCCGGGTTGCTGGGCGGCCAGGGTGCTGGCCGGCCGGGGTGCTGGCCGGCCGGGGTGCTGGCCGGCCGGGGTGCTGGCCGGCCGGGGTGCTGGCCGGCCGGGGTGCGTCGGGACGCGATGGTCAGCGGCCGCCGTTGTACGGGCCGTACGGGCCGTCGCTGCTGCTTCCGCCACGGCGGCGGCCCCAGCCGCTGCCGCCCGACACCTGCTTGAGCGCGGGCCGCACATCCACGATGTAGACGATGCTCGCGATCACACCGATGACCGGCAGGAACGACAGGATCGAGAACAGGTAGCTCACCACCAGCGCGATGGCGAGGATGATCAGCCAGAACACCTTGTTCTGCTTGTCGGCCGCGCGGAAGGCGTCCTCACGGCGGAACGCCGCGTCGAACAGCCCGAACGCGGCCAGGGCCATCAGGACGATCTTCAACAGCCCCAGGAACCCCGCGAAGCCCAACATCAGCATGTCGCCCACCGCCCGTTTCTTCCCGACTCCTACGCGGCAACCGTACCCGTACAACGGGCCGGACACCCCAAGGGTGCCCGGCCCGTACGCGAGAACGCCCCTTACTTGGCCGGCGGCGTGGTCTTCTTGACCGCGGGCTTCTGGGCCGGAGGGGTCTTCTGAGCCGGGGACGGCTTGTGGACGGGGGGGGTGGCCCGCTGGGCCGGGGACGCCTTCTGGGCCGGAGACGTCTTCGGGGCCGGGGCCCTCTCCGCAGGCGCGTTCTCCGCAGGCGCCTTCTCGGCCGGGGCCTTCTTCGCCACCGGCTTCTTCGCCGGCGCGGGCGCGGGCCCGGCCTCGGCGGGCCTCGGCTCGGCCTTGACCGCCACCCGCTCCGTCTTCGGCTCGACGGCGACGGCCAGGTCCTCGATCTCCTCGGCGGCCTCGCCGCGCCAGGTCCGCACCGTCTGCTCGCCGTGCTCGGCGACCTTCTCGTAGGTCTCGCGGGCCTTGACGGCGTACTCGGCGGCGACGCCGACGCCGCGCAGGGCCAGGTCCTGGGCGGACTCGCCGAGCTTCTTGAGATCGGCGTCGAGCGTGCTGCCGAGCTTCTTCAGGTCGCCGTCGAGGGTGCCGAAGAACTCGTTGACCTTGGTCTGAAGGCTCTCCTGCGCTTCCCTGGCCTTGCTCTGGAGGGTCTCCTGCGCTTCCTTGGCGCGCAGGGCGGCCCGCTCCTGCACGGCCTTCGGGTCGGTGTTGCGCACGGCCTCGATACGGGCCGGGGCCTCCGTGCGCAGCTGCTCCACCAGGCCGGGGACCTTCTTGGCCTGCTGGAGGGCCAGGTCCGCGGTGCCGGCGGCGAAGTACAGCGGGGTCGGGTCGCTGAGGGTCTTGCGCAGATCGTCGGTGATGGCCATGGTGATGGTCCTCCCGGATTCACGTTCGGCTGAGGGTTGTGTGGTCCGCGGCGGGGCGGCCGGTGCCCTGGTCCGGCTCAACCGGCCGTCCGCTGCGGGTCGGCGTCACTGCCGTCGTCCGTGCGGGTGTCCTGCACGGTGGTCGTGTCGTCGTGCCGGTCTTCGCGGCCGTCGCTCCCGTCGGCGCCCGCCCGCGCGTCCACCGCACCGCGGCCGGCTCCTGCGCCGCCGTCGGTGGCGCCGCGGACGCCGCCTTCGCCCCGGAATCCGTTCTCCTTGCGGAAGGACTCGTAGATCTGCAGCAGCACCTGCTTCTGCCGTTCGTCGAGGGTGGGGTCGGCGAGGATGACGGCGCGCGTCTCCACCTCGTCGCGGTCCCGCTCGGCGTCGAGGATCCCGGCGCGGACGTACAGCGTCTCCGCGGAGATCCGCAGGGCCTTGGCGACCTGCTGCAACACCTCCGCGCTCGGCTTGCGCAGCCCGCGCTCGATCTGGCTCAGGTACGGATTGGACACACCGGCGGCGTCGGCGAGCTGCCGGAGTGAGAGCCGCGCGTTGCGGCGCTGCTCGCGCAGGTACTCCCCGAGATTGCCGACGTTGAGCGATGCCATACGTCCACCTTGCCCCACCCTCGCTAACAATTGCAAGCACCCGCTTGCAAAAGTACACCCAGCCCACACCGCCCACACCCGCCGACCTGGTGCATGACTGTCGGTTCCCGGTATGTCTGCGGTTTCCCGTCGAGTGTTGCGTTCGGTACGAACGTCCGTGCCGGTGGTCTCGCGCTCGGCAGTCAGGATGGCTGGACTTGGTCGAAGAGTGCGAGGGCTTCGGCGAGTTCGGCGCCTTCCAGCATCGCAAGGTTCGCGCCCGCCCCCAATGGGGGCATCAGATGGGCGGCATCGCCCAGTAGCGTCACGCCGACGACGTGGGACCGGCGCGGGTGAAGGCGTAGCGGCCTGGGAAGTTGATGTGCTCGTAAGCGGTCGGCGAGAGCCGGGTGCACGTCGTCGATGGCGGGGGACCCGTCGGCGCGGATCTTTCTGACGGCGGCGTCCAGAGGGTGTTCCGCCACACCACGGCGTTCGGGGCGAGGCCGAGGGCGCGGGGCTGGTCCTCTCGGCCGGCGGACGGACGCCCCACCTTCCCCGAGTTGCCGGAAAGGGTGGGGCGCCGGGCGCGCCCGTTGGTGCGTCGGTCAGCAGGCGTGTCCGCCGCTCGTGGTCACCGAGGCCGGTAGCAGGTGGCCAGCACGGAGACGGTGACCTGGTCGGGTAGGGGACCGTGATCGCTCAGGTCCGCGTGGGTCAGGTGGCGTGCGCTCGGTGTCATCCCCACCAGGTCAATGGCTTCTTGCCTGGTCAGGGGTGCGGTGTATTCGATGTGCCGGGTACCGGCGGCCTCGAAGTAGGGGTCCAGCGCCTGTTGCAGACGCTGCTCCTTGTCCGGGTCGATCGTGACCATCGCGGGGACCTCGCCCCGTAGCTCGGCCAGGTGCCGCTCGATGGGCCGCACCACGATCAACCGGCCGGTCGGACGGAGCATTCGGTGGAACTCGGACGGGTTACGCGGGGCGAACACGTCCAGCATGACGTCGACCGCCTGGTCGACCAAGGGGAAGGGGCGGAAGACGTCCCAGCTCGCCGCAGCGGCTCGCGGATGGGCTCGGGCCGCCGAACGCAGGGCGGGTCCTGACGCGTCCAGCCCCAGGCCGCGGGCGCCGGGCAGTTGATCGAGTACGCCGGCCAGGTAGTAGCCGGTGCCGCATCCGATGTCCACGACCGTGCCTTGACCAGGCAGGACGTCGGCTGTCAGACGGGTCAGGGCCCGGCGGACGGGGGCGTACCTGCCGGTGGACAGGAACCGGTTTCGGGCCTGCACCATGGCTGCGTCGTCACCGCTGGTGGCGCGGATGCCGGTGAGGAGGCTGACGTAGCCCTGACGTGCGATGTCGAAGGTGTGGCCCGCCCGGCAGCGCAGTGAGCCACGGTCGGGTCCGAGACGGGCGCGGCACACCGGGCAGCACAGCAACTCAAGGAACGGTTCGAGGGCAGCGGGAAGCAACGCAGGCACGAGGCACTCCTGGCAACGGTGAAGGGAAGGGACCGTGCCTGTACGCGCTCTCAGAGGCCGCCGTCCTGAGAAGAACGAGGCCCGGCATCCCGCCGCCTCAGTGCGGGCGGCGCAAGCGCAAGGAAGATGGATCACGTAACAGGCACACCAAGGAGGGCGACGCCCTACGGCATCGCCCTCAACGCCTCGTGATCACAGAGCCTGGATGTGCTGGGTCCACATGCCTACACCTTACGAGGCCTACCGAAAGCCCCTGGCCTCACCTCAGCAGACAAGAGACACGGCCCAGCGACGGGGGATCACGCCGGACTGAGCGTTCGGACCACGGCCAGGCCCTGGTTTGTCACCGAGCTGATCAGGACCCGACAGGACGCCGATCAGCGTGTGAGGATGCAGAAGGGATGCCCGGCTGGGTCGGTGAGGACCCTCGCCTTGTCGCCATGCGGCTGGTGATCGGGCTTGCCCGCGCCCAGCTCCAGCAGCCGGGCCTCGGCCTCGTCCAGGCTCTCCGCGACCTTGAAGCAGATGTGAAGCTGCTGGGGAACGATCTGGTCAGGCCAACTCGGAGCCCGGTAGTCCGCGACCCGCTGGAAGCCGATGAAGAGTCCGTCCCCACGGTTCAGACCGGCGAACTCGGCGTCCGACTTCGGGTGCGGTTCAAAGCCCGTGGCCTGCTGATAGAACGCCGCCAGAGCCGGCGGATCAGGGCAATCGAGTGTTATCGCGACCAGTTCCATCTGCAGGGGCATGAGACCTCCGAGCCGAGAGCGCCTTCGTTCCGCTCAACCGTAAGCACAGCAGGTCAGGGCCACACCATGCCAGCAGTTAACTCGGACAGGACACCTGGCGCATGGCGAGCGTACGGCTCTGGGGTGATGTGCGTCACAAGCTGTCAGGGTGCGTCAGTGGGCGGTGTCTTGGGGGCGAGGTTCGAGGGACGGAGGAGACGTCATGGTGGGGAACACCGAGGTGATCGTGATCGGCGGCGGATACGCCGGTGTCATGGCGGCCAATCGCCTGACGCAGCGCGACGACGTGACGGTGACGCTGATCAACCCGCGCCCGGCCTTCGTCGAACGGGTCCGGCTGCACCAGCTGGTGGGCGGGTCCCACGACGCGGTGGTCGACTACCGGAAGGTCCTGGCCGGCGGCGTCCGGCTGGTGGTCGACGCGGTGACCCGGATCGACGCGGCCGAGCGCAGCGTGACATCGGCGGCCGGCGGCACGTTCGGCTACGACTACCTGATCTACGCGGTGGGCAGCGGCAGCGCCGAGCCGCGCGTGCCCGGAGCGGCCGAGTTCGCCTGTCCGGTCGCCGGCCTGGAGGAGGCACGGCGCCTGCGGACGGCGCTCGACGCAACGCCCGCGACGGCCGCGGTGACGGTGGTCGGAGCCGGTCCGAGCGGCATCGAGACCGCCGCCGAACTGGCGGAGGAGGGCCGTGCCGTGACCCTGGTCTGCGGCGGGCCGCTCGGCCCCTATCTGCACCCCCGGGGCCGACGCTCGGTCTCCGGGCGGCTGGCCCGGCTCGGGGTGACCGTGCTCGACGGCCCCGGCACGAAGGTGACCGCGGTGACGCGGGATGCCGTGCGGCTCGACGGCGGCCGTACGGTGCCGAGCGCGGTGACCGTCTGGACCGCCGGGTTCGGCGTGCCGGACCTGGCCGCGCGCAGCGGGCTGAGCACCGATGCCGACGGCCGTCTGCTCACGGACGAGACCCTGACGAGCGTGGACGACACGCGCATCGTCGCCGCCGGTGACTCGGCGGCACCGTCGGACCTGCCGTTCCGGATGGGCTGCCAGTCGGCGGTCCAGCTGGGCCCGCAGGCCGCCGAGACGGTGCTCAGCCGGATCGCGGGTCGGCGGCCCGCACCCGTCAGCGTGGGGTTCGCCGGTCAGTGCATCAGCCTGGGGCGCCGCGCCGGCGTCTTCCAGTTCGCCCACAAGGACGACACCGCGATCGGGCTCCACCTCGGCGGACGCCCGGGCGGGAAACTCAAGGAGGTCGTGTGCAGGAGCATCGTCTGGCAGCTGGCGTACGAGGCGCGCAAGCCCGGTGTGCGCACCTGGTGGGCCAAGGACGACAAGCGCGCACAACGGCTGCGGGCCAAGCGCTCACAGGCCCCGGCCGCCCCTGAACGAGCGGCCTAGGCCGGGCAGCGGCGCCCTGGCCTCGATCGCGGACCGACCGGACGAACGGCTGCCGAGGACATCACCCACGAGAAAGGACCTTGCCGTGCACGCACCGCATGACGGCCCTCGGCAACCGGGGCCGGCCGAGCAGGAGGAAGGCCCGGAGGCGGGCGACCGGGCCGCCGCCGATCCGGCGACCGCGGCCTTCCTCGCCCACCGCAACCTGCTCTTCACCGTCGCGTACGAGTTGCTCGGATCGGCGGCCGACGCGGAGGACGTTCTCCAGGAGACCTGGCTGCGCTGGGTCGAGGCCGACCTGGAGCAGGTGCGCGACCGGCGCGCCTACCTGGTCCGGATCACCACCCGGCAGTCGCTCAACCGGCTGCGCACCCTGAAGCGCCGCAAGGAGGCGTACGTCGGCCCCTGGCTGCCCGAACCGCTGCTCACCGCGCCGGACGTGGCCGAGGACGTCGAGCTGGCCGAGAACCTGTCGATGGCACTGATGCTCGTGCTGGAAACGCTGTCGCCGACCGAGCGCGCCGTCTTCGTGCTGCGCGAGGCCTTCGGCGTCGGCTACGACGAGATCGCGGCGGCCGTCGACAAGAGCCCCGCGGCCGTCCACCAGATCGCCCACCGCGCCCGCCGGCACGTCGATGCCCGCCGGCCTCGCCAGACGGTCTCCCCGAGCGCCACCCGGGCGGCCCTGGACGCCTTCCGGCGCGCGCTCGAAACCGGCGATCTCCAGGGCCTCCTCGACGTGCTGGCCCCCGACGTCGTGATGGTCAGCGACGGCGGAGGCATCAAGAGGGCCGCGCTGCGGCCGACCGTCGGCGCCGGCAAGGTGGCCCGTTTCATCGTCGGCGGCACCGGCAAGGCCGGCGTCACGCTCACCGGCGACCCCACCGTGGTCAACGGCAACCCGGCGCTCCTCGTGCGCGTGGACGGGGAGTTCGACGGCGTCGTCGCGATCCGTGTCGAGGACGCCCGCATCACCGGCCTCTACTACGTCCGCAACCCGGAGAAACTGACCCGCGTAACCTCCGAAACCCCCCTCACCCTGCACTGAACACCGAGCCCCGGTCTCAGGTCGTAGTGGTGTATCGATGCGGGCCGGCAGCGGATGCTCGGCAAAAGTCGGTGAGGCGAGCCCCGGCAGTGCGGCGTCCGGCTCGTACTCGGGAAAGTCGGTGGCGGGGGTGGGCGGGAGGCGGTAGCGTCCGTGGCATGACTGCCGGGTCGGCCTTGGGCCGTGAGCGAGTTGGGTGCCCGGCCTCTGGGTGAGGCCGCAGGTCCCCGCGGCCGACGGGGCCCGGGGGAGGGCGAGGGGCCCGCCCGTTTTTCTTCTCTGCACCACAGAAACCACCGCGGAGAAGAAAGAGAGAACACAGCGTGCCCCATGACTTCAACCAACGCATCATCGACGAGTTCCGCGCCCACCACGGCCGGCTGAGCGGCCCTTTCGAAGGCGCCCGCCTGCTCCTGCTCACCACGACGGGCGCCCGCACCGGCACCCGGCACACCGCCCCGGTCGGCTACCTCCCGGACGGCGGCGACCGGGTCCTGGTGATCGCGTCGGCGGGCGGCTCACCCCGGCACCCGGACTGGTACCACAACCTCCTCGCGCACCCCCGGGTGACCGTCGAGAGCGGGGTGTTCACATACGAGGCGGAAGCCGTCGTCCTGCACGGCGGGGAACGGGACGCGGCCTTCGCGCGGGCGGTGGAGGCCGACCCGGGCTGGGCGGAGTACCAGGAGAAGACGGACCGGGTGATTCCGGTGGTCGCCCTGCGCGAGATCGCCAAGGCCGGCCCACCCGATGTCAGCGCCGCCTCGCCGGGCGAGGCGATCCGGCTGATCCACGACGTCTTCCGGCGCGAACTCGCCCTGATCCGGGCGGAGCTGGACCGGGGGAACGGATCCACGCTGGGCGCGCAGCTGCGGGTGAACTGCCTGACCCTGTGCCAGGGCCTGCACAACCACCACCAGGGCGAGGACGTCGCCCTGTTCCCGCACCTCGCCGACCGGCACCCCGGTTTCGCGTCGGCGCGGGAGCGGCTGGTCCGTGAGCACGAGCGGATCGCCGAGCTGGCCGAGGAGTTGCGCCGGGCGGTCTCGACGCGTGACCCCGCCGCAGCCCGGGCGGAGGTGATACGCCTGACCCAGGAGCTGGAGGCCCATCTGGCCTACGAGGAGGAGCAGTTGCTCCCGCTCCTCGAAACCCCCGTGGCCTGACCGCGGTCCGGCTCCGGGCCGTTGCCGGTGGCCGTCGACGGACGGCCACCGGCACAAGCCCGCACCGCTCCCCCGCCGCACCACCACCCCACCACGCCGCTCCCCCGGCCGCGAGGCCCCCTCAGGCCAGGGCGCGGGCGAGGTACGGGTTCGCGGTGGGGCGGGTCGGCAGGCCGAGGGAGCCGGTCGCCGCAGCCAGTGTCATGGCGTACGAGTCCACGGCCCGGCGGACGTTGGGCGCGTCCAGGCTCGCGCCGGTCACCAGGCGGTCGAGGTCGACGTACGCCGACCGTACGATCTCGATCCACCGGTACACCCGCCAGTCCCGCCGCCAGTCGACGGTATGCCGCTCGGGCAGCCGCTCCTCCCAGCGACGGAACATGCGGTCGCGGATCTCCGGCCGGGTCGGGGTGAGATGCATGTGCCGGACCAGGTCGTAGAGCGGGTCGCCGACGACGGCCATCTCCCAGTCGATGAGGGTGAGCGCCAGCATGTCCTCGCGGCGGACCAGGTTCCAGGGGTTCAGGTCGCCGTGCAGCAGGGCGGGCTCCCGGTGGCTCACGGTGTGCCGCGCCAGGATCTGCCGCAGCCGGGGTGCGTCTGGCAGCCCGAGCAGCCGGGCGAGCTGCTGGGACTCCTTCGGCAGCTCCCCCACCAGCAGGACGAGTTGTTCGCACAGCCAGTTGTAGAACCCGCCCTCGCCCGCGGCCGGGTCGAGTGCCTTGTAGTTCACCTGCGTCAGGGCGCCGAGCTGGTCCACGAGCCGGTCCGCCTCGTGCGGCAGCAGCCCGTGCACCGGGTGGTTGGGGGGCTGGTCGGTGCGGCGCGGTCCTTCGTAGGTGTGGATGGCGAACCGCTCTCCCTGGTAGCCGGTCCCCAGGGCGAGGAACTTCGGTGCGGACACCCCGACCCGGGACAGTTCGATGGCCCGCAGGACGGCGTGCTCGCTCAGGAAGCCGCGCTCGCGCCGGCAGACGTTGGCCACCTTGCGGCGCACCACGACGGGGAAGCCGATGCCCGGCACCCGCACCACCGAATTGAGGTGGCCGGTCCCCTTGAAGACGCGGCTGGCCGGCGCGGCGCCCTCCGCGAACAGGGCCGGGCGCACGGCGGAACGGGGGAAGTCGGGGTGCTCGGGCGCCCGCAGGTCGGGGTTCCAGTCGCTGACCTTCGCGGACAGGCCGAGGCCGCCGTTCCGGGCGGCCCGCCAGCGGAACAGGATCCGCTCGATCTCCCGCTCGTCCGGCACGTTGCGGAGCCTGAGCGGTTCGGCCGCCGCCTCCAGGGCGCGGCGCACCGCGGCGGTCGCGTCGTCCAGGCTCTTCTGGTCGGGTGCGGCCTGGTGGAGCCGGTTGGCGGCCCGCATCACGTCCGGGTAGACGGACTGCGCGCGTTCGAAGGCGATGTAGTGGCGCAGGTCCTTGCCCAGGCCGCCCACGGCCGCGGGGCGGGTCAGCCGCATGGCGTCCGCCCAGGCGTCGATCACTTCGCCCCACTGATGGGACGGGTACTGCATGCGCACGAGGTGTGTGGCGAGATCGTGCAGCGGATCGCCGTAGGTCGCCAGTTCCCAGTCGACGCAGATGAGGGGCGGGAGCCCGCTGTACGACATGATCAGGTTGTCGCGGTGCAGATCGGCGTGGAGCAGGCTGTACGGCCGCCGGGCCATGGCGGGGACCCGCTCGGCCAGCCGGATCAGGGCGTCCTCGGGAATGCCCAGCGCGGTGAGCAGCCCACCGAATGCCCGCCAATTGGGCTGCCTGATCTGCCGGTCCGCCAGGTGCGCCAGTGTCTGGAGGAAGCCTTGGCTGTCCTTGTCGTTGCGCGGCCAGACCGCCGGCAGCGGCGGCAGCGCCTCCCGCCGCACCTGGGCCATCTGGGCGAGCAGGCCGGCCAGTGCCTTGATGAGCAGGGTGTCGACCGGCTTGCCGTTGTCGCACACGCTGGACAGGGGGATGCCCTCGACGTAGCTGTGGATGGCGTAGCCGTCGCCCTTGGCGAGGCATTCCGGGACGTGCGGCAGGATGCCCCGGAGGGCGTCCAGGATCTCCGCCTCGTCCTGCCAGGTCCTGATCACCACGGGCAGCGCGTCGGCCCGGCGGATCCGTACGGTCACGGAGGTGCCGGCCTCGCGGCCCAGCAGCCGGGCCACGTCGTCGGCCAGCGGCAGGACGTAGTTCTGGTTGTGGTGGCCGCTGCTCGCCTGCCCCAAGTCCGCGGCCCGCTCCACGAAGACGCCGATGGCGTCGGATCCGGCGCGTTCCCCGTAGTGCCGATGGGGAAGAGGTGGTGCGCCCACTGGCCGCTCCGGGTGACTCGCAGGAGGGACGAAAGGTATGCCACACAGTAATGGCGGGTGCTGACGGGCACGACCGGAGTCAGATGCGAGTACGCACAACGGGTGGTCGGGGTGCCACTCTTCTCGTCCGGGTCGTTGGGGACGGATCGGTTCGCCGTCCCTTGGACGACGGAGCCGTCGTCCGGCGGTGCGCGAATGGTAGCGCACCCGCCTGCCCTTCCCCGGCAGCGGCGCTATTCGGCGAGCTTGTTCCAGACCGAGTCGAACCACGACTGCATGCTGGCCACGAACACCGAACCCGACGAGTTCGGGTCCGCGTCCGTGACGTGGTGGGTCAGGGTGGCGCCGAGCCCGAGGACGTCGAGGGCGGTGATCACCTCGCCGGTGTCCAGCTCCATCTGACGTTCGATCACGTCGTACATGCCGTGCAGTGCCTCGGTGCCGTTGAGCAGATAGAGCTTGAAGGCCGGAACCAGCGGTACGTGGCGGATCTGCACGTCGACCGAGTCCACCAGTTCCTCGGTGGACAGGTCCTTCACCAGGCCGCGCAGCGAGTCCGTGTGGCGGCGGCTGATGGCCGTCAGGCGCACTCTGGGGCGCTCGTCGGCCGGGTCGTCCTTGACCCGTGGATACGGCAGCCGCAGCCCTTCGGAGGGCAGCAGCATGCGCAGGGCGATGCGCTCGGGGTGGATGAAGCCGCCGCGGATGCGCTCCACCTGGAGGCGGATGTGGGCGTCCAGCGACTCGGACGTCAACGTGTAGACGTCCAGGGTGACTTCGGGCTGTTCGAACGCCTCGCTGATGAGGGGGCCGAGCGTCACGCCCCGGCTGGAGCGGGTGGCCCTGGGCGTCGGGGAGTGTATGCGCTGGGTCTTGGCCACCCGCCAGCCGCTGCCCTGGCGGGATGCGATCCAGTTCTCGCTGGCCAGTTCTCGCAGCGCCCGCTGGACCGTGTCCCGGGAGACGTCGAACTCCTCGGCGAGGTCGCGTTCGGAGGGCAGGAAGGAGCGCAGCGGATAGGTGCCGTCGGTGATCCGGGTCCGCAGTTCGTCGGAGACCCGCTGGAACTTCCGGCCTCCGCCGCCGTCACCGGTGTGTTGCGCATCCACGACTCGACCGTACCGCTTTCGGGCCACTGGCAAACCAATTCCCCTCCCAGGAGCACGCATTGGCCGGTTGGTTAAGCGATCAGCCAACTGGGGCAGACCATCATCAGGCAACCAGTCCAATTGGACTGATCATGGATGGGACGCCGAAACTGGATAGGGGGTGGTGGGCATGCTTCTGCCTCAGGTCACCGGGGCACTCCTCGAACTCTTGCTCGGCATGGCGGCGCAGGCGAGGCTCGGGCTCGTGGGCGTGCTGCTGCTGATGACGGTGGGCGTGGGCATACGGGCGCAGCGGGTGGGTCTGGCGGTCGGGACCGCCGTGGTGTTCACCCTGCTGATGACTCAGGCCTGAGCGCGTACCAGGGCCAGGATCGTCGACAGTGAGTGCACGATGGCCGTGGCGCCCGCGTCGCGGAGGATCTTCTCCTTGCGGTCGTTACGCGCGTAGCCCAGGAACGGAACCTTGGCGGCGTTAGCGGCGGCGAGGTCCGAGGGGGTGTCGCCGATCATCAGGGCCGCCGAGGGGGCCGCGCCCATCGTGCTCAGGGCCCGGTTCAGGCAGTGCGGATCCGGCTTGAGATGCTGGAGTTCCTGGGTACGGCCGTAGATGTGCGGGACGAAACAGGAGGTGAGGCCGCGGCTCAGCAGGTATTCCCGCACCACGCGCGGGGAGTTGTTGGTGGCGATGGCGAGCCGGCAGCCGACCGCCGTCCAGGTGCGGATCAGCGGGTCGGCGTACCCGGTGGGCATCGCCGTGGCCGTGGCCCGCAGCTCCTCCTGGGTAAGACGCTCCTCAAGCTCCGCGACCAGGTCGCTGCCGGGGTGTCTGCGGTCCACGGCGCGCAGCACGACGTGCGGATCCAGGGACTCCCGTTCCGGCTCCGTGAGCAGTCCGTGCAGGCCCCGCCCCTCCAGCCACTCCACGAGGTCGATCGCCACGCGCTCCGCCGTGTGTCCGGCGAACAGCCGGCAGATCGGTCCGTCGAAGTCCCAGAGCACGACGCGGGCGCCCGCGATCAGCTCCCTCAGGTGCTCGGTCGCGTCCTGGGTGGCGTGCTGGATCCCGCCCGGGTTGTCATTTTCGGTCTCGGTTGTCACCGGTTCAGTCTGCGTCGTATCAGAAGTCACTAGGAGAGTGTCAGGTCCGACGTGATGGTTTCCCAGAGGGCGTCGAACCACTTCTGCGATTGCTCCACGAACGCGGCGTCCCGCTGCCCGGCCCGCTTCTCGAAGGAGAACAGGACGGACTTGGAACCCAGGGTGTCGTACATCTCCAGCGTCCCGCTGTCCGTGGGCTCCTCGCGGCGCGCGACCATGTAGTAGCCGATCAGCGCCTCCGTCCCGTTGAGCAGGTACAGCTTCACCGGCGGGGTGAACGGCAGCGCCCGGAATGTGACATGCACATCGACGTCGTGCGTGGAGCGCAGCGAGTGGAGGTTGTACGTCAGGACCTGTCCCTGGGCGTTGCGCATCGCCAGCCAGCGCTGGTGGACCGGGTCCTCCTCGCCGCGTCCCTCGACCGGGACCGGGAAGGCGAGGTTGATGTCCCTGGAGGGCAGCAGAATGCGTACGTCCAGCTTCTCCGGGCGGATGCGGCCCTCGTGGATCTGACGCAGGGGCTCGCTCATCGCCAGCATCAGGGTCTCGGCGGTGAGACAGACGGCGTCTATGCGCACGCGGGGCGCCGAGAACGCCTCCGCCAGCCGGGGACCCAGTCCGACCATGGTCGGCTGGGGCTCGTCACGCGCGGGCGCCGGCTCGGCGACCCGCGGCGGGCTGCCCTTGCTGACGTTGCTGAGCAGGCCGTCGTCCTGGAGCACGCGCAGCGCCTGGCGTACGGCGCCGCGCTCGACGCCGAACTCCTCGGCCAGTTCGGCCTGGGTGGGCAGCCGGTCGCCGGCCTTCAGCTCTCCGACGCGGATACGTTCCCGCAGGGTGTCGGCGATCTCCTGGGGAGTGAGCCTTCTGCTGCCGTTCACTGCCACGTTCTCCTGGGTCACGACCAAACGCTACAACTTCGATCCATCTAACGGGAGTTGCCTAGAAGTTGTTTATGGATAGTAGCCAAGTGGGGACAACCTAAGCATAGTTGGTTGCCAACTTGGCCGAGTTGGCGGAATTGGCGGAAGTTTTGCTTCCTGGCAGCCCGAAGGGGGAACCAAGTGCCCGCCCTCGCCCTCATCTGCGCCGTGTTCGTCGTCGGCTTCGAACAGCTCGTGCAATGGAAGTACGGTGCCACCGGCATTGTCGGCCTGCTGCTGCTCACCATAGGCGTCAAGGCGAAGAGCCCGGCGGTCAGCTCGGCCGGCGCGGTACTGCTCGCCGTCCTGCTGGCCGGTCCCGCCCTATGACGACAGCTGCAGATCCGAACTGATCGTCTCCCACAGCGCGTTGAACCAGAGATGGGACTGCTCGACGAACGTCGTGTCCCGCAACCCGGCACCCTGCTCGAAGCCGAACAGCATCGACCGGGTGCCGTCGGAGTCGTACATCTCCAACTGCTCGTGCTCGATCTCCCGCTCGCGCCGGGACAGCGTG
Organism: Streptomyces sp. NPDC004629; assembly: GCF_042873595.1. Lineage (NCBI taxonomy): Bacteria > Bacillati > Actinomycetota > Actinomycetes > Kitasatosporales > Streptomycetaceae > Streptomyces > Streptomyces sp. NPDC004629. The sequence continues at coordinate 56,119 of NZ_JBIALO010000014.1, read as the reverse complement.
TAGTAAGCGAACAGCGCCTCCGCACCGTTGAGCAGGTACAGCTTCACCGGCGGGGTGAACGGCAGTGCACGGAACGTGACATGCACGTCGATGCCGTGCGTGGCGCGCAGCGCCAGCAGGTTGTGCTGCAACACCTGGCCCTGGGCATTGCGCTGGGCCAGCCAGCGGCGGTGCAGCAGGCCCGCGGCCGAGGCCTCCACCGGGGCCGGGAAGGCGAGGTCGATGTCCCGGCTGGGCAGCAGGACGCGGACATCGACCTTGGCCGGTTTCAATCGGCCGGCGTGGATCTGACGCAGCGGCTCACCGATCGCCAGCGTGAGCGAGACGGAGGTCAGGCACAGGGCGTCGATCTCGACGTGCGGGGCCGCGAAGGCGGCGGCCACCCGGGACGCGAGGGCCACCATGGTGGGCTGCGGAGGGGCCGCCTGACCGGCCGGGGCGCGGCCGAGGCCCAGGTCGGGGGCCACGGTGGCGGGTGCGCCCTTGGAGACGTTGGTGAGCAGCCGCTCCGACTGCAGGATGCGCAACGCCTGTCGTACGGCGCCGCGTTCCACGCCGAACTCGTCGGCCAGCCTGGCCTGCGTGGGCATGCGCTGGCCTGGGCGGAGCACGCCGGACTTGATCCTGGCGCGCAACTCGTCGGCCACCTCGTGGTGTGACTTCTGTGGCCGCTGTGACCTCTCCCGCTCAGTGGCGGGGGCGTGTTCCGGGTCCACGAAGAAACCCTACAACTTCCCGCCATCTTTCGGCAGTTCATGGGAAGGTGGTTATGAGCCGCTTCCAAGCGGAGATAAGTACAGTGAAGTTGGTAGCCAACTTAGGCAACCTGGTCATACTTCCCGGTGGTTGGCCGACCGGGCTCCCTTCCGGAGGGGAGCCGGGAGCCTGGTCGGTCCGGCTCGACCGTGTATCGAACCGCCGCCGCCGGAGCACAGCCACAACTGAACACCGACAACTGAACAATCGCGGCCCAGCAGCCGTACAGCACAGTCACAACTGAACAAGCTCGCTACGGATGAACACGGTCGGCCGGGAGGAAGGAGTCAGAAGAGGTCCGGGCACCACGGTCGCCCGGACGTGTGCAGCAGGGCGTCGGCCACCTGGGCGGCGCCCTCTCGTACGTCCCGTACCCGGCCCAGCGCCAGCAGCCGCACGGCCGACTCGTCACCGAGCCACAGCGTGGCCAACTCTGCTATGTCCAGGACGAGTTCCGCGGCATCGTCGGTCGGCGTGCAGCTCGCGCCGGCCGGCGAGGCGGCCAGCCGGAACCGGCCGCCCGCGAGGCCCTGCCGGTCGACGACCTCCAGCACCAGCGTGCCGGTGCCGTCGTACGTGCGGGACTCCAGCGCCCGTACCACGTCCAGGATGCGCACCCACAGCCAGTCCGAGTGGGTCGTGACCCGGGCCGCGCGCGGGTCCGGCAGCAGCAGCGGGAGCAGGTCGTCCGGTGCGCGCCGGCCGCTCTTGACCTTGGTGATCCAGTCGATCGAGCACAGGTAGTGCCACAGGGCGCGCTCGGCCGCCGGGGTCGAGGCGATCAGCCAGTTCACGTCGGCGGTGTTCTGCGGCTGCTTGCCGTGCCAGGTGTCGTCGGCCTGGTACGAGACCAGGCCCTCCACCTCGCCGGAGGCGGAGCGGTAGGCGACGTAGTACGGCTCGGTCCACTCGTTGAAGCGTACGGCGCCCGTATTGACCTGCCACCACAGGTCGTCGCGGCTCACCGCGCCGGGCTGGGCACGGCGTACCCGCTCATGCAGCTCCGGGCCCGCCTTGCGGACCTCGGCCGCGCCCACCAGGTCGATCCGGGCGCCGTCCGCCGGGCCCGACCAGCGGGGGTCGAGGCCGGCGCGGGGCACGTCCACGGTCCACTCCGTGGTCCAGGTGGCGGGGCCGAAGCCGTAGCGGCCGTAGATCGGGTACTCGGCGGCGATGAGCGTCGCGACGACGTCACCGCGGTCCTTCGCCGCGGCGAGGTCCAGGTTCATCATGCGGGTGAGCAGACCGCGGCGGCGGTGCGTGGGGGAAACGGTCACGTTGGAGATCGCGTCCGCGGGGACGGTGGCGCCGCCGACCGCGGTGATCTCCTGGGCGAAGGATCGGAACGTCGCGACACAGCGGTCGCCGTCGAAGGCGCCGAGGAGGCGGCCGGGGACGAACTGGGGGCGGCGCGCCTCCAGTTGCTCGGGGGTCGGGGTGGGCGGGCGCAGGAAGCCGGTGTTCAGGGCGCGGTGCCAGTCGGGCAGCTCGGTCTCGGTGACGGGGCGGACGTCGGTCATGGGGTCACGGTAGGTCCGGTGCGCTGCGCTGTCGCGGGTTTTTCGGCCCACCCACCCGACTCGCCCGGCGTCCCCGGCCGCAGCCGACCCGTCGGCCCAAGCACCCCCGCGGGGGCTGTCGCCGAGGCGGTCATGGCGGCCAGGGGGCGGAAAGCCTCGGCGTCAGAGCAGGAGGTCGTCGATCTGGGCCTCGCCGTCTCGGTAGCGGCGGGTGATTTCTGCGCCGCAGTCGTCCGCCGTGCGCTGGAGGTGGTGGCGGCGGCGGGATGCCTGCCGTTCGTAGCGGACGAGGCGGCCCATCGCCGTGCTGAGTTCCTGGTCCGTGCGCGCCGTGAGGTCGGACAGCTCGACCTCGGCGAGCATGTCGGCGGCCAGCCGCCGGTACTCCTCGCCGTGCGGCGTGCCCACCGTGACATGGCGGGCCGAGGAACGCTGCCGGGCCGGGGCGTCGGTGAGGATCTCCGGGAGGCGGTCGACCACGGAGGCCGCCTCGGCCGCGGCGACGGACGCCGGCCCCCGCCGGGCCAGCTCCGCACGCAGGATGTCGATCCGCCCCTGGAGCAGCCGCCGTACGTAACTGAGGTCCGCCTCGTCGCGCTGGGCGTCCCGGCGCAGGGCCCGCAGCTCGGGCAGGCTCAGCAGGGTCAGGTCGTGCTCCGGTGTGTCCGGGTCCAGCATCGGGCTGTCGTTGCGCTGGACAGGCGGCCGGTGCGTCTCCTGCCCGCCCGCCAGGGCGGCCGCGATCGCACCGGGCGGCTGCCCGATACTCGGTGTGCTCATGTGCCTCTACCGTCCCCTCGACCGGCGTACGGGAGCATCGTGCCACCCCAAGTGGCCACTCTGCGGCCGAGTTGCCCCCGAACGGCCCCAGATGGGGGGTTAAGGCGCAAAAATCGGCTCGCCGACAGGTCCTTTCGGCCCACCAGCGGGCCGCTCCCGGGCACCCGGCATCATGGTCGGCATGCGTGCAGTGGTGCAGAGGGTGGACGGCGCGAGCGTCGTCGTGGACGGCGAGACGGTCGGGGCGATCGAGGGCGAGGGTCTGTGCGTCCTCGTCGGGGTCACCCATGAGGACACCAAGGAGAAGGCGGCGCAGCTCGCCCGCAAGCTCTGGTCGCTGCGGATGCTGCACGACGAGCGGTCGTGCAGCGACATCGGCGCCCCGCTGCTGGTCATCAGCCAGTTCACGCTGTACGGGGACGCCCGCAAGGGACGTCGGCCCACCTGGAACGCGGCGGCCCCCGGCGATGTCGCCGAGCCGCTGGTGGACGAGGTGGTCGCCCAGTTGCGTGCCCTGGGCGCGACGGTGGCGACGGGCCGGTTCGGCGCGCAGATGCGGGTCTCACTGACGAACGACGGCCCGTTCACCGTGCTGCTGGAGATGTGAATCAGGGCTCTACGACGGTCTCCTGGGCCGCCGCCGTGTCCCCGGCCATCAGCCGCGCGTCCACCGGCACATTCCGCTTGACCAGGGCGAGGGCGACCGGCCCCAGCTCGTAGTGGCGCACGGACGTCGTGATGAACCCGACCTTGCGGCCGTCGGGGTCCTCGTCCGCGAGCCGGATCCCGGTGCCGTGCGGGGGCAGGTGCACCTCGCTGCCGTCGAGGTGCAGGAAGACCAGGCGGCGCGGCGGCTTGCCCAGGTTCTGCACCCGGGCGACGGTCTCCTGGCCGCGGTAGCAGCCCTTCTGCAGATGGACCGCGGAGCCGATCCAGCCCAGCTCGTGCGGGATGGTGCGGTGGTCGGTCTCGAAGCCGAGGCGCGGCCGGTGCCGTTCGACGCGCAGCGCCTCGTGGGCGAGTATCCCGGCGGGCGGGCCGGCCTTCTCGGCGTACGACTCCAGGTCAGCGCGCGGGAGGAAGAGGTCACGGCCGTACGCCGTCTCGCGGACGACGACGCCGTCCGGGGCCTCGGCGATCGAACCGGCGGGCAGGTGGACGACGGCGAAGTCGGCCGTACGGTCGGCGACCTCGACCCGGTAGAAGAACTTCATCGATTCCAGGTACGCGATCAGTGCGTCCTGGGTGCCGGGCTCCACGTGGGCCCAGACGGTGCCGCCGTCGTCCACCAGGTAGAGGGCGTGTTCGATGTGGCCGTGCGCGGACAGGACCAGCGCCTCGGTGGCCTCGCCCGCGGGCAGTTCGCTGACATGCTGGGTGAGGAGGAGGTGCAGCCAGCTCAGCCGGTCCGCACCGGAGACGGTCACCACTCCGCGGTGCGAGAGGTCGACGAAACCGGTGCCGTCGGCGAGGGCGCGCTGTTCGCGGAACAGGTCGCCGTAGTGGGCGGCGACGCCTTCGTCCGCACCCTCGGCGGGGACGGCGCCGGGCAGGGTCAGCAGGGGGCTCTTCATGCGACAAGCCTACGACTCGGTAGTTGAACACTTGAGGGAGCAGTCGCGGCACCGACCGAAGATCGCGAAGTGTTTCATGTCCGTGTCGAAGCCGAAGTTCGCGCGCAGCTTGGCGGTGAACTCGGCGGCGACCGACACGTCCGCCTCGATGACGTTCTGGCAGTCCCGGCACACCAGGTGTATGTGGTGGTGGCGGTCGGCGAGGTGGTAGGTCGGGGCGCCGTGCCCGAGGTGGGCGTGCGAGACGAGGCCCAGCTCTTCGAGCAGCTCCAGCGTGCGGTAGACGGTGGAGATGTTGACCCCCGACGCGGTCTTCCGCACCTCCACGAGGATGTCGTCGGGGGTCGCGTGCTCCAGGGTGTCCACGGCTTCGAGCACGAGTTGCCGCTGCGGCGTCAGCCGGTAGCCGCGCTGCCTGAGGTCGCTCTTCCAGTCGGTGCTCACCACACACCCAGTCTAGGGCGGTACGCGCCCGATCATGCCTCGTCCGCCGGCACACCCCTCACCAGGGCATCGGCCGGCACGCTGCGGTACTCGGCCGGGCGGCGCGATCGGTACTGTCGACCCCAGCACCGGCCTTCGATGCGGAGGAAGCCCCCATGACCGCTCAGTATCCGGAATCGCGCCATGAGCCGTTGATCCCGATGCCCGCCCTCACCCCCGAGGGGCTCAGCGGCGCCCTTCCCGTGCAGCGCGGTTGCGGCATCTGGAGGAAGTGATCAGCGCAGGGACGGAGGACCCGACGGAAGCCATCGCGGAAATCCGGTCCATCCACGCCGCGGCGGAGGCGGAGACCGGCCTGTGAGCGACTGGAGCGGGGGCTACTTGAAGAAGGTGATTCCGTTGTCCGGGAGGTCGTCGGGGAGGGCCTTTGCCCAGCGCTCGACCTCCTCGGGGGTGACGACCTTCTTCAGGTGGGCGGACATGTAGGGGCGCAGCTCGACCTCGGGGGTCTGCTTCTCGCCGACCCACATCAGGTCGCTCTTCACATAGCCGTACAGCCGCTTCCCGCCGGTGTAGGGGCGCGCGCCTGCCGTCCGCGCCACCGCGTCCGTGACCAGGTCGATCTGCGGCTTCTTGGCGGCCAGTTCGCCGTACCAGATCTCGATGACGCCGTCGTCGCGGGTCATGGTGACCTCGACCTTGCGGTCGGCGTCGATCCGCCAGAAGCCGGACTCCGACTCCAGCGGGCGGACCTTGTTCCCGTCCTTGTCCAGCACCCAGGTGTGGGAGCGGTACTCCAGGAAGTCCCGGCCGTCGTGGCTGAAGGTGACCTCCTGGCCGAAGTTGCACTTCTCGGAGCCGGGGAAGTCGTGCACGCCCGCGCCGGCCCAGTCGCCGAGCAGGAAGGCCAGGGGGACCAGGTCCTTGTGAAGGTCCGACGGGATCTCGATCATGAGCGGTGTTTCCTGGATCGGTTCGGGTACGGGCTCAGCGCTGGCCCTGGTACAGCTTCTTCACGGCCAGCCCGGCGAAGGCGAGAACGCCGACGCAGACCAGGACCAGCAGGGCTGAGAAGAACATCTCCACGGGTGCTCCTTGAGCGAGGGTGGCATACAGGGCCGGGGCGGCCCCAGCTTACGTCAGCCCTCCTTGCCACCCTCCACGAAGGCACCCCACCCCGCGCAGGCCGTTCAGCCCAGCAGCCGGCTCTGCAAGGTCACCGTCTGCTGGAAGGGCACGGCCGCGGCGCTGCCCTTGCGGGACTGGACGACCAGGGCCACGACATCGCCCGCGCCGAGGTAGGCCTGCCGCACGTGTGCCGCGCCGTACGGCCTCACCTCGTCGTAGGCGAAGCGCGTGATCCCGCTGATGTCGGCGGCGGTCGGGTAGCCGTCGTCGGCCTCCGCCGCGGCGGCACCGCGGGCGGCGTAGACGGGCGTGCTGTAGTCGGCCAGCTCCCCCAGGACGTCCTCGGCCATGAGTGCCGTGTCGAACTGGAGCAGGTAGATGCCGGTGTGCGTGCCGTCCCCGGTGGTCCAGCCGCGGGCGGCGATGTGCCGCAGCCCGGAGTCGGTGAGCAGCTGTCCGATCTCCTCCCGGTCCTCCCGTGCCGCGAACACCGTCAGGAACCGCTTCGTGGGCAGCCAGCCGTCCGTGCCGCGCAGCGCCTTGTCGTCCGTCGCCCCGTCCGGCGCGGGCAGCAGCAGCGCGCGCAGGTCGGTGTGGTGGGTACCGGCCTCGTTGTCGGGGTCCAGCGGGCCGGGGCTGCCGGGCGGCAGCGGTGCCGCGCTGATCTGCGGGTAGGGCCAGCGTCCGTCCGACTGGGTGGCGAGCCCGGGTACGTCCGTACGGTCCAGCTGGGTGATCCCGTACGCGGTGCCGGCCCCCACCGCCGCGAAGACCGTGAGCGCGGCGGTCCAGCGCAGGACGGCCCGCAGGACACGACGGTCCCTGGGCGGCGGTGGAGCGGCCGGCGGGTGGTCGGTGCGCGGTCCGCCTGGACGAGGTAGCCGGCGCAGGTGCCGGCGACGATGCCGAGCACGGCTGCGGCGGCGATCAGCGCCGTCGTACGGCCGCGGCGGTGTGGGCGGGGTGCGTTCGGCTCGGCCGCTTCGGCGACGGCCGCTTCCTCACCCGGTCTTTCGGGATCTTCCACGACATCCCTCTCAGAACGTTGAGCGCGTCTTTCACATCGCGCGCACAGGAGACCCATGGGCAACACGCACCGTTGCAGGGAAGTTGATTACGATTCAGGCATGGCGAAGAAGCTCGTGATCAAGGTGACGGCGGGGGCCGATGCCCCCGAACGCTGCTCGCAGGCGTTCACGGTTGCGGCGGTGGCCGTGGCCAGCGGGGTCGAGGTCTCCCTGTGGCTGACCGGCGAGTCGTCGTGGTTCGCGCTGCCGGGCCGGGCCGCCGAGTTCGAGCTGCCGCACGCCGCCCCGCTGCCCGATCTGCTGGAGTCGATCCTGGTCGGCGGCAGCGTCACGCTCTGCACACAGTGCGCGGCCCGTCGTGAGATCACGGAGAAGGACGTCGTCGAGGGCGTACGGATCGCGGGCGCGCAGGTCTTCGTGCAGGAGGCGCTGGGCGACGACACCCAGGCTCTCGTCTACTGAGAACGAACCGAAAGGACGGCGCCGCAAAGGGGCGCGGGGAACTGCGCGACCAGCCACGACGGCGCCGCGGACGGACCACGGCCCATAGCGGCACTTCCAGCGGAGCGCTCAGTGGCGCTTCTTGCCGTCCAGCTCGTCCCACCACTCGTCGGACTCCGGGTCGCCCGACGGGTCGTCCCACCAGCGGTCCTCGGGGCCGCGCCGGTTGGCGATCATCGCGGCGACGGGCGGGATGACCATGGCCACCACACACAGCGCGACGGCCGCCGGCACGGACCAGATGCGCACGACCCCCCAGGCCAGGATGAAGAGCGCGATGCACACGCCCATCATGGCGAAGTACATGTGACGCCGCCGTGCGTACATAACTCCAGGGTAGGTCCGGACGGGCCGAAGGGCCGCGCCCGGGCGTCCAACCCGTGGGGCGCGGCCCTTTGGCCGTACGTGCTTGCTCAGACCGCGATCGCGACCTCCGCGAGGCCGCCCTGCTGGGCGACGACGGTGCGGTCGGCGGTGCCGCCGGGCACGAGGGCGCGGACGGTCCAGGTGCCCTCGGCCGCGTAGAAGCGGAACTGTCCGGTGGCGGAGGTCGGGACCTCCGCGGTGAACTCGCCGGTCGAGTCCAGGAGCCGGACGTAGCCCGTCACCGGCTCGCCGTCGCGGGTCACCTGGCCCTGGATCGTGGTCTCACCGGGCTTGATCGTCGAGGGGTCCGGGCCGCCGGCCTTCGCTCCACACATACTGCTTCTCCAGAGGTCAGAGGTCTTGAGGTCTTGACGGGTCGCGTTGCCTACTTGCCGGCGCCCAGCTCGATCGGCACGCCCACCAGGGAGCCGTACTCCGTCCAGGAGCCGTCGTAGTTCTTGACGTTCTGGACGCCCAGCAGCTCGTGCAGCACGAACCAGGTCAGCGCGGAGCGCTCACCGATGCGGCAGTAGGCGATGGTGTCCTTGGCGAGGTCCACGTTCTCGTCGGTGTACAGCTCCTTGAGCTCGTCGTCCGACTTGAAGGTGCCGTCGTCGTTGGCGTTCTTCGACCACGGGATGTTCTTGGCGGACGGGACGTGGCCGGGCCGCTGGGACTGCTCCTGCGGCAGGTGCGCCGGGGCGAGCAGCTTGCCCGAGAACTCGTCGGGGGAACGGACGTCGACGAGGTTGTACGCGCCGATGGCGGCCACGACGTCGTCGCGGAACGCGCGGATGGACTTGTCCTGCGGCTTGGCCTGGTAGTCGGTCGCGGCGCGCTCGGGCACCTCGGTGCCGTCGACCAGCTCGCGGGCGTCCAGCTCCCACTTCTTGCGTCCGCCGTCGAGGAGCTTGACGTTCTCGTGGCCGTACAGCTTGAAGTACCAGTACGCGTAGGACGCGAACCAGTTGTTGTTGCCGCCGTAGAGGATCACCAGCGTGTCGTTGGCGATGCCCTTCGCCGACAGGAGCTTCTCGAAGCCCTCCTGGTCGATGAAGTCACGGCGGACCGGGTCCTGGAGGTCCTTGGTCCAGTCGATGCGGATCGCGTTCCTGATGTGGTTCTTCTCGTACGCGGTCGTGTCCTCGTCGACCTCGACGACGGCGATGTTCGGGTCGTCGAGGTGCTCCTGCAACCAGTCGGCGTCGACCAGGACGTCGCTGCGGCTCATGCTCTTTCTCCTCCGGGGCAGTTACGGCGGGGCGTGCGAGTGCGTGGGGCGCGGACTCCCCGGGGGGAGCGCGCACGGGTGCCCTCAGCTGGGCGGTCGAAGAACGCGGAAGTCGGGGCTCCCGCTCAGAAGGGGCGACAGAGCATGGCGGAGACGCGGCACAGGTCTACTGCCCGCCGCTTCGTGAGGTCCGCCTGTCGCTTCATGGCCTCGATCGTAGGGACGGACGGGCGGGCATGTCACCGGTGTGTCGCATGATGAGATGCGATCGTCCGCAATGTGGGATTGAGGGAGGCGCCGCGCCACCCCGCACGGGCCCGCGGACCTCCGCGGCGCCCGGCATCTGCGGTGCGGACATGGCCGTCTCGCCTGTCGGACGCTCCGTGTCGGCCCGTCGGCGACCGTCGGACGCCGTTGGGCCGCCGTGGGCCGCGCGTCGGTGCCCAGGCCCGCCCGTGTGGTGCCTCGCGGCGGCGGTCGGCGCTGTCCGTCCTACCCGGCCAGCCGGACGTTCGAACCCTTCACCGTGATCTCGACGCCGTCCGGCGCCGCCTGCACCGTGTCCAGCTTGATGCCACCGGGCAGCTGGTCGATGGCCTGCTGGAAGTCGGTGATCTCCCGGACCCGGTCCTCGGCGAGGTCCGCACCGCCGAACTTGGGCAGGCTGTCGGCGTGCACCTGCACCGAGTCGCCCTTGACGGTGACCGTGCTGAGCACGGAGACGGGGTTAGGCAGCTTGGTGCCGAGGACCGTGGCCTCCACCGAGACCTTGATCTTGCCGTTGCCGCCGTCGGAGAGGCCGATCACGCGGGCGGTGACACCGGGGGCGACCTCGGTGGTGTCGGACTTGGCGGTCTTCAGCAGCTCGTCGTAGGCGATGGTCGCGGTGCCGTCGGCGGTCGCCGCGGTGGCGGAGCTGAAGTCGCCGGAGAACTCGACGCCCTTCATGTGCGCCTTCAGGCCGTCGATACGGACCGTCTGTCCGTCGGTGCCGGTGGGGGCCTGGTAGTCCTTGATGCCGACCTCGACGTCGTCCAGCGAGCCGCCGGCCAGCTGGGTGAGGAAGGGGAAGCCGTTGATCGACACGTCCGGGGTGGCGGACAGGTTCTCCGTCGTCCTGAGCCTGTCGGCCGCCTCGCCCTGTGCGAAGTGGACCGCGACGCGGTCGACGATCACGAACAGACCGCCGAGGATCACGACGACGATCAGGAGTATTCGCAACGCGCGCATGGGGTCCCCACCTAGGCAGTCGGCAACGCAGCCACGGTAACGCCGGCCGGGGCCGGTCCCCGGGTTTTGTCGATCACCTGTGACGTGCGCGGTCAGCCCAGGGCCCGGCCGAGGACCCACACCACCGGCGCCGCGGCCGACAGCGGCAGTGCCACACCCGCCGTGAAGTGCACAAAGCGGGACGGGTAGTCGTAGCCGGCCACGCGGTGCCCGATGAGCGCGCACACGGCCGCCGCCGCGCCGACCAGGGCGCCCTTCGCGCCGAGACCGGTCATCCCGCCGACCGCGATGCCGGCGCCCGTCGCCGCGAGGAGCGAGACGGCCACGGAGGCCGGGGTGGGCAGCGGGAGCGCGCGGGCCAGGACCGCCACGGCCACCGCGGCGGCGCCGACCGACGCGGCGTGCGGATCGGCGCCCAGGTAGCCCGTCGCGATGACCGCGAGCGCGGTGGCGGCGACCGTCGCCATCAGCCCGTACATCCGCTCGTCCGGGTCGGCGTGCGAGCGCAGTTGCAGGACCAGGGCGAGCAGGATCCACACGCCCAGCGGGCCGAGGATGGCCGCGGGCGCGTGCTCACGGCCCGCGACCAGCAGCGCCACATCCGCGGTGAGCGCTCCGGCGAAGGCGAGGGCGATGCCCTGCCGGGCGGGCCACATGCCGTTCAGCCGGAACCAGCCCGCCGCGGTCACGGCCTGGAGCACGACCAGCGGCACGACCAGGGCGTACGAGCCGACCGCCGCCGCGCCCGCGAGCAGCAGGCCGAGCAGCGCGGTGAGCGCGGCGGGCTGCATCCCCGGCTCGATGATCGGGGAGCGGCCCTCCATGCGGGCCCGCTGGGCGTCGGTGACGCGGGTGTTCCCGGCGAGGGTGGCGGGGCCGTACGCGGGCCCTGCCGTCTGCGGGACGGCAGGGCGGGTCTGAGCGGGCGCCTCCTGCGCCGTGGGCGCCCCGTGGGGCACCTGGGGCACTTGGGGCGCCTGATGCCCGTGGGGCGCGGCGGGGGCGGGGGCCTGGGCGGCGTAGCCGTGCGCCGGCAGGTACGCGGTCGACGCGGCCTCCTCGGCCGACGGCAGCGGCGCGTGGACCTGCGTCTCCCAGGTCTGGCCCTGCCACTGCTGGGTGAGCTGCGGGTCGTACCCGGACTGGTCATAACCCGACTGGTTGTAACCGGGCTGCCCATACCCGGACTGGCTGTAACCGGGCTGCCCGTACCCAGGCTGCCCGTACCCGGACTGGTCGTAGCCCTGTTGTGCGGGCCACGCCTGCGGGGCCTGGTGCCCGGCCTGCTGGGGCTGCTGCGGCCGGTAGGGGTCGTACCCCTCGTACGGACCGCCCTCATACGGCTGATGGGTCATCGCTCACCCTCCTGCGAATGGCGGGAGCACCTCGACCGTGCCGCCCTCGGCCAGCCGTACGGTCTCATGCGCGCGGGTCCCCACGGGGTCGCCGTCGACCAGGAACGAGCATCGCCGCAGCACGTGCGGCAGTTCGCCGGGATGCCGCTCGCGCACCGCGGCCAGCGCCTCGGCGAGGGTCGCCGCGTCATGGGCCTCCTCGGCGACCCCGGCCGCGGCCTTCGCGGCGGCCCAGTAGCGCACCGTGACCTTTGCCATCTCGTCCTCAAGTCCGTGTGTACACCAGTACGTAAGTCTCAACACGCCAGGCTAGCCCGCCCGGGCGGCCGCCCAGTCCCCGATCCGGGCCAGCAGTGCCCCGTCGGCCGCGTGCTCGGCGTGGCCCATGCCGGGCTCCAGCCACAGTTCCCCGTGGTCACCGGAGGCGGCGGCCAGCATCCGGGGATGGTCGAGCGGGAAGTAGCCGTCCCGGTCGCCGTGCACGATCAGCAGCGGGGTCGGCGCGATCCGCGGGACCGCCTCCACCGGGGACAGCGGGACCGGGTCCCAGTCGCGGTGGTGGATGCGGGTGCGGAACCCGTAGCGGCCGACCAGGCGGCCCTCGGGGCGCGTCACCAGCCAGTGCACCCGGCGCATGGGCGCGGTGCCCCGGTAGTACCAGCGGGCCGGGGCGCTCACCGCGACCACGGCGTCGGCACCCGGGTGCAGCGCCGCGTGCCGCAACACCACCGAGCCGCCCATGGAGAAGCCGACGGTGACCACGCGCGCGTGCCCGAACCCGCGGGCCCACTCCACCGCGGCGGCCAGATCCAGCACCTCCCGGTCACCGACCGTGGAACGCCCGCCGGACGCCCCGTGGCCGCGGAACGAGAAGGTGACGACCGCGCCCCTGCGGGCGAGGGCCGCCGCGACCCGGCGCACCTGCGGCCGGTCCACGTCCCCCGTGAAGCCGTGGGCGACGACGAACACCAGGTCACCGGAGAGTGGCGCGGAGGAGTCGTATACGACCGCGCCCGGGTCGTATACGGAATCGAGGGAAACCCCGTCGGCCGTGCGCAGAAACGTCCGCAAAGGTGCCTGTCTGCTCGTCTCGGACCCCGGACGAATGCGGGAACGTGCCACATGACCTGCCGGACCGTTGCTCATGTCGGCTATTCTGCTGGGCAGAGGACTCGGGCAGCGTAGCCCCCGGGTCCTTTTGTGCTTTCGGAAGCGTTGTATACGAAGCGGGAAACCGCAGGTGTACGGGGCCTTCGGGATCGCAGAGCAGTTCCCGCCGCACACGTCCTCGCAGGGACCGAGGAGGAACCAGACACATGAGTTCTCTGCTGCTCCTGACCAACGCCCTCCAGCCGTCGACGGAGGTGCTTCCCGCCCTCGGACTGCTGCTGCACAACGTGCGGGTGGCCCCGGCGGAGGGACCCGCCCTCGTCGACACCCCCGGCGCCGACGTCATCCTGATCGATGGCCGCCGCGACCTCCCCCAGGTACGCAGCCTGTGCCAGCTGCTGCGTTCCACCGGACCGGGCTGTCCGCTCGTCCTCGTCGTCACCGAGGGCGGCCTCGCCGCCGTCACCGCCGACTGGGGCATCGACGACGTACTCCTGGACACGGCCGGCCCCGCCGAGGTGGAGGCCCGCCTCCGGCTGGCCATGGGCCGCCAGCAGCTCGTCAACGACGACTCCCCGATGGAGATCCGCAACGGCGACCTGTCGGTCGACGAGGCGACCTACTCCGCCAAGCTCAAGGGCCGGGTCCTCGACCTGACCTTCAAGGAGTTCGAGCTCCTGAAGTACCTCGCGCAGCACCCGGGCCGCGTCTTCACCCGGGCCCAGCTGCTCCAGGAGGTATGGGGCTACGACTACTTCGGGGGCACGCGGACCGTCGACGTGCACGTACGGCGGCTGCGCGCCAAGCTCGGCCCGGAGCACGAGTCGCTGATCGGAACCGTCCGGAACGTCGGTTATCGATTCGTTACTCCTGAGAAGGGCGACCGCGCCGCGGACGAGGCGAAGGCCAAGGCGGCCCGGCCAAAGCCGGAGGATGCGGACACATCGGCCGTTCTCGACGACACCGAGGTCAAGGCCGAGGCATAGCCGCGGCCGGGGCGGGGCGTTGCTTGCGCACAGACAAGCTGCGATAGCCCCTGCCCAGCGCGAATCTCTCCGCGTAGACTCCGCGCGTGGCCAAGGTGACTCGGGATGACGTGGCGCGGCTGGCGGGCACTTCCACCGCCGTGGTCAGCTACGTCATCAACAACGGACCCCGGCCGGTGGCCCCGGCCACGCGCGAGCGTGTCCTCGCGGCGATCAAGGAACTGGGGTACCGGCCCGACCGGGTGGCCCAGGCCATGGCCTCGCGGCGCACCGACCTCATAGGACTGATCGTGCCGGACGCGCGCCAGCCCTTCTTCGGGGAGATGGCCCACGCGGTCGAGCAGGCCGCCTCCGAGCGCGGAAAAATGGTGCTCGTCGGCAATTCCGACTACGTCGGCGAGCGCGAGGTCCACTATCTGCGGGCCTTCCTCGGGATGCGGGTCTCCGGTCTGATCCTCGTCTCCCACGCGCTCAACGACCTCGCCGCCGCCGAGATCGAGGCCTGGGACGCCCGGGTGGTGCTGCTGCACGAGCGGCCCGAGGCAATCGACGACGTCGCCGTCGTCACCGACGACCTGGGCGGCGCCCAGCTCGCGGTGCGCCACCTGCTGGAGCACGGGTACGAGTACGTCGCCTGCATGGGCGGTACGGCCGACACACCCGCCGTCGGCGACCCGGTCTCCGACCACGTCGAGGGCTGGCGGCGCGCCCTGGACGAGGCCGGCATCCCCACCGAGGGCCGCCTCTTCGAAGCCCCGTACAACCGCTACGACGCCTACCGGGTCGCCCTGGAGATCCTTTCCGGTCCCGACCGGCCCCCCGCGATCTTCTGCTCCACCGACGACCAGGCGATCGGCGTGCTGCGGGCCGCGCGGGAGCTGCGGCTCGACGTGCCGGACCGGCTGGCCGTGGCCGGCTTCGACGACATCAAAGAAGCGGCCCTGGCCGACCCGCCGCTGACGACGGTCGCCTCGGACCGGTCCGCGATGGCACGGGCCGCCGTGGACCTCGTCCTCGACGACGGCCTACGGGTGGCCGGCTCCCGCCGCGAGCGACTGAAAACCTTCCCGTCCCGGCTGGTACTACGCCATTCCTGCGGCTGCGTGTGAGGTTTCTCAGGCGTCCATGAGGGCTTTCTGAGAGTCGCCGCCCAGCTGCGAGAACCCTCTTTATATCGGGCAAACGAGGTTCTGCCGGGCTTCTCAGGGAGCGCTCAGGAAGCTCTCATGGTGGCGGGCAAAGCTCTATGGCATGACCGAGAGCCTCCGCCGCAGCGGCGCGTACGAGAACCCCCAGGGTGACGCCCACCAGGGCGCGTACCCCCAGCAGCACGCCTCCTCCCCCGTGCACCCGGAATGGCCGCCGCCGCCCGCCCACCCGCCCGCGGAACCGGTCTCCGTCGAGCCGGGAACCACCGTGTGGCCGGGCGGCGGGGCCGCCGCGACGACCGCGCCGCTCGCCGCCGACGCCGGTCGGGGCGGCGCCGGCGGGCACGACGGCGGAACCGCTCTCCTTCCGACCGCGCCGGGCGGCGACGGCGCCGCGCCGCACGCCCCGCACCCCCCGCACAAGAAGCGCGCCCGGGGCCCGATAGGACTGCTGGCCGCCGTGGCGATCGTCGCCGCGGCCGTGGGCGGCGGCACGGCCTACGCCTTCCAGGAGCTGACCGGCAAGGAGTCCGCCGCGGTCAGCAGCGCCGCCACCCATGTGGTGCCGTCCAGCAAGAAGGGCGATGTCGCCGCCATCGCCGCCGCGGTCAGCCCGAGCGTGGTCGAGGTCAACGCGACGCTCGCGGGCGGCTCGTCCACCGGCTCCGGCGTGGTCATCACCTCCGACGGCGAGATCATCACCAACAACCACGTCGTCTCCGGCGCCTCGTCGATCAAGGTGCGGACCAGCGAGGGCAAGCAGTACACGGCGGACGTCGTGGGCACCGACAGTTCCAAGGACCTCGCCCTGATCAAGCTGCGTGACGCCTCCGGTCTGACGGCCGCCTCCCTCGGCGACTCCTCCGGGGTGCAGGTCGGCGACACGGTCGTGGCGATCGGCTCCCCCGAGGGGCTGACCGGCACCGTCACCAGCGGCATCGTCTCCGCCCTGAACCGTGACGTGACCGTCTCCACGGACGAGAGCCAGGGGCAGGGCCAGGGCGACGGGCGGTGGCCGTTCCAGTTCGGCGGCCAGGAGTTCAACGGCGACACGGGCTCCTCCACCACCACGTACAAGGCCATCCAGACCGACGCGTCCCTCAACCCCGGCAACTCCGGCGGTGCCCTGATCGACGCGGGCGGCAACATCATCGGCATCAACTCCGCGATGTACTCGGCCACCGACTCCTCGTCGTCCTCGGACGCGGGCAGCGTCGGCCTCGGCTTCGCGATCCCCGTCAACACCGTCAAGTCCGACCTGGCCAAGCTGCGGGCCGGCGCCACCGGCTGAGCGGGCGGGAGCGGAGAGCGCAGCGCACACGCACGAACACGACGAGCCCGAACACGACGAGCCCGAACACGACGAGCCCGAACACGAAGGGCTCGGCAGCACGAAGGCTCGGCAGCACGAAGAGCTAGGGAGCACGTCATGATCAACACGATCGAGCAGCTTTCGCACCCGGCGGCCGGGCTCGGCCCGACCTGCACCGCCCTGGCCCTTGAGGTGGCGTACGAACTCCACGCGCCCCGGCCGCCCGCCCGGGCCACGGAGGTCGCCACCCCCGAACTGATGGGGCTGCGCCTGCCCGCCGCCCGCCCGCACCGCCACAAGATCCCCCTGAAGCGCCTGACCGCCGTCCACGCCTGAGCCCGGACCGGCCGAACCCGTCCCGGACCGGTTCGCGGTGCACCCGGACCCGCGAGCGGCGCGCGAGGGCCGAGCCCGGCGCTCCACCCGCGGCCGGAAACCCGGTCCCGACCCCACCCGCACGACGCCGACTCCGTCCCCGGGCCACCGGCATCGACACCCCCGCCCACCGCGGCCTCCCCGAACCGGGGACCGGGAGGCCGGGGGCCGCGGCGGCCCGGGGCCGCAGCGGCGGATCCCGGGGGGCGAGGGCCCGAGCACGGACCGCCGTCTGACGCGATCCGCGGTCGGTACCGGTGTCGGCGCCGGCGGCTCGTGCTTACCCGTTCGGTCGGAAACATGCGAGGCTGAATGACGTCCCAGGCCCCATCCCACCCCCGAGGAACCCCGACGATGAGCTCCGCCGAAGGCGACCGTGACCCGCAGCGCATCCTGATCGTCGACGACGAGCCCGCCGTACGCGAAGCGCTCCAGCGCAGCCTGGCCTTCGAGGGGTACGACACCGAGGTCGCCGTCGACGGCGCCGACGCGCTGGAGAAGTCGGCCGCGTACCGGCCCGACCTGGTCGTCCTGGACATCCAGATGCCCCGCATGGACGGCCTGACGGCCGCCCGCCGCATCCGCGGTGCGGGCGAGACCACACCGATCCTGATGCTCACGGCCCGCGACACCGTCGGCGACCGGGTCACCGGCCTGGACGCCGGGGCCGACGACTACCTGGTCAAGCCGTTCGAACTGGACGAGCTGTTCGCCCGCATCCGCGCGCTGCTGCGGCGCAGCTCGTACGCCGCCTCGCTGGCCGGCGCCACCCCGGACGACGAGGCCCTCACCTTCGGCGACCTGCGGATGAACCTCGCGACCCGCGAGGTCACCCGCGGCACCCGGCAGGTGGAGCTGACCCGCACCGAGTTCACGCTGCTGGAGATGTTCATGGCCCATCCGCGCCAGGTGCTCACCCGTGAGCAGATCCTGAAGGCGGTCTGGGGCTTCGACTTCGAGCCGTCGTCGAACTCGCTGGACGTGTACGTCATGTACCTGCGCCGCAAGACGGAGGCGGGCGGCGAGCCGCGGCTCGTCCACACGGTCCGCGGCGTGGGGTACGTGCTGCGCCAGGGCGGCGCCGAGTGACACGGCTGGCACGCCGGTTCCGGGCCCTGCCGATCCGCTCGCGGCTGTCGCTGCTGGTGGCGGCCGCGGTGGCGTTCGCGGTCGCGGCGGTCTCGGTGACCTGCTGGTTCATCGTGCAGGGGAAACTGTACGAGCAGATCGACAAGGACCTGCAGAAGTCCGCGACGGCCATGCTCATGGGCCGCCCCCAGGACCTCGACAACATCCGGACGGCGCTCAACAACTGCACGCAGACCCCGCAGGGCGCCAGCAACGGCAACTGGAACACCTACGCCCAGGTGGTCACCTCGGACGGAACCCTCTGTCTCTTCCCGAGTTCGGTCGGCCGGATCAAGGTCACCCAGACCGACGAGAACGTGGTCAAGAACGCGGACAACGGCAACGCGGACACCCGCAAGGGCGTCTTCCACAACAGCACCGACACGGACGGCAACCGGGTGCGCGTGCTCACCACGCCCATCACCATCAGCAGTCCCGTCTCCCAGACCAACGCGGTCCTCATGGCCGCCGTCCACCTCAAGGGCACCGAGACCACGCTCAAGGACCTGGCCCTGGTGCTGCTGCTGGTCTCCGGGATAGGCGTCGTCGGGGCCGGTGCCGCCGGTCTCGCCGTGGCCCGGGCCGGGCTGCGCCCGGTCGACAAGCTCACCGAGGCGGTGGAGCATGTCGCCCGCACCGAGGACCTGACCATCCGCATCCCCGTGGCGGACGACGGCGAGGACGAGATCGCCCGTCTGTCCCGGTCGTTCAACTCGATGACGTCCGCGCTGGCCAGCTCCCGCGAGTTGCAGCAGCAGCTGATCGCGGACGCCGGTCATGAACTGCGGACGCCGCTCACCTCGTTGCGGACGAACGTGGAACTGCTCACCCGCAGCGAGGAGACCGGCCGCCCCCTGCCGCCGGCCGACCGCAAGGCGCTGCTGGCGTCGGTGAAGGCGCAGATGACGGAGCTGGCGTCGCTGATCGGTGACCTCCAGGAGCTGTCCCGTTCGGAGGGCCAGCGCGGCGAGCGGGTCCAGGTGATCGCGTTCCACGACACCGTGGCGACGGCGCTGCGCCGCGCCCGGCTGCGCGGCCCCGAGCTGACGATCACGGCCGACCTGGCGCCGTGGTACGTCCGCGCCGAACCGTCCGCGCTGGAGCGGGCGATCGTCAACGTCCTCGACAACGCGGTGAAGTTCAGCCCCGACGGCGGCACGGTGGACGTGGCCCTGGACAGGGGCGTCCTCACCGTCCGGGACCACGGTCCCGGCATCGCCGTCGAGGAACTCCCGCATGTCTTCGACCGGTTCTGGCGCTCCCCGAGTGCGCGGGCGCTGCCGGGTTCGGGCCTTGGCCTGTCGATCGTGGCCCGCACGGTCCAGCAGTCGGGCGGCGAGGTGTCCCTGGCCCCCGCGGAGGGTGGCGGCACGGTGGCCACGGTCCGCCTGCCCGGCGCACCCACGGCCCCACCGGAACTGGTACAGGTACCGTGACGGTGCCGCCGCTTTCCACAGTGGGCTGACCAACCGCCCCGGCGCTCCGCTGAGTCGGCCGTTGTGCGCCGTTGTTCGTCTGCGGGTGCGTTGTGGCTGGACGCGCAGTTCCCCGCGCCCCTCTCGGGGCGATGCCTCGACGCTTCGCCTTCGCCGGGCTCTGCAGGGACCTGCGCACCCGTACCACCGCCCCCGGCGGCCGTCCGGCCCTACCGCCGGAGGATCAGTGTGTCTTCCGGGCGGCCGGCCGACCGAGGCGCGGCCAGTCGGGCGTAGGCGCCGCCGTGGGCGAGCAGTTCGGTGTGGGTGCCCGCCTCCACCAGCCGGCCGCGGTCCACGACCAGGATGCGGTCGGCATCCGGGGCCAGCGTCAGATCATGGGTGATCACGATCGTGGTCCGGCCGGCCATCAACCGGCGCAGGGGCCGCACCACCTGACGGGCGGCCACCGCGTCCAGGCCGGCCGTCGGCTCGTCCAGCACGAGGACGGGCGCGGCCCGGACCATCGCGCGGGCGATGGCGAGGCGCTGCATCTGACCGCCGGACAGGGCGGCCGTGCCGGGGGCGATACGGGTGTCGTAGCCGTCGGGCCCTCGAAGTCGACCCGGCCGCGTACCGGCCAGGCGGGTACCGGCCGGGCCGGGTCGGTGACTGCGGGCTCGGCGTGCAGGATCTCGCCGATGCGTTCGGCGCCGGCCACGGCCTCGGTGACGGTGAGGCCGAGCCGGCCGAGGGCGCGCACGGGCGGGTAGAGGTAGCCGAGGAAGGCAGCGAAGGCCAGCAGCTGGCCCAGCGTCATACGCCCGGCGGAGATCTCCCACACCCCGAGCCCGATCACCGTGAGCACGCACAGCGTCTCGACCACCTCGACGAACTGCTCGTACAGCTCGCTCAGCCGCGCGCCGCGCACGATGGCCCGCTGCCGGCCGCGGGCCTCGGCATCGAGCCGCGCCTCCTCGTCGCGGCGACGGTTGTAGGCCTGGGTGAGCACGATGTTGCCCAGCGCCTCGGTCCCACCACCGAGGTGATGGCGCCGTCGGCGACCCGCTCGTCCCGGGACGCCTTCTTGACGCGGCCGGCGAAGCGGCGGGGGGCGAGCAGGAAGAGGGGCGCGAGCAGGAACGTGGCCAGGGCCAGGTCCCAGCGCAGCCAGAACGCGGCGGCGGCGTAGAAGACGGCGGAGAAGGCGGCGCCGATCGAGCCGACCACCCCGGAGACGACGAGTTGCTCGATGGCCTCGACATCACCGGTGAGCCGCTCGACCAGGTCGCCCTGGCGGTGCCGCTGGAAGAAGTGCGGGGGCAGGCGCTGCACATGCCCAAAAGCGTGCGCGCGCAGCCGCCGCACGAACCGCTCGGCGGTCCAGGTGGCGAGCGAGTTGCCGAGGTAGCCGACCAGCGCGCCGAGGGCGGCCACGCCCAGCCAGGCGGCGGCCGGGCCCCAGAAGGCGGACAGCGAACCGGCCTGCAGGGCGTGGTCGGTGAGGTCGGCGAAGAGCAGGATGGCGGCGGTCTCGGTGAGCGCGGAGACCACCACGCAGGCCACGATCAGCGCCAGCCTGCTGCGGTCGCCGCGGGTCAGCGGCCAGAAGCGGCGGAACGCCCGGCGGGCTTCCCCCATGGTCAACTCCCTTACGGATCAGGGGATACGGCGCCCGGGAAGCGGGTGCGGACACGGCCGAGGCGGGGTCATCGGTGCGAGCGTGCCCGACCCGATGACCCCGCCTCGTGGCGGGACTTGCCGTCCCTCTCTTCCCGGGAATTCCCTGTGATTTACTCAGGTGAATTCTTGGTCAGCACTCGCCGCCGACCGGACGCCGCTTCGGAGTGTGCTTCTTCGGCGCCGGCTTCTTCGCGACCGGGGCGGGCTTGCGGGTCCGGTGAGACCTGGGTTAATTGGGCCTGAGATGAATTTTCAGATGCAATGCGGAACCATTTGGCAACTCACACAGGTTTTATGGAACGGAAAGGGCCCGGTACGTGAGTACGTACCGGGCCCCGGGACGGGAAGCAGCCGCTGTGCGGATTACCGCACGATGGTGATCCGGTCCGCCGCGGGGGGCGTGATCGGGCTGCCGGCCGACGAGTTGGCCGTCAGGTAGTCCGCCAGGGCGGTCAGGTCGTCCGCGCCCACCAGGGGGTTGGTGCCCTGGCCGAGCGTGGTGAAGCCGTCGCCGCCGCCCGCGAGGAAGCTGTTGGAGGCGACCCGGTAGGTGGCGGCCGGATCGATCGCGGCGCCGTTCAGCCGGATCGAGTCGGTCACCACGCGGTCCGCGCCGGACTTCGTCAGGTCCAGCGTGTAGGTCAGCCCGGCCGACGGCTGGAGGATCTTCGGCGCGGCCGCGTTGGCGCCGCTCACCTGCTCCTTCAGCACCTGGATCAGCTGCGCGCCGGTGAGGTCCTGGAGGTTCACCGTGTTGGCGAACGGCTGGACGGTGAAGCCCTCGGCGTAGGTGACGACGCCGTCGCCCTCGGCGCCCGAGGCCGTGTACGTCAGGCCGGCCCGCACGCCGCCCGGGTTCATCAGCGCCAGGGAGGTCTTCGGGTCCAGCTCCCGGCCGTGGGCGAGCTGTGCGTCCGCGATCAGGTCGCCCATCGGGGACTCGGTGCCGGTGTTGGCCACGTCGCCGGAGATGTAGCCGATCGGGCGGTTGCCGATGGGCGCGGCCAGCGTGTTCCACTTGGAGATCAGCTGCGTCATGTCCGCCGCCTTGGGCACGGTGCGCGTGACCACGCGGTTCGCCGACTTCACCGCCGTACGGGCGATGTCACCGGTCACCCGGTCGTAGGTCAGCGTGGTGTCCGTGTAGAGGCGGCCGAAGGAGGCGGCCGAGGTGACCATGCGCGGCTTGCCCGACGGGTCGTTGATGGTGCAGACGTACGCGTTGTGGGTGTGGCCCGTCACCAGCGCATCGACCGCAGGGGTGACGTTCTTCGCGATGTCCACGATCGGGCCGGAGATGCCGGCGCCTGCGCCCGAGGAGTCGCAGTCGTAGTTGTAGCTCGACGAGGCCGGGAAGCCGCCCTCGTGGACCAGGGCCACGATCGACTGGACGCCCCGGCGCTGCAGCTCCTTGGCGTACTTGTTGATCGTCTCGACCTCGTCCTTGAACTTGAGGCCCTTGACGCCCTCGGCGGAGACGATGCCCGGGGTGTTCTCCAGGGTGACGCCGATGAAGCCGACCTTGACGTCCTTCTTCTTCCAGACCCAGTACGGCTTCAGGATCGGCTTGTCCGTCTTCTCGTTCAGCACATTGGCCGCGAGGTACGGGAAGTCGGCGCCGGTGAACTTCTTCTTCTTGTCGTAGCAGCCGTCCGTCGGGTGGCAGCCGCCGTTCTGCAGCCGCGCCAGTTCCTTGGCGCCCTCGTCGAACTCGTGGTTGCCCACGGAGGTGACGTCCAGGTCCAGCCCGTTGAGCGCCTCGATGGTCGGCTCGTCGTGGAACAGGCCGGAGATCAGCGGAGAGGCGCCGACCATGTCACCGCCGGCCGCCGTGATGGAGTATCGATGGCCGGCGCGGGCCTGGCGGAGGTGGGTCGCCAGGTACTCGACGCCGCCCGCGTCGACCGTCTTCGTGGTGCCGTCGGGCTGCAGCTCGGTGACCCGGCCGGAGGAGCCGGACGGCGGCTCCAGATTGCCGTGCAGGTCGTTGAAGGAGAGGAGCTGGACGTCCTGGTAGCGGCCCGGACGACCGTGGCCGCCGTGGTCGTCCCGGTCGTTGTGCGCCTGCGCGGGCAGCGCCGCGGCCAGGGCCGCGACGGTGGCGAGACCAACGGCGGTCGCGAGAAACGTGTGCGTGCGGCGTCTGCCGCGGTGACGCGGATCGGCTGGCGTCGGCATGTGCCCCCCTGTGGGCTGATCGTGACGGGTGAATCCGATGGCGCAGCCTAGATTCAACGCGCGTAGCGCGACAGGGGGTTCACGGTTACATCCTGGTTTCCCTTTGTCGACTTCCTTGCGTTTGCCCTTGTCACCACTTTGCCGCGGGCTCCCCGTACCCTCGTACGCATGACCAGCGACGACGACGCACCGCCCTTCCCCTCCCGCTCCGTCGAGACCTGCTCGGCGCTCTCCACGGACCAGGCCGAGCGCGTCCTGGAACTGCTCGCGGCTGCCGCCGCAACCGACGGTCAGCAGGCGGTGTCCGAGCAGGGCAGGTTGCAACTGCGCGGGGGCGCGCGCGAGGGCGTCTCCCATCTGCTGCTCAGCGTCGGCGACGAACTCGTCGGCTATGCCCAGCTGGAGGACACCGACCCGGTGGAGGCACCCGCCGCCGAGCTGGTCGTGCACCCCTCGCATCGGGGGCACGGGCACGGCCGGGCGCTCGGCTCGGCGCTGCTCGCCGCGTCCGGAAAGCGGCTGCGGGTGTGGGCGCACGGCGGGCACGCCGCGGCCCGTCACCTCGCCCAGGTCCTTGGGATGTCCCTGTTCCGTGAACTGCGCCAGATGCGGCGGCCGTTGACCGGACTCCAGCTGCCCGAGCCGCGGCTGCCGGAGGGCGTCACGGTACGCACGTTCGTGCCGGGGCGGGACGACGCGGCCTGGCTCGCCGTCAACGCGGCGGCCTTCGCGCACCATCCCGAGCAGGGCTCACTGACCCAGCGCGACCTGGACGACCGCAAGGCCGAGCCCTGGTTCGACCCGGCCGGCTTCTTCCTCGCCGAACGGGCGGGGCACCTGGTCGGCTTCCACTGGACCAAGGTGCACGCGGAGGAGCAGCTGGGCGAGGTGTATGTGCTCGGCGTGGCACCCGGCGCCCAGGGCGGCGGCCTCGGCAAGGCCCTGACGACCATCGGCCTGCGTCACCTGGCCGCGCAGGGCCTGCCGACGGCGATGCTGTACGTCGACGCCGACAACACGGCGGCCGTGTCGGTGTACGAACGGCTGGGCTTCGTGACACACGAGACCGACCTCATGTACCGCACGGAGACGTGAGGACAGGGACGTACGAGGACAGCGGGAACACAGAGGTGAGGTGAGGCCCGGCCGTGCGGCCGGGCCTCCGCGCGCTTGAGCTGGGCGTTTGACTTTTGCGGTGCCCTTACACCACCTTTCCACTACTCAATTAGTGAAAGGGTGGTTGTCCGAGTGGTCGAGTACCGCATCGAACGGCACAGCGGCGTGGCCACCTATGTGCAGATCGTCCAGCAGACCAAACAGGCCATCCGGCTGGGCCTGCTGCGGCCCGGTGACCAGCTGCCGACGGCCCGCGAGGTCGTCGAGGCCACCGCCATCAACCCCAACACGGTCCTCAAGGCCTACCGGGAGCTGGAACGCGAGGGACTGGTCGAGGCGCGGCGCGGGCTCGGCACCTTCGTGCGCCGCACGCTGGGCTCGGCCCCGGCCGAGTCGCCCCTGCGCGCCGAGCTTGAGGCATGGGCGGTCCGGGCCCGGGAGGCCGGGCTCGACCGGGACGACATCGCCGCTCTCTTCACCGCCGTACTCGACAAGAACGCCGCGTACGACGCCGATCAGCACGCCGAGCAGCACGCCGATAGCCACGCCGAGCAGCACTTCCAGGGAGAACAGTCATGACGACCCATACCGGAGCGGCCATGGAGGCGGTCGCGCTCGGCAAGCGCTTCGGCCTGCGAGGAGGATGGGCGCTGCGCGACTGCGCGTTCCGGCTGCCCGCGGGACGCGTCTGCGCCGTCGTCGGGCCCAATGGCGCGGGCAAGTCCACGCTCCTTGCCCTGGCCGCCGGGCTGCTCGTCCCCTCCGAGGGCGGCCTCTCCGTCCTCGGCACGGACCCGGCAGGGGCCCGCGCCCGGGTCGGCTTCGTCGCCCAGGACAAGCCGCTGCATCCGCAGCTCACCGTCGCCGAGACGTTGCGCATGGGCGCCGACCTCAACCCCGGCCACTGGGACGGAGCCACCGCCGAGCGGGTGGTGGCCGCGGGCGGCCTCGACCCGGACGCCCGGGTGCGGTCGCTGTCCGGCGGGCAGCACACCCGGGTCGCCCTCGCCCTGGCCCTCGGCAAGCGGACCGAACTGCTGCTCCTGGACGAGCCGATGGCCGACCTCGACCCGCTGGCCCGGCACGACCTGACGGGCGTGCTGATGGGGCAGTCCGCACAGCACGGCACCACCATCGTGATGTCCTCGCACGTGGTCGCCGAACTGGAGGACTCCTGTGACCATCTGCTGCTGCTCGGCGGCGGCCGGATCCGGCTGGCCGGGGACATCGACGAACTGCTGGCCGCCCACACCCGGGTGAGCGCGCCCGCCGCTTCCGCCGACCTGAGCGCGCACACCGTCGTGGAGTCCCGGACCACCGGCCGCCAGCTGAGCGCCCTGATCCGCCGGGCCGCCCCGCTGCCCGCCGACTGGCGCACCGGCCCGCCGACGCTGGAGGACCTGATCCTCGCGCATCTGCGCAACCCCGAGGCCCCCGCCCTGACCACCACCGCCCCGGCGGAGACACGGCAGACCGAGCAGACCGGACAGACCGAGGAGACCGCCGCGTGACCGCCCTCACCGCCCCGGCCGCCACCAGCGCCGGCCCCGTCCACGGCGGCCCCCGGCTGACCCGCTGGCTGCTGCGCCTGCACCGGCCCGCGCTCATCGTCTGGACGGTGCTGGTGCTGCTCGGCTCCGCCCTGCTGCTGTGGCTCGCCGGACCGCTCACCGATGCGGCGGCGGAGGGCTGGCGGCAGTACAACGCCTGCGGCATGACCCCGCGGTGCACCTACGACCAGGACGCGATCCTCCTCCACAAGTCCACCTACGACTACCTCACGGCCGGCATGGTCGGGCTGCCGTTCGTGGTGGCCGCCTGGGCGGGCGCCGCGCTCACCGGCCGCGAACTGGAGTCCGGCACCGCGCAGCTCGCCTGGACCCAGGGCATCAGCCCCACCCGCTGGCTGGCCCTGCACACGGCCGTGCCGGCGGTCGCGATCACCGCGGGCACGAGCCTGCTGGTCGTGCTGCACCGCAGGGCGTGGTCGGCCGCCCAGGGCCGCGTCGACACCGGCAAGCCGTGGCACGACGTGTGGACCTTCCACGCCAACGGCCCGACCACCGTCGCCCTCGCCCTGGCCGGACTCGCCGTCGGCGTCCTCGCGGGCCTGCTGCGGCGCCGCACCCTGCCCGCGCTGCTGCTCGGCCTCGCGCTGGCCGCGGGCGTGTGGGGCACGGCCCAGCAACTGATGCCGCACCTGTGGCCGGCCGTCACCGAGGTGACCGGCCTCGACAAGGGCTACGGACACCTCTACTCCGGGATCCAGGCCGACCACGGCCTGGTCACCGCGGGCGGCGCGCACATCCCCGAGCCCGAGTGCTACGCGGCCACGTCCGACGGCTGCGACAAGGCGTTCGAGAGGCTCGGCGCGGTCGGCTACTACAGCACGTACCACCCCGCCTCCCACTACTGGCCGCTCCAGCTGACCACCGGCGCGTTCGTCCTGGGCGTGGCCGGGCTGTGCACGGCCACGTCGTTCTGGCTGCTGCGCCACCGCACCGCGACACCGCCGCTCGCCGACGGGCGGCGCGCGCCCCGTCGGAGCCGGACCGCCAAGCGGGCCACCGCGTGAGCGGCCCCGACGCCACGGCCTGAACCACGCCGCTGCGCGGCACGGCGTGCCGCGCAGCACGGGCCCCGGCACGCCGCCCGTCCCGTACCTCCCGCCCCGAAGGCGAACCCACAGCACCGGCGCCGCGCGCCCGCCACCCGTACCGCCGGTACGACCCCGTCGGACCTTGGCCGTCGTACGGGCCCGCGGCCTCCGTGGACGCCGGGGAGCCGCCCCGCGCTATCCCGCACGTCATGTCGCCGTAACCGTTGATTCAGACGGGCTTGCGACGCTCAGCCAATGAAGACCGCCGCGCCAGAACCTTCGCCGCCCCCCGATGGGTCCGGTGAGAACGGGACCGTGAGACTCCCTCCCGCACGTTCCGACGCGCCCTTCTCCCTGGTCGCGCGGAACAATGGGAACATGAGCCAGAACACCCGGGCAGAGGCCCAGCCGTCTCCCACCACCGCCCTCGGTGGGGGCCCTGCGGGCCGCGGCAGCCATGCGAACGCGCAGCCCTCCGTGGGCTCCATAGCCGCGCACCGCCCGCACACCGTGGCGGCGACGGTCTCCGACCTGGAACCCGACCTCGACGCCGATCTCGACGGGTATGAAGAGTCGCAGACCGACGGCGCCCCGTTGCCGCAGGGTCGGTTCCTCGACCGGGAGCGCAGCTGGCTCGCGTTCAACGAGCGGGTCCTCGAACTCGCCGAGGACCCGGAGACGCCCCTGCTGGAGCGGGCGAACTTCCTGGCGATCTTCGCCAGCAACCTGGACGAGTTCTTCATGGTCCGGGTGGCCGGTCTGAAGCGCCGCATCGCGGCGGGTGTCGCCACCCGGTCCGCCTCCGGCCTCCAGCCCCGCGAGGTGCTGGAGATGATCTGGGCCCGCTCCCGCGAGCTGATGGCCCGGCACGCCGCCTGCTACCACGAGGACGTCGCCCCCGCCCTCACGGAGGAGGGCATCCACCTGGTCCGCTGGAACGAACTGGCCGAGAAGGAGCAGGCCCGCCTGTTCACCCTGTTCCGGCACCAGATCTTCCCGGTCCTGACCCCCCTGGCGGTCGACCCGGCGCACCCCTTCCCGTACATCTCCGGCCTGTCCCTGAACCTGGCCGTGGTGGTGCGCAACCCGGTCAGCGGCCACAAGCACTTCGCCCGGGTGAAGGTGCCGCCACTGCTCTCCCGCTTCCTGGAGGCGGCCCCCGGCCGCTATGTCCCCCTTGAGGACGTCATCGCCGCCCACCTCGAAGAGCTGTTTCCGGGCATGGAGGTGCTGGAGCACCATGCCTTCCGAGTGACCCGCAACGAGGACCTGGAGGTCGAGGAGGACGACGCCGAGAACCTGCTCCAGGCCCTGGAGAAGGAACTCATGCGGCGCCGCTTCGGGCCGCCGGTGCGCCTGGAGGTCGAGGAGTCCATCGACCGCGAGGTGCTCGACCTGCTGGTGCGCGAGCTGAAGATCAGCGAGGCGGAGGTGTATCCGCTGCCCGGCCCCCTGGACCTCACCGGGCTGTTCCGCATCCACAGCCTCGACCGGCCCGAGCTGAAGTACCCGAAGTTCGTCGCCGGCACCCACCGCGACCTCGCCGAGGTCGAATCGGCCTCCGAGCCGGACATCTTCGCCGCCCTGCGCGGCCGGGACGTACTGCTGCACCATCCGTACGACTCGTTCTCGACGTCGGTGCAGGCCTTCCTCCAGCAGGCGGCCGAGGACCCCGACGTCCTCGCCATCAAGCAGACCCTGTACCGGACCTCGGGCGACTCCCCGATAGTCGATGCGCTCATCGACGCCGCCGAGTCCGGCAAGCAGGTACTCGTCCTGGTCGAGATCAAGGCCCGCTTCGACGAGCACGCCAACATCAAGTGGGCGCGCAAGCTGGAGGAGGCCGGCTGCCATGTCGTGTACGGCCTGGTCGGCCTGAAGACGCACTGCAAGCTGTCCCTGGTGGTGCGCCAGGAAGGCGAGACGCTGCGCCGCTACAGCCACGTCGGCACCGGCAACTACCACCCGAAGACGGCCCGGCTCTACGAGGACCTGGGCCTGCTGACGGCGGACCCGCAGGTCGGCGCCGACCTGTCCGACCTGTTCAACCGGCTCTCCGGATACTCGCGCCGCGAGACCTACCGCCGGCTGCTGGTCGCGCCCAAGTCCCTGCGGGACGGGCTGGTCTCACGCGTCGACAAGGAGGCCCAGCACCACCGTGCGGGCCGCCCCGCCCTCATCCGCATCAAGGTCAACTCCATGGTGGACGAGGCGGTCATCGACTCCCTCTACCGCGCGTCCCAGGCGGGCGTGCCGGTGGACGTCTGGGTGCGCGGGATCTGCGCGCTCCGGCCGGGCGTCACGGGCCTTTCGGAGAACATCCGGGTCCACTCCGTCCTCGGTCGCTTCCTGGAACACTCCCGGGTGTTCGTCTTCGGCAACGGCGGCGAGCCCGAAGTGTGGATCGGCAGCGCCGACATGATGCACCGCAACCTCGACCGCCGGATCGAGGCACTGGTCAGGGTCACCGACCCGGCCCACCGGGCGGCCCTCAACCGGCTGCTCGACACCGGCATGTCCGACACCACCTCCTCCTGGCACCTGGGCCCCGACGGCGAGTGGACCCGGTACGCGACCGACGCGGACGGACAGCCCCTGCGCAACGTCCAGGAGATGCTCATAGACGCCCGGAGGCGCCGGCGTGGCACAGCAACACCTTGAACCGACGGACCCCACGGCCGGGTCGGCGACCGGAGACGCCCTCGCGGTCTACCTGCGCGCCCAGGCCACGGAGTTCCTGCGCGCGCTGCGGCTGCACCGGGAGACCGGTACGTCCGCCGGCCCGGAAGAGTCCGTCGACGCGGCGCGCGCCCTGCGCCGCTCGGCCCGTCGCATCAGTGGCAGCCTGCACACCTTCCGCCCGCTCCTCGACGCCGACTGGTCGGAGGAGATGCGCCCCGAACTGGCCTGGCTGTCGGGGACGCTGGGGATGGAGCACGCGTACGAGGCGCGTCTGGAGCGGCTGTTGCTCGCGCTGCACCGGCTGTCCGGCTCGACGCCGTTCCCGGCGCAGTCGGTGACCGCAGGTGCCGGCCCGGCGGTCACCGGTGCCGGCCCGGCCGCCCAGGAGCGCGGCAACCTCACCGTGGGCGCGGCCAAGGCGGGCGCCCTGCTCGAACGCCAGCTCACCCTGGCCCGGACCCGGGCCCACTCCACCGCCCTCCAGGCCCTCGGCTCCTCCCGCTTCCACGCGGTCGCCGACAAGGTCGCCGTCCTGGCCAGCGAGGTTCCGCTGACCCCGGCCGCGGTCAGCACCGACCTGCGTCCGGCCGCCGCGGCGGCGGAGGAGCGGCTCATGGACGCCATCGCCGCGCTGCCCCTGGTCACCGCCGGGCACCCGTACAACGCGGAGGCACTGGTCCACGGGCTGTCCCCGGAGCCCACCCCGCACCCGCAGGACGGCCCCTGGCACCAGGTGCGCCTGCTGCTGCGGCTGCACCGCTACGCCCGTGAGGTGCTGTGCGGCGGCGGGCTCGGCACGCCCCCGGCCGAGCTGCGGCTGCTCACGGCGGGCCGGGCGCTCGACCGGCACCGGGACGCGGCGGAGGCGGCCGGAGCGGCGGCGCAGGCGGCCCGCACCCCGCGCATCGCGCCCGCGACGGCGTACGCGCTCGGCGTGCTCCACGCCGACCAGCGGCACGAGGTGGAGGCCGCACGGTTCGAGTTCCAGCAGTCCTGGCAGAAGCAGCCGGTCAGCGCGCCCTGACCGGCCGCCGACGGCCCCGAAACGCCATGACACGACCCCGAAGCCGAACCCGGCTCCGACCCGGAATGTGACCCCGAATCCGAAGGAGCCTCACGGACCAGGAGGGTGACCAACCGGTGACCAGCACGAATGACACCACCGTCCAGGCGGCCGGCTGCGTCCTGTGGCGCCGCTCTCCCGTCGACGGCCAGGTGGAGATCTGCCTCGTCCACCGGCCGAAGTACGACGACTGGTCCCACCCGAAGGGCAAGCTGAAGCGCGGCGAGGAGGCACTGGCCGGCGCCCTGCGGGAGGTGACGGAGGAGACCGGGTACGCCGCCGCCCCCGGTGGGGAGCTGCCCACCCTGCGCTATCCGGCCAACGGCCGCCCGAAACAGGTGCGTTACTGGGCGGCCGAGGCCGCCGCGGGCCGCTTCGCGCCCAACCACGAGGTGGACCGCATCCTGTGGCTCTCCCCCGCCGCGGCCCGCGCCCGTCTCACCCAGCCACGCGACCGGGACCTCGTCGACACCCTGGTCCGCCGGTTCGAACACCTGCGCCCGTCAAGCTGACGCCCCCGGGCGAGCCCTTCCGGGTCAGCCCGTGGGGGTCTTGCGTTCTTCGGCCACCCTCAGGATCGCGTCGATGCTCTCCAGGCTGAGCCGGTCCTCGTCGGCCGCCGACGCCGCGATGATCAGCTCGCCGCACAGTTCGATCTCGGCGAGGGCCACGTGGTCCTGCACCGCCGTACCGCCGCCCGGAGCCACGCTGCATCACCTCGTCTCTGCCGTCACCGACTTCCTAGGGTAGGCAGTGGTCTACACATCGCGCATGGCACGGACGGGCTATTCCCCGGGGTGATCCACCGGCTGGTCCTCCGCGATCCGGCCCGCGTAGATGTCCTTCGGGCGCGGCAGTCGCACGTCCACGTCGGTGCCGAAGTCGTACAACAGCGTCGTCGAGGCGACCGCGACGGGGGTCTGCTGCTGGCCGTTGACGAAGCTGAACCGCTGCCTGAGCTTGCGGATGCGGCCCTGGTCGTCGAGGTAGGCGTCGAAGGGGACCTCGGCCGTCGCGAACCCCTTGGCCGCCGCCGCGAGGGCTGCCCGGTTGCCCGCCGAGGCCGCCCGGGCCGCTGCGGCGAGGTCGGCGGTGCCCCGGTAGTGCCGCACCGCGATGCCGCCCACCTCGGTCCGGCCCGCGTACCTCGCCGTCCGCGTGCCGCGCAGCAGCTCCGCGGCGGCGTACGGGTCGGTCGCGCCGCCCGTCACCAGGTTGCCGTCGGAGAGGGTCGCCGTGTCGACCCGTACCCATTTGTCGACGGGCACCCCGGCACCCCGGTTCTTCATGTAGAGCGCGCCCGGCGCGAGGAGTTCGGTGATCGGCCGGTGCTCGGTGGCTCCCGTCGGGTCCTGCGGCAGCACGACCGTGAGCTGCCCGAGCTGCCGACGGTAGTCGTAGACGCCTTCGCCGCGGATGGTGACCCGGGTGCCGCCGGTCGCCATCTCCATCGACGTGCCCGCCCGGGAGCTGCCCGCGGCGCGCAGGTCGTCGGCGGCGCGGCGCAGGGTGGTGACCGGATCGGCCGGGCCGCGCGCGTCGGCGGCGACGCCGCTGCCGGCGCAGCCCGTGGCACACGCGCCCGAGCCCACCAGCATGATCACAGCGACGACCGTGCCGCCCGCCTTCCTGTGCTG
The DNA here is from genome assembly GCF_042873595.1 of Streptomyces sp. NPDC004629. Classification (NCBI taxonomy): domain Bacteria; kingdom Bacillati; phylum Actinomycetota; class Actinomycetes; order Kitasatosporales; family Streptomycetaceae; genus Streptomyces; species Streptomyces sp. NPDC004629. The sequence goes on along the minus strand of NZ_JBIALO010000014.1, from coordinate 23,774 downwards.
CCGCCGATCCATCGCCTGCCTACCCCCGGTACGTCCGTCACGGGCCCCCTGTCGTTCCGGTTAACGACGGGTAGGGGGTGCCGTCACGCGTGTCGGCGGGTGGGCGAGCCCACGGGGTCCTGTTGCCCGCGGGCTCGGTAACGTTGTCGGAGTGGCGCAGCAGGACGGGCCGGAGCGGGCCCGCGAGGGACAGCAACACCGCACGATGACCGATGAGCAGGGCAGCTTCTGCGTGGCCCGCTGCACCTGCGGCTGGCGCGGACCGGCCCGCCGAGCAAGAAGCCAGGCCCGCGCAGACGCAGCGGCCCACTCAGCAATCCCCTGAAACCACCCCGAGGAACGACCGACCGACACCAGCCGGACCGGGGTGCCCGAGCAACCGGCACCAACTGGGCAGAGACACGCGTGCCCAGCGCCAGCCGAGCCGGGGCGGCCGACACCGGCCCAACGGAGGCACGGGCGACCGACGCCAACCGGGCCCAGGGCGCCAGCCCGACAGAGGCGCCACCGAGCAGCGACAGCCCGGCAAAGGAGGCAACCGACACCGGCCGGACAGAGACGCGGACGATCCGGCGCCAATCAGGTCGGGGCGCCCGAGCGACCGGCGCCAGCCCGGCAGAGCCGCCGGCGACCGGCACCAACTGGCACAGACACGCGTGCCCAGCGCCAGCCGAGCCGGGGCGGCCGACACCGGCCCAACGGAGGCACGCGCGACCGACGCCAACCGGGCCCGGCGGCCAGCAACCGGCGGCAGCCGGGCCGGGATGGCCGAGCGACCGGCGCCAGTCCGACAAAAGCGCGACCGGACAGCGGCGGCCTGGCAAAAGAGGTGGCCGGCGCCGACCGGTCGGAGGCGCCAGAGACCGGCGGCAGCCGGGCCGGGGGCCGAGCGACCGGCGGCAGCCCGGCAGAGGAGGGGATCGGCCCCAGCCGGGCTGGGGGCGCAGCCGGGTCTCGCGAGCGGTTGTGGTGGAGTGGGGCGGATGCGGAGGGCAGCGGCAGGCTCAGGTGCGCAGTAGGCGGCCGATTGCCTTCGTCGCCTCCTCCACCTTCGCGTCGATCTCGCTGCCACCCTTGACGGCCGCGTCGGCGACGCAGTGCCGCAGGTGCTCCTCCAGCAGTTGCAGCGCGAAGGACTGCAGGGCCTTCGTGGAGGCCGACACCTGCGTGAGTATGTCGATGCAGTAGACGTCCTCGTCGACCATCCGCTGCAGCCCTCGGATCTGCCCCTCGATGCGGCGCAGCCGCTTGAGGTGCTCGTCCTTCTGCTTGTGGTACCCGTGCGTCACATTCTCGCCGGTGCCCCCGAGCGCGCTCTCGGAGGGCGCCGTCGCGCCGGCCTCGGTGGTCGTCATCGCGTCCTCCAGACACATACCCCTAGCGGGTATATCGTAACGAACTTTGCTGGGTATAGGGCCCTTGGTACGCCCCCGTGCTGATCATTTTGTCTGATGGGCGACACTGGGGGGCGGCCCCTTAGCCGTGGCCGGATGATGCGCTTAGCATCAGGCTGACCGAAACCAATGCAGACCGAGGACCCCAAGTGCGCTTTCGTCTGACCCCCAGGGAGACGAGCTTCTACGACATGTTCGCCGCATCCGCGGACAACATCGTCACCGGCTCGAAACTCCTGATGGAACTGCTCGGGGCGGACGCACCCGCCCGGGCCGAGATCGCAGAGCGTATGAGGGCCGCCGAACACGCAGGTGACGACGCCACGCATGCGATCTTCCACCAGTTGAACTCCTCGTTCATCACGCCCTTCGACCGCGAGGACATCTACTCTCTCGCGTCGTCCCTCGACGACATCATGGACTTCATGGAGGAGGCCGTCGACCTGGTCGTCCTCTACAACGTCGAAGAACTGCCGAAGGGCGTCGAGCAGCAGATCGAGGTGCTGGCCCGGGCGGCGGAGCTGACGGCCGAGGCGATGCCGAGCCTGCGCACCATGGACAACCTCACCGAATACTGGATCGAGGTGAACCGCCTGGAGAACCAGGCGGACCAGATCCACCGGAAGCTCCTCGCGCACCTCTTCAACGGCAAGTACGACGCGATCGAGGTCCTGAAGCTCAAGCAGATCGTGGACGTGCTGGAAGAGGCGGCGGACGCGTTCGAGCACGTGGCGAACACGGTGGAGACCATCGCCGTCAAGGAGTCCTGAGGCGTCGATGGACACCTTCGCCCTGGTCGTGACCATCGCGGTCGCGCTTTTTTTCACGTATACGAACGGATTCCACGACTCCGCGAACGCGATCGCCACCTCGGTGTCGACGCGGGCGCTGACCCCGCGGGCCGCGCTGGCGATGGCCGCCGTGATGAACCTCGCCGGTGCCTTCCTGGGCAGCGGGGTCGCCAAGACCGTCAGCGAGGGCCTGATCGAGACGCCCGAGGGCTCGCAGGGGATGGGCATCCTGTGCGCGGGGCTCCTCGGGGCCATCACCTGGAACCTCATCACCTGGTACTTCGGCCTGCCGTCCTCGTCCTCGCACGCCCTGTTCGGCGGCCTGGTGGGGGCGGCGCTCGCGGGCGGCACCACGGTGTTCTGGAACGGCGTGGTCGACAAGGTCATCATCCCGATGTTCGTGTCGCCGGTGGTCGGTCTGATCGTCGGCTACCTGGTGATGACGGCCATCATGTGGATCTTCCGGCGGGCCAACCCGCACAAGGCCAAGCGGGGTTTCCGCATAGCCCAGACCGTGTCGGCGGCCGGCATGGCGCTCGGACACGGCCTCCAGGACGCCCAGAAGACCATGGGTGTCGTGGTGATGGCACTGGTGATTTCCGGCCATGAGACCTATGGCGACCCGATCCCGGTATGGGTCAAGATCGTGTGTGCCGTGATGCTGTCGCTCGGCACCTACGCGGGCGGCTGGCGCATCATGCGCACCCTCGGCCGCAAGATCATCGAGTTGGATCCGCCGCAGGGCTTCGCGGCCGAGACCACCGGCGCGGCCATCATGTTCACCACGGCGTTCCTGTTCAAGGCGCCGATCTCCACGACCCACGTCATCACCTCGGCCATCATGGGCGTCGGCGCGACCAAGCGCGTCAACGCGGTCCGCTGGGGCGTGGCGAAGAACATCGTCCTCGGCTGGTTCATCACGATGCCGGCGGCCGCCCTGGTCGCGGCGGCGGTGTTCGGCGTCCTGGACCTGGCGTTCCTGTAGCCGCCGGGAACGACGAGCGGGCCCGCCCCCGGGAGCCGGGGGCGGGCCCTTCTCGTCCCCGCGGTGGCACCGCCATGCAGCACCGCGAGGGGTTCTTGCGGCGTCGGGCCTAGCCGAAGCGCCCGGAGATGTAGTCCTCCGTCGCCTGCACCGACGGGTTGGAGAAGATGCGCTCGGTGTCGTCGATCTCGATCAGCTTGCCGGGCTGCCCGACCGCCGCGAGGTTGAAGAACGCCGTACGGTCGGAGACCCGGGCCGCCTGCTGCATGTTGTGCGTCACGATGACGATCGTGAAGCGGTCCTTCAGCTCGCCGATCAGGTCCTCGATCGCGAGGGTCGAGATGGGGTCGAGGGCCGAGCAGGGCTCGTCCATGAGCAGCACCTTCGGCTCCACCGCGATGGCGCGGGCGATGCACAGACGCTGCTGCTGACCGCCGGAGAGACCGGAACCGGGCTTGTTCAGGCGGTCCTTCACCTCGTTCCAGAGGTTCGCGCCGCGGAGCGACTTCTCGACGACGTCCTCCAGCTCGCTCTTCTTGTACGAGCCGCTCAGCCGCAGGCCCGCCGCGACATTCTCGAACACGGACATCGTGGGGAACGGGTTCGGGCGCTGGAAGACCATGCCGACCTCGCGCCGCACGGCCACCGGGTCGACCCCGGCGCCGTACAGGTTCTCGTCGTCGAGCATGACCTTGCCCTCGACCCGGCCGCCGGCCGTCACCTCGTGCATCCGGTTGAGGGTGCGCAGGAAGGTGGACTTGCCGCAGCCGGACGGGCCGATGAAGGCCGTGACGGTACGGGGCTCGATGGTCATCGAGATGTCCTCGATGGCCCGGAAGGATCCGTAGTAGGCGCTGAGGCCGCTGACGTCAATTCGCTTGGCCATGGAAATCACTGCTTCTTTCGAGGGGGAGTCTGGTCGCTGTATGGCCCCACCCGGCGGAGCCGGAGATAGTCGCCTCAGCGACCGGACTTCGGGGCCTTCCAGCGGGCGATGCCACGGGCCACGAGGTTGAGGATCATCACGAAGGCGATCAGCGTGAGCGAGGCCGCCCAGGCCCGGTCGTACGCCGCGTTCGCGCCGGCGCTCTGCGCGTACTGCTGGTAGATGTACAGCGGCAGCGACTGCTGCGCACCCTCGAACGGGTTGTTGTTGATGTACCGGTTGCCGAACACCAGCAGCAGCACGGGCGCGGTCTCACCGGCGATACGGGCGATCGCCAGCATGACGCCGGTCGTGATGCCGCCGATCGAGGTCGGCAGGACCACCTTCAGGATGGTGCGCCACTTCGGGATGCCGAGCGCGAGGGACGCCTCGCGCAACTCGTTCGGGACGAGCTTGAGCATCTCCTCCGTGGAGCGCACGACCACCGGCATCATCAGGATGGCCAGGGCCAGCGAGCCGGCGAAGCCGAACGGCTCCATCTCGAAGATCAGCATGAGGCTGAGGATGAACAGACCCGCGACGATCGACGGGACACCGGTCATCACGTCCACGAAGAAGGTGACGGCCCGGGCGAGCTTGCCGCGGCCGTACTCGACGAGGTAGACCGCGGTGAGGATGCCGATCGGCGCGGCGATGATCGTGGCGAGGCCGACCTGCTCCAGGCTGCCGATGATGGCGTGGTAGACGCCGCCGCCCGGCTGGGCGTCGGCGACGATGCCCATCGAGTGGGTGAGGAAGTAGACGTCGAGGACCTTCACGCCGCGCGAGACGGTCGTCCACACCAGGGAGACCAGCGGCACGAGGGCGAACAGGAAGGCGACCCAGACCAGGCCGGTCGCGATGCGGTCCTTGGCCTGGCGGCGGCCCTCGACGCGGGCGGCGATGCCGTAGGTGGCGACGAGGAAGATCAGCCCGGACAGCAGACCCCACTGGATCTTGCTGTCGAAGCCGGCGGCCAGGCAGATGCCGATGGCCACGGCCACCGAGCCGGCGGCGATCGCCCACGGCGACCACTTCGGCAGGCTGGCGCCGCGCAGGGCGCTGGGGCGCTTGTCGGCGATGGCGGCGTTGCTCATGCGTTGGCCCCCGAGTACTCCGCACGGCGCGCGATGATCATGCGGGCGGCGCCGTTGACCAGCAGGGTGATGACGAACAGGACCAGACCGGAGGCGATCAGCGCGTCACGGCCGAACTCGTCCGCCTCGCCGAACTTGCTGGCGATGTTCTGGGCGAAGGTGCCGCCGCCCGTGTTGAGCAGGCTGGCGTGGATGAGGAAGTCCGGGGAGAGCACGGTCGCGACGGCCATCGTCTCGCCGAGCGCGCGGCCGAGGCCGAGCATCGAGGCGGAGATCACACCGGAGCGGCCGAAGGGCAGGACCGCCATCCGGACGACCTCCCAGCGCGTGGCGCCGAGGGCCAGGGCGGCCTCCTCGTGCATCTGCGGGACCTGGCGGAAGACCTCGCGGCTCACGTTGGTGATGACCGGCAGGATCATGATCGCGAGCAGGATGCCGACGGTGAGCATCGAGCGCGGGGCGCCCTCGTCCCAGGAGAAGATGCCGGTCCAGCCGAGGTAGTCGTTCAGCCAGCCGAACAGGCCGTTCAGGTGCGGTACGAGCACCAGCGCGCCCCACAGGCCGTAGACGATGGAGGGCACGGCGGCGAGCAGGTCGATCACATAGGCGATCGGGCCGCTCAGCCGGCGCGGGGCGTAGTGGGTGAGGAACAGCGCGATCGCGACCGCGATCGGGACCGCGATGACCATGGCGATGATCGAGGAGATCACCGTGCCGTAGGCCAGGACGGCAATACCGAAGGACGGTGGCTGGATGCCGGTGTTCCACTCGAAGGTGGTCAGGAAGTTGCCGTGGTCCTTGCTGATGGCGAGGGCGGCCCGATAGGTGAGGAAGACCGCGATCGCGGCCATGATCACCAGCAGCAGGATGCCCGACCCACGGGAGAGGCCGAGGAAGATCCGGTCCCCGGGCCGGGTGGCGCCACGGGCGGCGCGCTTCCGCTCGACCTCGGTCGGCTGTGGGGTGGGGGGAGGGGCGTCTGTTGTGTTGTGTGTCGTTATGTCCATCAGGTTCTCCGGTCTGCGGAGCCGCATGGGAGGTACGGCTCTGCGAAGCCGTACGCCTCGCACGGCTCATGGCGGCGGTGCACCGGACGGTGCGGCCCGGTCCCGGATCAGACCCGGGACCGGACCGCACTCTCAGTTCAGCTCAGGCCCGAGATGGTGGTGCGGACCTTGGAGATGATGTCGGCGGGGATGGGGGCGTAGCCGAGGTCGGCGAGCTTGCCCTGGCCCTCCTCGGAGGCGATGTAGTTGAGGAACGCCTTGGTGGCGGGCAGGGAGTCCGCCTTGTTGCCCTTGTCACAGACGATCTCGTAGGTGACGAGGGTGATCGGGTAGGCGCCCTCGGCCTTGGTCGCGTAGTTCAGTTCGAGCGCCAGGTCCTGGCCCGTGCCCACGACCTTGGCGTCGGCGATCGCCTTGGAGGCGGCGTCGCTGCTCGGGGCGACCGGCGCGCTGGCACCCGTGTCGATGCTGACGGCCTTCATGCCGTCGGCGACGTAGGACAGCTCGAAGTAGCCGATGGCGCCGTTGGTCTGCTTGACACCGGCGGCCACACCCGAGGACTGGGCGGCGGCCTGGCCACCCTTGGCCTGCCAGGCCTTACCGCCCTCGTACTTCCAGTTCTCCGGGGTGGCGGCCTTCAGGTACTTGGTGAAGTTGTCCGTGGTGCCGGACTCGTCCGAGCGGTGGTACGCCTGGATCTTGAGGTCGGGGAGCTTCGCGTCGGGGTTCAGCTTCTTGATGGCCGCGTCGTTCCACTTGGCGATCTTGCCGTCGAAGATCTTGGCCAGGGTCGGGGCGTCCAGGACCAGGGTGTCCACGCCCTCCAGGTTGTAGCCGACCGCGATCGGGCCGCCGACCATCGGGAGGTCGACGCCCTGGCCGCCGGTGCAGACCTTCTTGGAGGCCGTGATCTCCTCGGGCTTCAGCGCCGAGTCGGAACCGGCGAAGGCCAGCTGGCCCTGGTTGAAGGCGGTGACACCGGCACCGGAGCCGCCGGCCTTGTAGTTGATCTGCACGCCGCAGGCCTTGGAGAACTCGGCCACCCAGGCGTCGATCGCGTTCTTCTGCGCGGAGGAGCCGTCCGACAGCAGCTGGCCCTTGGCGTCGTCGCACTTGATGGAGCTGGTGCCGGCCGACGAGGAAGAGGAGGAGGAGTCGCTGGCCTTGTCGCCGGTGTCGTCCGAGCCGCACGCCGTGAGGGCCAGGGCGCCGGAGACGGCGACAGCACCGAGGGAAAGGGCGCGCAGCCGGTTCTTGCGCTGAAGCTTCACTTTCGGGAGTTCCTTCCAAGGAGCCGCCACCGTCGGCGGCGCGCGTAGTCGTCGTGGTGCGTCTGCGCTCTTGTGCCGCACACCGCACCGGGTACGGCCGAAATTAGGCAGAACAGGTGAAGCCGCCGATGGCCAACGGTGAACGGAGGGTGAACCCCTGCCATCAGCCCGGTTAGGTCACGGAATGCTTACGGGGAGAGCACGTCGAGGTCCCGGCGACCGCGCGAGCAAAGGCGGTCCACACAGCCGCTTGACGGCGCGAGTAACGTGCACCCAGCACACATATTCGACGGCCGTGGAACCCATCGAGCCGACACCCCGTCTCGATCCACGAAAGCCGTACGAAGGGCACGGGCATGGAACGGCGTTCGTTCATCTCACACGGCGCGGCGGCACTGGCAACGGCCGCCGTGGCGGCGGGCTGCTCCGGCGGCGGTGGTTCCTCCGCCGGTTCTTCGACGAGCGCGCCCGGCGCGCCCCTCGGCTCCACATCCTCCCGCATGCCCCTGAGGACCACCAGCGCGACGGCCGCCGCCGACTGGCGCGCCCTCGCCCGCGACCTCGACGGGCAACTGGTCCGCCCAGGCGACGCGGCCTGGAACACCGCCCGCCTCCTCTACAACACCCGCTTCGACGGCCTGAAGCCCGCGGCGGTGGCCTATGTCGCCCACCCCGACGACATCCGGACCACCCTGGCGTACGCCGGAGCGCACGGCCTGCGCGTGGCGATACGCAACGGCGGCCACTCCTACGCGGGCTGGTCGTCCGGGAACGGCCGCCTCGTCATCGACGTCTCACGGCTGAACCGGATCCGGGTCAGCGGCGGACAGGCCGTCGTCGGCGCCGGCGCCAAACTGATCGACGTCTACCGCGCGCTGACCGCCAAGGGCGCGACGATACCCGCGGGTTCCTGCCCCACGGTCGGCGTCTCCGGCCTCGTCCTCGGCGGCGGCCACGGAGTCGTCTCCCGCGCCTACGGCCTGACCTGCGACAGCCTGACCGGGGCCACCCTGATCACCGCCGACGGCAAGCAACTCACCACCGACGCACGGACCAACCAGGACCTGTTCTGGGCCCTGCGCGGCGCCGGCAACGGCAACTTCGGCGTCGTCACCGAGCTGCGCTTCGCCACCCACCCCGCGCCGCAGGCCGTGGCCGGATATCTGACCTGGCCGTGGGCCAGGGCGGCCGCCCTGATCAGGGCCTGGCAGGAGTGGGGCCCCGACCAGCCCGACGAGATCTGGTCGGCCCTGCACCTGGAGCGCGCGGCCGGCGCCGCCCCCACCGTGTCCCTGTCCGTCTTCTCCCTCGGCACATACGGCGAACTCCAGAACGCGGTGGACCGCCTGGCCGCCACCGTGGGCGCGAGCGCGTCGAGCGTGTCCCTGCGCCGCCGTGGCTACGCGGAGGCGATGGAGGTCTACGCGGGCTGCTCGTCCTTCGCCGCGGCGGCCCAGTGTCATCTGCCCGGCTCCACCCCGGGCCGCTCCCCGCAGGGCGCCCTGGGCCGCGAAACGTACGCCGCCCGCTCCGACTTCTTCGACCGTTCGCTCTCTGCGGCCGGCGTCCAGACGCTCCTGAACCAGATCCAGGCCGCCCGCGGCGGCTCGGGCAGCATCGCCCTGACCGCACTCGGCGGCGCGGTCAACCGCGTCTCCCCCACCGCGACGGCCTTCGTGCACCGCCGCTCCCGGATGCTGGCCCAGTACATCGCGTCCTGGCGGGCGGGCACGTCGGGGGCCACCGCACAGTCCTGGCTGACCGAGGCGCACGGCGCGATGAAGCCGTACGCCTCCGGCGCGGCCTACCAGAACTACACGGACCCGACCCTGACGAACTGGCGCACGGCGTACTACGGCGACGCCGCGGCCCGCCTGACCCAACTGAAGAACCAGTACGACCCAAACCACTCCTTCACCTACCCACAGTCCCTGTAAACCCGCCCCCGCCGGCCCCACCCCGCACCAGACCGCGGATACCCGGCAGACGCCTCCCGGCTGAGACGGCCCACCTCCGCATGACCCCCGTACCACTGCGAGTCGGGGCAGGCCGCCTCATGGATCGGGACCGACCCCCGACGGGCTGAGACAGACCGCCTCCGGGCGCCTGCCCGACCGCTTCCGACTTTGAGCGGTCCACCCCCTGGACGCGCCGGACCGCGCCGGGCCGGCCCGGAGCGTGGTGGCGGTCACGGTCACAGCGGCGCAGCCCAGCGAAGGCGTCCGCGGTCTCCACGCCGGTGCCCGGGTCACGGGCGAGGGGCGCCAGTCCGGCCGCGGCGGGCTCTTCCCTTGGCGCGCGGGGGCGCGCACCAAGGTCAGGGCGGGCAGCGCGGCGGACATCGGCGGACCCGGGCCCGGCGGCCGGCCAGTCTCGGTCCCAGGCGGCGACGTACGGCAGGCACTTGCGGGCCGCGACGGGCCACCTCCTGGGGCGAGCCAGACCGCTCCCCGGGCGAGCCAGACCGCTTACCGGGCGCGACAGACCACTCCCGAGCCGAGCCAGACCCCTCCCCGGGCGAGTCAGACCGCTTACCGGGCGCGACAGACCACTCCCGAGCCGAGCCAGACCCCTCCCCGGGCGAGTCAGACCGCTTACCGGGCGCGACAGACCACTCCCGGGGCGGGTCGGAACGCTTGTCGGGCGCGACGGATCAGTTGCCGGGGCGGATTGCCGGGCGGGGCCGACCATTCCCGAGGTGGGGCAGGCCGCTTGTGGGGTGGCTCGGATCGGCTCCGGGTTCGGGTGGGGCGTCAGGCCGCCAGGTCGCGTTCCTCGGACGGTGTCGGCTTGCGGGCGCCCGGGACCATCGCCCGGCCCCCGTCGCCCGCCGGTGTACGCCGCCGGATCAGCCATCCGGCCCGGGGCGACCGCCCCACCGCCCGCATCACCGGCGTGAGCAGGGCCGTGGCCGGCGGCGACAGCAGCAGCACGACGGCCGTGCCGAGCGCGAACCCACCGACGACGTCCGTCGGATAGTGCACGCCCATGTAGACCCGGCAGAACCCTTCCAGCAGCGCCAGCCCGAGCCCGGCGATCCCGAACCTCCGGTTGGCCACGAACAGCCCGACCGCGAGCGCCATGGTGATCGTCGCGTGGTCGCTCACGAACGAGTAGTCCGTCTTGCCGGAGACGAGCACCTCAAGCCCCTGGTGGTCGAGGAAGGGGCGGGGCCGCTCCACAAACCCCCGTATCGGCACGTTCACCAGCACGGCGACGGCGGCCGCGAGCGGCGCCCACACCAGAGCGGCGACCGACGAGGCGGCCTCCTCCTCGCTGTCGGACCGGCGCCGCACGGACCACCAGCACCACACCACCAGCAGCACCATGGCGAGCAGCAGCCCGTACTCACCCACGAACTCCATGACCCGGTCGAACCACCGGGGCGCATCCTTGGCGAGTCCGTTGATGTCGTAGAGCAGGTCGACGTCGGGGTTCGAGCCGGATTCGGCGAGTACAGCCATGGTGCTACGGCCCCTTCGTCGTTCTCCCGGACGCACCTCGCGTGCGTCGCCGCTGCCCACCCCCGTGGTGTGTAGATGTGCGCACTCACCGTCCGCCCGACTACGTCAACAGGAACGCACGGCCCCAGTTGATACGTTCCACGCTCCACCGAATGATCACGCAGACGTTACCGAAGAGAGACTCATCGCCGCAGCTCAGGGTGTGGGTTAACGGTCTGTCACACCGCCGTGGGGAGCGCTTTCGCGCCATCTTCGGTGACCCGGGTCGCCCCGAAGTAGTCCGGGGTGTCAATCGGGTCGAACCGAATCACAGCCCCCGTTCTCGGCGCGTCGATCATGTAGCCGCCGCCCACGTAGATCCCCACGTGCCGGATCGCGCGGGAATCGGTGAGGTCGTCCGAGAAGAACACCAGATCCCCGGGGAGCAGTTCGTCCCGCGGCGGGTGCGGTCCGGCGTTGTACTGGTCGTTGGCGACCCGCGGCAGCGTGATCCCGACGCTCTCGTACGCGGCCTTGGTCAGCCCCGAGCAGTCGAACCGTCCGCCCTGGTCCGCGGTGCCGTTGCCGCCCCACAGGTATTCCGTGCCGAGCTTCTTCTGGGCGAACGCGATGGCTCCGGCCGCCTGCCGGCTGGGGTCGACCCGGGACACGGGCGCGGCGAAGCTCTCCTCCAGGGTGCGGATCGTCTTGACGTAGTTCTGGGTCTCGCGAATGGCCGGAACCCCACCCGCCCTTATGACCCGGTACGCACCGGCGTTGTAGGCGGCGAGCATGTTGTCGCTGGTGTCCCCGGGCACATCCTTGACGTACTTCGCCAGTTCGCAGTCGTACGACGCGGCCGACGGAATCGCGTCATGCGGATCCCAGATGTCGCGCTTGCCGTCGCCGTTGCCGTCGATGCCGTGGCTGGCCCAGGTGCTCGGGATGAACTGCGCGATACCGCGCGCGTCGGCCGGGCTGACCACATTCGGGTCCCAGCCGCTCTCCTGGTAGAGCTGGGCGGCGAGCAGCGCGGGGTTGATGGCGGAACACAGGTTGCCCCACTGCTGCACAAGCGACTTGTAGGCGGCGGGCACGGCACCCTTGGCCAGCCCGACACTGCCGGCGCCGACGCCGTTGGTCAGGTTCCCGGCGACCATGTACACCCCGACGACCAGCAGCATGACAAAGCTCAGTCCGAGCCCAGCCGCGGCCCCACCGATCACCCATACTTTCCGCACGGGTCAACACTCCCCCATAGAACGGCGGTTCATGACCATATCCGCCAACCGTGACGCCAGGTCACAGCAAACCAGACACGAGGGCCGGACACCCCTCCCCCACGGCATCCCCCCGAACCACCGCCCTCAATACGCCCAGTTGGCCGCCCCGCTGCACCTCACCCGCCGCTCACCGCGTCCCGGTACAGCTCCGCCGCCTCCGTCCCGAGGACCACGCTGTACGAGACGTCCGCCGTCGCACCGCCCTGCTCGTGCCCGCCCAGTACGCCGACGACCTCGTGGTCCCCGTTGACCCAGGGGCTGCCACTGGTTCCGCCCGTGAAGCCGGGGCACCCGATCCGCTGCTGGGTACGGCTGTGCGCGGACGGCTTGTCGGAGCAACGGATCGGCGTCTCACCGGAGTCGGGATACCCGGTGACGGTCACCGCGGTCGCCCCGGTCGCCGTACCCGGCGTGAACCGGTTCGCCCCCACGACGTCCTCGATCCGTTTCCCGCCCGCGTCCGCCACCACCGCGAAGGCCACGTCGCTGTCCTCGTCCTGCCCCTTGGACCATCCGTCGGGCAGGAACCACCTGCCCACCTTCCACAGCCCGTACGGCGCCTGCCCGTCCCGGTAGCCGGGAGCGAACACCAGGCCGGACGCGTCCTCGTCCACACAGTGCGCCGCCGTCACGATGAGATTCCGCCGCGGGCTGTGCACGACGGAGGCGGTGCAGAAGTGGCCCCCGGCCAGAGCCGATCCACGGTCGGCGTCGAACAGCGCCCCGACCCGCTCGCTCTGCCGGGTCTCGGCCGCCACCGCCGTCACTCCGAGCGGCCCCGGCCCGTTGTCGGCGGCGGCCACGGATGCCGAGGTGACCGCCAGCAGCACCGTGGCGCCGAACAACGCCAGGTGCGAGGTGCCGGAGGTACCCGAGATGCGTGAGGTGCGCTTCATCGGTCCCACTTTGTCCCAGGGAGATGAAAAACCGCCCCTGCCTTAACTGAGTTTTTCCTGTGAACCCCGCCCGCCGTACGTCGTCGTCATGCCCCGTCCGCAAGACCACCGGCAAACCCCACGGACCCGCGAACGCCCCCACCGGCCCAGGCACTGCCGACGCGCATCCCCGGCGCCTGTCGCCTTCACGCCCCGTCCGCCCGCCCGCGGACCTTCGCCCCGCGCCCGGCCAACGCCCGACAGCCCGCCTCACGTACGCGGCTTTCACGCCCGCGCGGCACAGGCGCCGACCCTGACCCCCCGGACCGCCGTCGGGCCTGCCGACCCGCAGGAACCGGACCGCCTGGCGGCGGCGCCCACCCCCGGCTCCCGCCGTCGGCACCCACGGCCACGCCCGCCCCGGCCTCGGGACCGGCCTCGCCCGACGCCCGATGGCGGCACCCACAGGCACCCCACCCCGACCCCGGGACCGGCCTCGCCCGACGCCCGACGCCCGCCGGTGGCCCTTCTCCGGCGGTCACTTCCCCGGCGTAGCGGCGGCCGACGGGAAGCGCACTCCGGTGAGGTCTTCCGACACCGTCCACAGCCGCCGCGCCACGACCGGATCGCTCGCCGCGCTCGACCGGCCCACCAGCGCCGGCGCTCCCCGCATCTCGCCGTATCCGTTCGGGCCGACGTAACTCGCGCCGGGCAGGTCCTGGGTGGCGGCGTAGAGGGTGGGCAGGGCGCCCGCCCGGTCGTCCTGGGCGAAGAACCTGTTGCCGACCGCCAGGAACAGGTGGACGAGCCGGTTCCCGGTGTGGCTCTGCAGATTCGTGGCCGCGTAGCCGGGGTGGGCGGCGACGGCGCGGACGGCCGAGCCGGACTCCGTGAGGCGGCGCTGGAGTTCCAGGGTGAACAGCAGGTTCGCCAGCTTGGACTGGGCGTAGGCGCCGCGCGGGGTGTAGTCGCGGGTCAGGTTCAGGTCCTCGAAGCGGATCCGCGCGTCACCCCAGCGGTGGGCGCCCGAGGACACGGTGACCACCCGGTCCGTCACATACGGCAGCAGCAGGTTCGTCAGCGCGAAGTGGCCCAGGTGGTTCGTGCCGAACTGCATCTCGAAGCCGTCCTTGGTCTGCTGCCGGGGCAGCATCATCACGCCGGCGTTGTTGATCAGCAGATCGATCGGGTCCCGCCACGCCTCGCCGAACTCGCGCACCGAGACGAGGTCGGCCAGGTCCAGGCGGCGCACCTCGGTGCTGCCGGTCACCCGCGCGGCGGCGGCCCGGCCGCGCTCCACGTCACGGACGGCGAACACCACATGCGCGCCGGCGCGCGCCAGCGCGTCCGCGGCCGTGAAGCCGATGCCGCTGTTCGCGCCGGTGACGAGGGCCCGGCAGCCGGAGAGGTCGGGGAGGCGGGTCGCGTCCCATGCGGTCGTGTCAGTCGTCGTAGCCATGCCGCAAAAGTAGGCGACGCCAACAATGATGTCAATGACAACAATGCTGCCGACGCCAACAAAGAAGGCATCGTCAACATCAGGTTAGGATGATGCACATGCCCACGACCCGCCCTTATCACCACGGAGACCTGCGCGCCGCGCTGCTGACCAGCGCCGAGCGCACCCTTCGGGAGAAGGGGGCCGGCGCACTGTCGCTGCGCGAGCTGGCCCGCGAGGCAGGCGTCAGCCACGCCGCCCCGGGCCGGCACTTCAAGGACAAGCAGGCCCTGCTGGACGCCCTGGCCCTCGACGGCTACGAGCGGCTGACACAGACCCTGGAGGCCGCCGACCGCCCCGGGCTGCCGCTCGAACCGCGGATGACCGAACTGGGCCGCGCCTACCTCGGGTTCACCATCGACAACCCCGAGCTGCTGGAGCTGATGTTCTCCCGCAAGCACCGCCCCGACAGCTCCGCACTGCTCGCCGCCGCCGTCGAACGGTCCCTCGGCTCCCTCATCCAGCTGATCGCCGAGGCTCAGCAGCGGGGCGAGATCATCCAAGGCGATCCCGAGCGGCTCAACATGGTCGCCGCCGCCAGCCTGCACGGCATCGCCGCACTCGTCGCCAGCGGCGCCCTGGAGGCGGAGGCCGCCCTCGCCGGCATCGACGAGTCCGTCCACCACATCCTGTACGGCCTGCGCCCACGCTGACCCTCCCCACGGGCCCGCCAACCCCCGCGCCCACCCCACGAGTTACCGAGCCCACGCCGGCAGACCGGCACCGGCGGCCCCAGGCACACCGTCCAGGACGCCCCCGGCACCCCCGCCCGTCCCCCCGCCCGTGAGAACATCGTCACTACGTTTCACCCGACCAGCCGTCAGAAACCGTGCCAGGTCGTGAAGAAGGTCAACGAGGGAACCACACGACCGGTTCCGCTCAGGCCTCATTGCCCGGCGTGACCTGCCGTGATACACAGAGTGACCGTACGTGCTATTCGTACGAAACCCGCCAACCAATGACGTCAAGTCGACATGCGACGGCGTCATTGTCGGCGAGAATGAGGTCTGACCTCTGCACACCGCAGGGGATAGCGGAACTACCCACCAGGGGCGGTGACTTACATGCTCTTTGCGGCCGACAAGGGAGACATCAACACCATCATCGGCGGGATCGCTCCGGACTGGGGGCCCTTCGGCAGCCTGGGCAACGAAGCGAAGGTGATGATCGAGGTGGTGATGGCCGTAGCCATCCTGCTCTGCCTCGGCCTCGCCGTCTGGGGCGCGGCCAAGCAGCGCATCGGCGCGACGGCCCTCCGGGACACCTTCAGCGCCGAACAGGGCAAAGGCCTCATCATCGCCGGTCTGACCGGAGTCTTCATCATCGGCTCACTCGGCACGCTGTTCACCATCGTGTACGGCATGGCCGTCTGACCCGACCGCCCCCGTCCCCCTCTCTGTCCGCTCCGGGCGCGCCCGGTCCCTCTACCCCCACCCGCCCGTCGTGCCCACCGGCTGAGGTTGCGTTTCCCTGATGTCGACTCACCACACCGCGCCCGCGCGGGAACCAGCACGGCTACCGTCGTATTCCTACGCGGTCCGGCACAGAGTGTTCCTGTACGACGTCGAGGGAGCGTACGCGGCATGAGTCTCGGAGACGAGAACGGAGCCTCCGGCGGTTACGCCGACACGGGTCAGACCCGTACCCGGCTCCCCGAAGGCGACCCCTACGGCGGGGCCCGCCGGGGCGGCCGCTCGTCCTCACGCAGCCTGGTCACGGTCGTCGGCATCGTCGTCCTCCTGATCGCCGCGATCGCCTTCGCGAACCGTGGCGGCGACGACGACTCCCCGGCCCGCGGCTCCAGCGACAAGCCGGCCACCTCCGCCACCGCGGCAAGCGGCGACACCCCGGTCCGGTCCACAACAGCCGGAATCCCCACAGGCTTCCCCCACACCCAACAGGGCGCCCAAAGCGCAGCAGCCAACTATGCGGTAGCCCTGGGCTCAGCAGAAATGTTCAACAAGGCCCGTCGACACGAAATCGTCGACACGGTCTACGCCCCCGACATCGCAGCCGCCAGACAGGCGGCCCTGGACAGCGCCTACTCCAACGAGTCGTTCCTGTCCAACATCGGCCTCGCCAAGGACGGCAGCACCCCGCGCGGCCAGACCTTCGTCTCCCGGATCATTCCGGTGGGCACCAAGGTCACGTCGTCCGGCAACGACAACGCCACCGTAGAAGTCTGGTACACGTCGCTCTTCGGGCTGTCCGGCGATGCCTCGACCAACCCGGTGTCCGAGAGCTGGTACACCACCACCTACGAACTGCGGTGGGTCGGCGACGACTGGAAAGTCACCGACTTCCAGCAGAAGGACGGCCCGGTCCCGGTCGGCCGCGACCAGAAGGCCTCCACCGCCGACGACATGACCAAGGCCGTGGAGGAATACGGAGGGTTCACGTATGCGCGCTAACCACCGCATCCTCAAGGTCACGGCCGTTCTCGGAGCCGTACAGACCACCGCGGTGCTGCTCGCGACCCGAGCGGTCGCCGCACCCACCCCCGAGCCGAGCCCGGACAACGCCTGCGACTTGATCCGCGGCCCCGCCAAGGACTACTGCGAGCAAGGCAGTAACTCCGGTGGGGCGGAGTCGCGGAAGAGCCTTACCTCCACCCTCGACCCCCTCAGCTCTCTCGCCAAGGGCTGCGCCGACGCCGCCTCGTGGACCATCCGCAAACTCAGCGACGCGGTACAGGAAACGGCGAACGTCGACTTCACGAACACCAAGTTCCTCCAGCAGTACGCGGTCGTCTTCGCCGCGTCCACCATCCTCACCCTCCTCCTGTGGCTCCTCGCCGTCGCCAAGCGCGCGGTCCGCGGCGTCCCCCTCACCACCGCCCTGTCCGAAGCCATCGGCTTCCTCTGGCTCACCGTGCTGGCCTCCGCCTTCACCCCGCTGATCCTCTACACCGTGGTGTCGGCCGCCGACGGCGTCACGGACGTCCTCGCGAAGACCACAGGCGACCAGACCGACACCTTCTTCGGCACCTTCGCCGGCGCCCTGGACAAGGGCACGGACATCGGCGGCGGCCCGATCATGCTGATCGTCGTCTCGCTCGTCTCCATCCTCGCCGCCGGCATCCTCTGGCTTGAGCTGGTCATCCGCGCCGCCCTGCTCTACGTCGGCGCCCTCCTCGGCACCGTCGTCTACGCCGGCCTGGTCGACAAGAGCCTGTGGAGCCACGTACGCCGCTGGGCCGGCATCATGATCGCGGTCATCCTCGTCAAACCGGTCATCGTCATCGTGCTCGGCCTGGCCGGCGCCCTGTCCTCGGACAACGGCCCCGACGCGTTCTCCGCCGTCGTCTCCGGACTCGCCATCATCCTGCTCGCCATCTTCGCCAGCGCGATGATCTACCGCTTCGTCCCCGGCTTCGGCGACGAGATCGCCTCCGGCCGCAACAACCGCATCATGCAGGGCGCCGAGGGCAAGGCGGCCGCGGTCATCAGCTCCCCGGCCACCCTGGTCGCCCAGGGCATCAAGACGCACAGCGCCCGCGCCGACAACAACGGAGGCGGCGGCCAGCCGTCCTCCGCGGGCGCCCGCCCGGCCAACCCGGCCTCCGGCGGAGTCGCCGCGCACAGCACCCGCGCCCCGGGCGGTGGCGGCGGATCTGTCCCCTCCGCCGCACCCGCACCGCGCCAGCCAAGCCCGGCGAAGACCCCGCACGCCGGCAACACCCGCAACAGCAGCAGCAACCGCTCGGGAGGTGAAGGGCGTTGACGACCGAGTCCCATCTGTCCCATCCGGTCACGCCCCGCCGGACGTATCTCATCGGCCGCGCCCGGCCGAACGCGGTCATCGGCCGCAACCGTGAGACCGGCGAGATCGCGCTCATCATCGGCGGCGCGTTCCTGGGCATGATGTGCGGACTCCTGGTCCCCGTCCTGTCCCTGCGGATCGCGCTGCTGATGGGCTTCCCCCTGCTCGCGCTCGCCGCGGTGTACGTGCCGTACAAGCACCGCACGTTCTACAAGTGGTTCGAGATCAACCGCAGTTTCAAGCGCACCCTGCACCAGGGCACCGTCTACCGGTCCGGGGCCATGGAGGCGGGCACCGGCCTCGACGGCCGCGAGGTGGAGGTCGGCCCACCCCCCGGCATCGGACGGATCAGCTGGCTCGCCGCACCCTTCGGGCCCGACGAGATCGCCGTACTGCTGCACGCCGACCGCAAGACCGTCACCGCCGCCATCGAGATCGAGGGCCCCGGCGTCGGACTGCGCGACTCCGAGGACCAGGAGGCCCTCGTCGACCGGTTCGGCACGCTGCTCAAGCACGTGGCCAACGGCGACGGCTTCGTCACCCGGCTGCAGATGCTCGCCCGCACCCTGCCCGCCGACCCCGACGCGCACGCCAAGGACGTCGCCCAGCGCGGCGACGAGAAGGCCCCACAGTGGCTGGCCCGGTCCTACGACCAGCTCCAGTCCATGGTGTCCACCAGCAGCGAACAGCACCGCGCCTACCTCGTGGCCTGCATGCACTACTCCCGCGAACTGGCCGCCGAGGCGCACGCCATGGCCCGCGCAGCCCGCCCCCAGGCCGGCCGCAGGCTGGACCGGGACTCCGGACTCGCCGTCGTCATGGCCCGCGAACTGACCGACATCTGTTCCCGGCTCCAGGAGGCCGACATCCGGGTCCGCCAGCCGCTCGGCCAGGGCCGGCTCGCCTCCCTCATCCACTCCATGTACGACCCGGACCACCCGATCGACCACATCCAGGCGATGACGAAACGGAACGCCTGGCCGGCCGAGCTGGACGCCATGGAGCCCACCTTCCTCAAGGCCAAGACCCGCGAGTCCGTGACCCGGGAACCCTGGTGCCACGCCACCGCCTGGGTCAAGGAATGGCCGATGACCCCGGTCGGCGTGAACTTCCTGGCGCCGCTGCTCGTCCACACCCCGGACGTCATCCGCACCGTCGCGGTCACGATGGACCTCGAACCCACCGAGGTCGCCATCGAGCGCATGCTGACCGAGAAGACCAACGACGAGGCCGAGGCCAGCCGCGCCGCCAAGATGAACCGCACCGTCGACCCGCGCGACATCGCCGCCCACAACCGCCTCGACCAGCGCGGCGAGGACCTGGCCAGCGGCGCCGCCGGGGTCAACCTGGTCGGCTACATCACCGTCTCCGCCCGCTCCCCCGAAGCCCTCGCCCGCGACAAGCGGACCATAAGGGCCTCGGCCGGCAAGTCGTATCTGAAGCTGGAGTGGTGCGACCGCGAGCACCACCGGGCCTTCGTGAACACCCTCCCGTTCGCCACCGGAATCCGAAGGTAGGGGCTGATGCGCTGATGCGGGACCCGCTGTCCGTCGTCACGGACGCCTTCACGTCCTTCCTGTTCGGCAAGGTCGAGACGACCCGACTCCCGGTGCGCACGTCCACGGGCCAGGCCCAGGCGGTCTATCTGCCGACCGCCGCCCCGGGCCTGGGCGACTCCGGCGTCATCATCGGTCGCGAGGTGTACTCCGGGAAGGGCTACATCTACGACCCGTTCCAGCTGTACGGGCAGCAGCTCCCCGCACCGCACTGGCTGGTCCTCGGCGAGTCGGGCAACGGCAAGTCGGCGCTGGAGAAGACCTACGTCCTGCGCCAGCTGCGTTTCCGCGACCGCCAGGTCGTCGTCCTGGACGCACAGGGCGAGGACGGGGTCGGCGAATGGAACCTCATCGCGCAGGAGCTGGGCATAACGCCGATCCGCCTGGACCCGATGGCGGCCCTGGACCACGGCATCCGGCTCAACCCGCTCGACCCGTCGATCACCACGACCGGCCAGCTCGCCCTGCTCCGCACGATCATCGAGGTCGCGATGGGGCACGGCCTGGACGAACGGTCCGGCTTCGCCCTCAAGGTCGCCCACGCCTACGTCAACGAGACGATCGTCGAGCGCCAGCCGGTGCTGTCCGACATCGTGGAGCAACTGCGCCACCCGGAACCGGAGTCCGCGGAGGCGATGAACGTCGCCGTGGACGACGTACGGGCCTGGGGCCTGGACGTGGCCCTGGTCATCGACCGGCTGGTCGACGGCGACCTGCGCGGCATGTTCGACGGCCCCACGACGGTCGGCATCGACCTGGACGCCCCGCTGATCGTCTTCGACCTGTCCCACATCGACCGCAACTCCATCGCCATGCCGATCCTGATGGCGATCGTCGGCGTGTGGCTGGAGCACACCTGGATCCGCCCCGACCGCAAGAAACGCATCTTCCTGGTCGAGGAGGCCTGGCACATCATCAACAGCCCGTTCGTGGCGCAGCTGTTCCAGCGGCTGCTCAAGTTCGGGCGCCGGCTCGGACTGTCCTTCGTCGCGGTCGTCCACCATCTCTCGGACGTCGTGGACGGCGCCGCCGCGAAGGAGGCCGCAGCCATCCTGAAGATGGCCTCGACCCGCACCATCTACGCTCAGAAGGCCGACGAGGCACGCGCGACGGGCCGGGTCCTCGGCCTGCCCCGCTGGGCCGTGGAGATCATCCCGACCCTCACTCCCGGCATCGCGGTCTGGGACGTCAACGGCAACGTCCAGGTGGTCAAGCACCTGGTGACGGAGACGGAACGCCCCCTGGTCTTCACCGACCGGGCGATGACCGAGTCGGCCAGCGACGTCGCCGCCGACGACGCGCTGCACGCCGCGGAACTGGAGGCGGAGCAGCGGGCGGCGGCCTTCGTGGAACAGCACATCGGCGACCTGGACGGGTCGTCCGAGTCGACGGTGGCCTGAGATGAGAGCCGAAGAGCGGGGCCGCCGCGGCGGCGGCCAGGGGGGCATCCCCGACGGTCTGCTGGTGGGCCTGCTCGCGTTCCTCCTCGGCATGGCCCTGCTGGTGTGGACGGCCACGGGCCTCGCGGGTCTGTTCGCCCACGGCTCCTGGCCGTCCGGCGTCACCTTCACCCGCACCCCGCTGGCGATGCGGCAGCTCATCGCCGAACCGCACGACATCCCCGGCGCCTGGCCGCAGACACCGCCCGCCCAGCTGTCGGGGTACGGACTGGTCTGGGGACTGTTCATCAGCCAGCTGATGGTGCTGTTCGTACTGACCGTGTTCGTGATCGGCACGGTGGCCCGCTGGCGGGCCGGCCGGGCCCGGCGCCGCCACGCCCAGCACACGACGGCCACGGCACCCGCCCCCGCCGCACAGGAACCGGCGGCCGAGCGGATGCGGGAACCGCGGCCCGAGCCGCCCCTGGAACAGGCCCAGGAACGGGCTCCGGAGAGCGCACCGAAGCCGGCGCCCACCCGGCCGCCCGAACCCCGGCACGAGGTACCCGTGCCCCGCGGCGAACCCCGGCCCCAGGAACCCCCCGCCGCCCTCACGGCCGACGGCGGACGGATGGGCGGCTGGGAGACACCCCGCGCCGAAGCCGCCGTCCTGTACGCCGACCCCACGTCCCGCCAGGCCACCGCGGCCCAGGCGGTACACGACGCGGAAGGCCCGGCGCTGGTCGTCACCTCCAACCCCGCTCTGTGGGCGGAGACGA
Organism: Streptomyces sp. NPDC004629; assembly: GCF_042873595.1. NCBI lineage: Bacteria > Bacillati > Actinomycetota > Actinomycetes > Kitasatosporales > Streptomycetaceae > Streptomyces > Streptomyces sp. NPDC004629. The sequence continues at coordinate 1,729 of NZ_JBIALO010000014.1, read as the reverse complement.
AGGACGCACGGGCCAAACTGGGCCCCACCCACCTCTACGACCCCACCCACCGCTGCGACACCCCGGCCCGCCTGCACTGGCCGCCGACGACGGGCTGCGAGGACAAGCAGACGGCACGGCACAGAGCCGCCGCCCTGCTCGCCCCGGTCAGACCCACGGCCAAGCTGGACCAAGCCCTCGCGGACACGGCCGAGACGCTGCTCCGCAGCTATCTGCACGCGGCCGCCGTCGACGGCCGCACCATCCGCCACGTCCACCGCTGGACCCAGGGCACTCAGATCCAGGACGCGGTACGCACCCTCCGCACCAATCCCAAGGCGGCCCCCGGCGCGGCCGGCGAACTCGAAGCCGCCCTCACCGCGCACCCCGAACGCCGCGACATGGCACAGGAGTTGACGAGCCGGGCACTCGCCGCGCTCTTCACGGTCAACATCCGCGAGGCATGCACCCCGAACCGAAGTGATGCACTCGCCTTGGATTCCTTCGTCGCCGAAGGGGGCACCCTTTATGTGGTCGGTGAATCCATCGAGGACCCCAGGACGAACCCCGGCGCGATGCCCCTCCTGACGGCCCTCGTCTCCAGCGTGGTCGAGCGCGGCCGGCGCATGGCCGAACGGTCATCCTCCGGTCGGCTCGACCCACCACTGACCCTCGTCCTCGACGACGTCGCGGCCGTGGCCCCGCTCCCTCAGCTCCCGGAGCTGCTGGCCACCGGGCCGGCGCAGGGTCTGCCGACGCTGGCCCTCCTCCGCTCCCGCGAGCAGGGCCGCACCCGCTGGCCCCACCAGGAACTGCCCGTCTAGGGGCCCCGCCGTCATCCGCGTTCGACGACCAGTTCCAGCTCCGGGCCCTCGCCCCCGGCGAGATCCACGGTGGCCCCGCTGGGCACGAAGCCCGCCTTGCGGTAGGCGCCCTGCGCCCGCCCGTTGTCCTCGTGCACGAGCAGCCGGACCCGTGAGGCCCCGCGCTCCCACGCCCACTCCAGGCCGACGGCGAACAACGTCTCGATCAGTCCGCGCCCGCGATGCTCCGGCCTGATGAACACCCCCACCACATGGCCCTGCCGGCGCTCCACCGGATACCCGGCCCAGTCCTTGGTGCCGGCCTCCTCCATCAGCACCGTCAGGGTTCCGGCCCACACCCCGTCCGGCGCCACGGCGACAAACTGCCGCACCACGCCCGCCCCGTCAGCGGACCGGGCCGCCCGCTCCTGCCAGAAAGTGTCCGGCCGGGCGGCGGCATCCTCGTACGTCTCCAGAAAGGCGAGCCGCGCGACGGGGTCCCGCAGCGCGTCGAGCCGCAGCGCCTTCACGGTGGGCCATTCATCGGCACGTATCTCCCGGACGACGTACCGCTCTTCCATGCGCATGCCCCGATCCTAAACGCAGAAAACCCCGCATTCAAAGAATGCGGGGTTTCCCCACGATTAGTTCGGCGGTGTCCTACTCTCCCACAGGGTCCCCCCTGCAGTACCATCGGCGCTGTAAGGCTTAGCTTCCGGGTTCGGAATGTAACCGGGCGTTTCCCTCACGCTATGACCACCGAAACACTATGAAACTGTGAACGCCACACCACCCATCACGGGCGGGGCTGTTCGTGGTTTCAGAACCAACACAGTGAACGCGAGCGTCTGAGGACAAGCCCTCGGCCTATTAGTACCGGTCACCTCCACCAGTTACCTGGCTTCCAGATCCGGCCTATCAACCCAGTCGTCTACTGGGAGCCTTAC
>NZ_JBIALO010000013.1:0-248026 GCF_042873595.1 Streptomyces sp. NPDC004629 | reverse complement strand
GTCCAGGGGCCGGGCCGGCCCTCGGGATCGCACAGCACCACATGGGCGGCCACCGCGTCGTGCCCCTCGCGGAACACGGTCGCGGACACCTCGAACGTCTCTCCGACGACCGCCTTGGCGGGCCGGCGTCCGCCCAGGACCACCGGGCGGACATCGAGGACCGGTATGCGGCCGACGGCGGTGTCCCCGCTCGCCGGGGACCGCTCCCGGCAGGGCGGCCGGGCGGCGCCGCGGCCCGCCGGCGCCACGGCGTCGGCCGTCCGCTCCGGCGGCCCGGCCGTCGTGCCGTTCCTGCTGCTTGTCGGGGGTGGTGACGAGGGGTGCCTGGCGGGCATGACCGCTCCTGTCCGCGTCAACGTGGGTGTGTGGGCGGATGGGTGTGGGGAGGTGGGTCCTGCGGGGTGGCCGTGATGCGCCTGAGGGACGTACCGGAGGAGCCTTCCCACCCTATTCGGGTGAGCAATCCGGGACTTCGTTAACTACTCGCGCGTATGGCCGCGCACAAGACCGGCCTCGCCCGGTGGGAACGGTTTTGCCGGCACCGGTGCGCCGGTACCTGCGGGAGTCCGCCCGGCGGGCCCGGCCGCACACCGTACGACCCCTGCGCGCACCGGCGCGGAAATGGCCGGTTCCGTCCCGGTCCGGGATCGGTCCTGGATCCGTCCGGCATCCGTTCGGGGTTGCCCGGCGATGCCCCGGCGGGCCCCGGGCCGACACCGGTACCGTCGTCACAGACGACGAGACGCACGTCGCCGTGCGCCTCCCAGAGCAACCGCGCCGAGGTGGAATGTGAAGGCGATCCGTCGGTTCACCGTCCGTCCCGTTCTCCCCGAGCCCCTGAACCCGCTGAGCGATCTGGCGCGCAACCTGCGCTGGTCCTGGCACGCGGAAACACGCGACCTCTTCCAGTCCGTCGACCCCGGCCGCTGGGCCTCCTCGGACGGTGACCCGGTACGGCTGCTGGGCAGCGTGCGCCCCGCGCGCCTGGCCGAGCTGGCCGAGGACCGCCGCTTCCTGCGCCGGCTCACCGCCGTCGCCGACGACCTCGACGACTACCTCAGCAGGGGGCGCTGGTACCAGGCACAGCCCGCCGGACTGCCCTCCGCCATCGCCTACTTCTCGCCCGAGTTCGGCATCACCGCCGCCCTGCCCCAGTACTCCGGCGGCCTCGGCATCCTCGCCGGCGACCATCTGAAGGCGGCCAGCGACCTGGGCGTACCCCTGATCGGCGTCGGACTGCTCTACCGGCACGGCTACTTCCGGCAGACCCTGTCACGGGACGGCTGGCAGCAGGAGCACTATCCCGTCCTCGACCCCGACGAACTGCCGCTGACGCTGCTCAAGGAGCAGGACGGCAGCCCGGCCCAGGTCTCGCTCGCGCTGCCCGGCGGCCGACGGCTGCGCGCCCGCATCTGGCTCGCGCAGGTGGGCCGGGTGCCGCTGCTGATGCTCGACTCGGACGTCGAGGAGAACGACCACGGCGAACGCGGCGTGACCGACCGGCTGTACGGCGGCGGCGGCGAACACCGGCTGTTGCAGGAGATGCTCCTCGGCATAGGAGGGGTGCGGGCGGTACGGACGTACGGCCGGCTGACCGGCCACCCCGGACCCGAGGTCTTCCACACCAACGAGGGGCACGCGGGCTTCCTCGGCCTGGAACGGATCGCCGAACTCTGCGCGGGCGGACAGGACTTCGACGCGGCCCTGGAGGCCGTGCGGGCCGGGACCGTGTTCACCACCCACACCCCGGTCCCGGCCGGCATCGACCGCTTCGACCGGGAACTGGTCGCCCGCCACTTCGGCCCCGACGCCGAACTCCCCGGCATCGACGTCGAGCGGATCCTGCACCTGGGGATGGAGACCTACCCGGGCGGCGAGCCGAACCTGTTCAACATGGCCGTGATGGGCCTGCGCCTGGCCCAGCGCGCCAACGGCGTCTCCCTGCTGCACGGCAGGGTCAGCCGCGAGATGTTCTCCGGGCTGTGGCCGGGATTCGACCCCGATGAGGTGCCGATCACCTCCGTCACCAACGGGGTGCACGCCCCTACCTGGGTCGCCCCGCAGGTGCTGCGGCTCGGCACCCGGGACGTCGGGGCACAGCGCGCCGAGGACACGCCCGCCGACGACGGCGCGGAACGCTGGGACCGGTTCGCGGGCGTACCCGACCAGGACCTCTGGGAACTGCGCCGGGAACTGCGCGAGCAGTTGGTGGCGGAGGTACGGGAGCGGCTGCGCGCCTCCTGGCGGCAGCGCGGCGCCGGCACCGCCGAACTGGGCTGGATCGACGGCGTCCTGGACCCCGACGTGCTCACCATCGGCTTCGCGCGGCGGGTCCCGTCGTACAAGCGCCTCACCCTGATGCTGCGCGACCGGGACCGGCTGATGGATCTCCTGCTGCACCCCGAGCGGCCCGTCCAGATCGTGGTCGCGGGCAAGGCGCACCCCGCGGACGACGGCGGCAAGCGGCTGGTGCAGGAACTGGTCCGGTTCGCCGACGACCCGCGCGTGCGCCACCGCATCGTGTTCCTGCCGGACTACGGCATGGCGATGGCGCAGAAGCTCTACCCGGGCTGCGACATCTGGCTGAACAACCCGCTGCGCCCGCTGGAGGCCTGCGGCACCTCCGGGATGAAGGCGGCCCTCAACGGCTGTCTCAACCTGTCGGTGCTGGACGGCTGGTGGGACGAATGGTTCCAGCCGGACTTCGGCTGGGCCGTCCCGACCGCGGACGGGGCGGGCACGGACCCCGAGCGGCGCGACGACATCGAGGCCGCCGCCCTCTACGACCTGCTGGAACAGCGAGTGACCCCGCGCTTCTACGAGCGGGGCCGCAGCGGACTGCCCGACCGCTGGATCGAGATGGTCCGCCAGACCCTGACCCTCCTCGGGCCGAAGGTGCCGGCCGGCCGCATGGTCCGCGAGTACGTCGAACGGCTCTACGCGCCCGCCGCGCGTGCGCATCGCGCGCTGACCGCGGACGCGGCCCGCGAACTCGCCGCCTGGAAGGCCCGGGTGCGGGCGGCCTGGCACGGCGTCAGCGTCGACCACGTGGAGTCGACGGCTTCGACCGCGACCGCGGAACTGGGGGCCACCCTCGGCCTCAGGGTGGTCGTCGGTCTCGGCGGCCTCGGGCCCGACGACGTCGAGGTGCAGGCCGTCTCCGGCCGGGTCGACCCGGAGGACCGCATCTCCGATGCGACGGCGGTGCCGCTGAAGGCCACGGGCGGGGCGGATCTGGGGGGACGGTGGGTGTACGAGGGGCCGCTGGCCCTGGATCGCACCGGGCCCTACGGCTACACCGTGCGTGTGCTGCCCGCGCATCGGTTGTTGGCCTCGGGGGTGGAGTTGGGGTTGGTGGCGGTGCCGACGGAGGATGTTTTTGCGGGGGCGGGAGTGCTGTTGCGCTGAATGGCTTGGCTTGGCTCGGCTGGGGCCGGGCGCTTGTCGTTCGGCTGCGGGTGTGTCGTGGCCTGTCGCGCAGTTCCCCGCGCCCCTATGGGGCGCGGTCAGGTGTTCTCGCCTGACAGCTTTCGCAGTACTGTTCCGCAGCGGCGGGCGTAGGCGTGTTGGAGGGCTCTGGTTGCTGGGCCGCCTGCTCGGGCGTACCAGGAGCGGGGGCGGCTGAAGGCCGCGACGGTCAGCCAGACCGTGCCGTCTCCGGTGCGGTCGACCACGAAGGCCTCCTCGCCGCACTCCGGATGGCCCTCCAGGGTGCCGTACGCCCAGCCGGCCCTGCGGGGTTCCGTCACCGTCCACACGATGCGGCAGGGGGCCCTGACCAGGCCGGCCAGGGTGACCGTGACGTCGACGCCGGGGGCCGCGCGGTCGGCGCCGGCGTCGATGCCCACGCCCAGTGCGCGGTGCATCTCCCAGGTGAGGACCATCTCGGCGGCCCGGCGGAACACCTGCTCGCCCTCGCCGATGCGCGTGCGCACATGCAGGGCGTGGAAGCCGGGCGGGCAGGCGGTCAGGTCCTCGCGGGTCGCGCCGACCGGCTCATAGGTGAAGTCTGCCGAAGACATGACACCCAAGGGTAGGGCGGCCCCCCGGAATGCCTTCCTCCCGGGGGGCCGCCCTGTCGCTTCTTTCCTCGGATCAGGTGACGTTGACCGCGGTCCAGGCGGCGGCAACGGCGTTGTACTCGGCGCTGCCGGAGCCGTACAGGGCGGTCGCCGCGTTCAGGGTCGCCGTGCGGGCGGCCTTGTAGTTGGTCGTGGATGTCATGTACGTGGTCAGCGCCTTGTACCAGATCTGCAGCGCCTTGGCCCGGCCGATGCCGGTGACCGTGGAGCCATTGGACGTCGGGGAGTTGTAGGCCACCCCGTTGATCGTCTTCGCGCCGCTGCCCTCCGACAGCAGGTAGAAGAAGTGGTTGGCGACACCGGACGAGTAGTGCACGTCCTTGCCGCCCACGCCGGCGGACCAGTAGTCGGCGGAGGCGCCGTCCTTGCTGGGCTTGTCCATGTAGCGCAGCGGGGTGCCGTCGCCGTTGATGTCGATCTTCTCGCCGATGAGGTAGTCGCCGACGTCGGAGGCGTTGTTCGTGTAGAACTCGACGCCGGTGCCGAAGATGTCGGAGGTGGCCTCGTTCAGACCGCCGGACTCGCCCGAGTAGTTGAGGCCCGCGGTGTTGGAGGTGACGCCGTGGCTCATCTCGTGGCCGGCCACGTCCAGCGAGGTCAGCGGGTGGGTGTTGCCGGAGCCGTCGCCGTAGGTCATGCAGAAGCAGCTGTCGGACCAGAAGGCGTTGACGTAGGCGTTGCCGTAGTGGACGCGCGAGTAGGCGGCCTGGCCGTTGTTCTTGATGCCATTGCGGCCGAAGGTGCTCTTGTAGAAGTCCCAGGTGGCCTGGGCGCCGTAGGCGGCGTCGGCGGCGGCCGTCTGGTCCGTGGTGGAGCTGGAGGCGGCGCCGGTGCCCCAGACGTCGTCGGCGTCGGTGAACAGGGTGCCGGTGCCGGAGGTCCCGCGGGCCAGGTTGTACGTCTTGTGGCCGCCGCGCGTGGTGTCGTACAGCTGGTACGTCGACCCCGACAGCGTGCTGGTCAGGGTGACCGTGCCGGAGTACAGGGTCTTGCCGGTGCCGGTCTCGATGCCCTGGTACTCGTAGAGCTTCTCGCCGGTGGCCGCGTCGGTGATGACGTGCAGCTCGTTCGGGGTGCCGTCGTCCTGGAAGCCGCCGACGACCGTCTCGTAGGCGAGGACGGGCTCGCCGGAGCCGGCCCAGATCACCTTGCGCGCGCCGTCGGCCTCGGTCCTGGCCGAGCCGGCCGCCTCGGCGGCGGTCAGCGCCTGCTTCTCGGCCTTGGCCGAGTCGATGCGCGGCGTGAGCGAGGCCACCTCGATGGCGTGCTTCGTGGCCTTGGTGACGCCCTCGGTCCGGCCGGACTCGGAGGAGTGCACGATCAGGTCGCCGCCGAGCACGGGCAGGCCCGCGTAGGTGCGCTCATAGCGGGTGTGGACGCTGCCGTCGACGTCCTTCACGACGTCCTTGACGACCAGCTTCTCCTTGGCGCCGAGACCTATCGTGCGGGCGGTGTCGGCGGCGTCGGTCTGCGCCTGCTGGATCAGTTCGCCGCGGGCCGCGGCCGACAGGGTGGCCGGGGCTGCGGCGAGCGGCTTCGCGGCGGCGGCCTTGGCCGGGCTCTGCGCGGAGGCGCTAGTGGTCAGGCCGGTGGCGAGCAGGGCGCCGGCTGCGACAGCGGTGGCGATGGCCAGGGTGGTGCGCTTTTGACGCGCGTAGCGGGGGCTCACTCAAGCTCCTTCATGTGGGGGAGTCCGGGCAGTGCGGGGGCACTGGCCGGAGGGAGTGGTGAACTTGCTGTGCTGCGGCGGGTGAAGGAAGGGTGACACCATGGACGTGTGCATGTCAGGACCGCGGTGTGATGTTGGCCGAAAACCGGCTGTCCGGGAAACGGTGTGGAGAGGGAGAGCCGGGTGGCCCCTGGGATCGGGTCCCGAGGGTGGCGTGCCGTTCCCGCCGTGGTCGCGTGTGGTCCACGCGGATGTCAGCCTCCGGCCGCCCGGTCCGCCGACGTCGCGCGGGCAGGGGCCCCGGCCCTCGACTGCCGGGCTTCGACGGCCGATTCCGGTGAGGCGCGTCCGGACGGTGAACTGCTTCTCAACGCTGACTCCTTCTGCGTGGCCGCGGTCGTGTGCGGCCAGGTGGTCCGGAGGCCGGGTCGGTCCTCCGGGCAGAACGGGGTGTGACGCGGAACCAGGTGCGGGGCCGGCTCGGGTGCCGGGAGTGGCGCCGTGGAATGCGGTGAGTCGGTCGTGGGAAGAGTGGCAGGAGATCGCGTCACCTGTCAGGACTGCGTCAAAAGTTTGGCCGGAATTGGTTCGTTGACCGGATGTTCATGTTCGGTATGCGAACCGTTCCCCGAGGCCAACCGGGCCTCGGGATGGCCCCGCCCCCACTCGGGGTTCTGAGCGACCTTCGCCAGGTGCAGCGCGCCGACCTTCGCGGCGAGCTGGGCGGCCCTGTCCTTCTTGGTTTTGCCGTCCGTGCGCCAGTTGACCGACGGCGGGTCCCGCGGCACAGGGAGCCGGTCACGGGGTCAGCGGCCTATGCCGGCTACGAGGGCACCTATGAGGGCGGCAAGGACCAGCGCGTAGAAGAACTGACCCTTCGGGCTGTCCGGCCTCATGCGCATCACCGCCGCTCCTCCCGGGCCGCCTCAACTGAAGCGAGGTAGGGCTCCAGGAGCCCCTCCCCCATATCGCGCAGGTGAGCAGCCATGCAGCGGCGGCCTCCTCGACCGGCGGCATGAGGAGCCGGAAGGTCACCGCAGTGACCCGTCCGGACGACGGCGAAGCACCCGGCGAGGGTGTGGCGGATCTGGTCGCCGTTGATCAGTTTCCGCGGCTCGGTAGTGCCCTCGATCCACGGAGGGTTGTCCCACCGCACGCCCCGGCTCGGCCGGAGGGCGATCCAGCCGTCTCGGCCGGTACCCATCTCGACCGCCTCGTCCACCGCGGCATAGCGCCCGGTCGCCGGGAGGACCAGCAGGACGTAGGTGTCAGGTCCCACGATCAGGCATGGGACCGGAGTGCCGCGGTCGAGGAGGACCATGGCGGCCATGCCGACCTGTCGAGGGACAAGGACGGCGTCGAACCGCTGGGTGTGGGCAATGAGTCCGGCTCCGGGTGCGGACTCCAGCGCGGCCGTCAGGGATGTCTCGTCCAGACTGCCGGCGCCCGGGCCAGGGTGCGCGCCCGGGATCGGGCAGTCGGTCCGGCCGCACGTACAGCCCTGCTTGGGCCGGTGCCGGTGGCCGGGCGCAAGGGGCCACTCCAGCGCGAGGTACGCCCTCGCCGCTGCGGCCGGGTTTCGGGTATTGATCGGCTCCATTGCCGATACCCCCAGGTGATCACATCGGTACGAGCAGTGACCACTCCAGGTTTGCGCGCCGCCAAGGGGCCGACCCTGAGAATTCTTCAGGGGCGCTCCGGTACAACTGAGCGCCCCTGTACGCCCGTTCGGGCTAGCTGACGAGTTCCATGTTCCGGATGAGCCCGGACAGGGCGGATGCCTGCGAGGGCACCCCGACCCGGGCGAGGTCGGAGACCAGGGCGCGGGCCATCGGGTCGGCGTAGACGTAGTACGGCGCCTGCCCGGCGGCCTCGCGCAACTTCACGACCGCGGAGGCGCTGCGCCCCATCCGGTGCAGTGCGCGAGCCTTGTCGATCGCGAAATGTGTCTTGCGCTCCTTGCTCGGTACGGCGTCGACGTTCGCCCTCGGTACCCGCTTGAGCCCCGTCTCAGGCTGGTCGACCTCGACTCCGGCCTCAGCTGCGTGGACGGCCACCGTGCCCCGCCCGAACACCGTTTGAGCCTCCAAGTCGTACCAGCCGTCACCGAGCCGGTCGGCGTCCTCCAGCGCGGCATCAATGCGCGCCCACGCGTCCCCGGCCCGCCCGCCGCGGGCGTGGCCGATCGCCGCCCGCAGGTGCAGCGCGCCCCGCAGGGACACGGCCCGCTCGTCGGCGCCCCGGGCGCTCGCGTACGGCTCCAGGTCCCGGAGCGCTGCGTCAGCGACGGCGACCGCCTCTCTGAGCGTGGCCTGATGGAGCAGCGCCCCGCACCGGTCCCATGCGACGGCAGCTTTCGTGACCGGGTCGCCGAGCTGAGTCGCCGAGCCGGCCGCGACCTCCGCCGCGGACCACGCCAAGTCCGGGTAGCCGAGCTGGTTGAGGCACATGCGCGCCGTGCGGGCTGCGTCCACCAGGAGCCGGAGGGCGTCCTCCCGTTCAGAGCCGTCGATGACGAGGAGCGCGGTGTTCAAGTCCTCGACCAGGGACGGGAGAAGGGTGGCCACCTTCGGAAGGTTCGCCGCTTGGCGTGCGGAGTTGGCCTGCTGTGACCGGCGGCTCAACGTGGCCAGGTCGACCGGCGCCCCGGTGGGGCTCAGGCCCGGGTGCCCCGAGAGGATGAGCCCGCTCCGGCGCAGGCCGGTGCGCAGAGCCGGAATGTGGGCGTGCGCGAGGGATCCGCCGTTGCGCTGGAGGCGGTAGGGCTGGCCGAGGAGCCAGACCACGTCAACGTCACACCGCTCGGCAATCGCGGTGATGACGCTGAATCGGTCGAGTGCTAGACGCCCGTTCTCGACGCCGGCGACCCAATCGGTCGAGCGGTCGAGGAAGTCCGCTAGCTCAACTTGAGTCAAACCGGCGGCATTACGGGCGATACGAACGCGGGTACCGATGTGCTCGTCACTGCTGAGGGGCATACGGGTGCTCCGTTCTGGCCTAGGCACTCAAAACGCTACTCCGAACCGCGCCCCCGAGCCGCCCGGGGCGCCGCAACAACGGGATCGTCGTCTCCGCGTTGCGGGTCCGGCGGGCGCTGATGGCCGGTCCCGCGCGGACGGCGGTCGTCGCCCGAGATCTCCGCGCGGAGATCGAGTCCTTCCCGGCGAGCCGGCCCGCGCTGCCCCGGCGGTAGAGTCCGCGCCATGCACCCGGTCGCTCGTTCCAGCACTCGCCTCGCCCTCCGCGAACTCGCCGTCGAGGACGTGGACATGGTGCTCGCCGTCTACGGCAGCCCTGAGGCAACGGAGCACCTGTCGTTCGAGCCGCGCACCCGCGACCAGGTCGCCCAGATCGTGACCCGGTCCATCGCCGCCGCGACGGCGGACCCGCGCAGCGAGTACGCGCTCGCCGTCGTCAAGCGGGACACAGACGACGTGATCGGGTTCGGCCGGATCGCCATGGACCCCCACCAGCAGCGCGCAGCCACCTTCGGCTTCGCGCTGCGCCCCGACGCCTGGGGCGTCGGCCACGGTCTCGAAACCGTTCGCCTCCTCCTCGGGCTCGGGTTCGAAACACTCGAACTGCACCGCATCTGGGGCGCCCGTTCCCCGCTCAACGAAGCCTCAGCGAAGACGATGGCGGCCGCGGGCATGGTCGAGGAGGGCACCATCCGCGGTCACATCCTCAAAGCCGGACAGTGGCGCGACTCCGTCGTACACGCCATGCTCGCGGACGAGTGGGTCACCCGCACGCAAACGCCCTGATCGACGCCGTCGGCGCCCGGGACGCCGCTGACCGCCTGGCCGAATACGCCGACCTGGTGCCGCCTGATGAGCACGGTGACCTACCAATGCCACGAGGCGGACGCCGCCGCACGGCAACTGGACGCGTTCCTGCCCGCGTACGAAGAGGTGTACGCGGAACCGCCGTCGGGATCTGCCCGGAACCGGACGTGATCCAGTGGAGGCGCCGCCTCTGACCTGCGGCGTTTTCCGACCCGCGGCTTCCTTCCCGCCTCGGCCCGCTCGGCCCGCGTAAGCCCGCCGTACAAAGGACGTGCCCGGCCCGGGCCCACGATCACTGGCCGGGAGGGCTGCCACGACTCCGCCCGGAGGACTACTGGGCGGACAGCTTGGGGGTCAGGGCCGGTGGAAGACTTCGGTGGGCCGCCATGGCTCCGGGGCGGCGGGCAGGCGGCTGAAGTGTGGCAGGGGGACGCGCTCCGCCTCGTCCTGTTGGTCGGTTTCCTGCGCAGCCGTGGCGTGGTCGTCGGCCACACCGCTCGGGGTCCACTGGTGGCCGTTCCACTCCACCATCCCGCGTGGGGCGTCCGGTTCGACGTGCCCGCCGCGCTCCGGACCGTCGCCGAGGGGAACGGCCTTGCGGTCACCGGGCTTCGGCCGACGGGCGTCCCTCCGCGCGGCCCACTCCTCCAACGGCTCCTCATCCACGGGCTTCCCTCTCTCCTCGTCCTGCCAGTCTGCCCGCGCCCGGCCTGCCGCCGATACCGCCGCCGGTCAGGGTGGTCGCACCGTCCGGTGCGATGGTCACCCGGGCCCCGTACACAGGCAGTTCGCCGTGTTCGAGCCACCGCCACCGGACGGCGTCGAGCATGTCGTACAGACGGCGGGGGCCACCCTGGTGGACGATCGCGGCACGGCTGGCGAGTTTTGTCTCGGCGCGTGCCCAGGAGCCGTCCGGGTGCAGCATCCACGCCACCGGGTTGCCGTCGTCGTCGGTGCCGATGCGGTGCTCGATGCCGGGTGCGGTGAGGGAGAGCATCGACCACACCTCCCACGCCTGCATGACGTTGAGCACCGGGAACGGGGAGTCGGTGACCATGTCGCCGTCCTGGTCACGGACCTGCTTGAACAGTTCGTCGAGCAGCGGCGGATAGTCGGCGCCCGTGCGGGTCTCCATGAACGCAGCCCGGTCCCATTCGATCCGGCCGGTGGCGCCGCCGTCCTCCGTCTTGTCGGCGGTCAGGATCAGCCCGGTTCCGGCCAGTGTGGTCACCAGGCGTCCGCCTGGCCGCAGCGCGCGCAGCCACGGGGCGGGGACGCGGGGCACGGACACCATGGACACGATCCGGTCGTACTCGCCGGGAAGATGCCCGGTGGCGTCCTGGGTGAGCAGTCTCGGGTGGTGGCCGATGACGTCGAGCCGTTCGGCGGCGGCCTCGGTCAGGTAGGGGTCGACGTCCACGGTGGTCACGAAGCCGTCCCCGAGCCGAGCGGAAGCCAGCGCGGCGCTGTAGCCCGAGCCGGTGGCGACATCCAGTAACGCCTGGCCCTCGCTCAGCCGCCCGTGTGTGAGCATGCTGACCACGAGACTCGGCAGGGTGCTGGACGAGGTGGGCAGTCCGATCACTGTCTCGCCGTCTGCCGCACGGTCGGCGTGCACGGTGCCGACCTGGGTGATGAGGGTCTGGTCCGCGTACGCCGCGCTCGCCCACGCCGACTCGTCTGCGGCGCCGTCGGCGGGCGTCCAGCCCTCCGGGCCGGCGGTGAACCAGCGGGGCACGCGCAGATGACGGGGCGTGGCCATGACCGGCCCGTACCACGGGGAGCCTGGATGCGCCGCCGTGCGGGCGAGCGCGGCGGCGCGCTGCTTCCAGTCCATCAGGTGACGCCTTGCAGTTCGTCGGCGATAGCCGCGGCGATCGGCTGCCCGGTCGCGCCCTGGACCCAGTCCCATTGCCCGCAGGGATTCACCTCAAGGAACCACCACCGTCCCAAGGGGTCAACGACGAAGTCAGCGGCCCCGTAGGCGAGATGGAGCTGATCCATCAGGAGGAGCATTCCGGCGCCCACCTCGGCGGGAACCGTCGTGGTGGTGTAGGTGAGGGAACCGTAGTCGGATCGCCAGTCCTCACGGGCGGCGTCGCTGCCGGCGTGTACCTCGGTGGCGAACATGCGAGAGCCCACGACCGTCAGGCGCACTTCGTGGCTCTTGTCGATCCACGCCTGGAAGAGGTGGGCGGTGGTCTCGATGCCGCGCAGGTCGGTGAGATCCGCCGGGGTGAGGCGGCGGGTGTAGACGGTTTTGAGTCGGCTGTCTTCGATCAGCACGGGGGACGCCACGGGCTTGCAGATCAGCGGGCCGGGAACGGCGGCGGCGAACTCCCGTACCGCATCCCGCCGGTTCGTGATCAGCGTGGGCGGGATATACAGCCCGCAGGCGCGGGCGGCGTCGAGCTGGACCGGCTTGTACTCGGCACGGGCCATGAACGTTGGATGGTTGACCCACCGGCAGCCCAGTGCGAACAGGACCCCGCCGAGGCCGGCGCGGGCCTGGGCCGCGGCGAACCGCTCCTCGGGCTCGGTCATGCCGTCGGGGAACTGGAACGCTCCGGGGGCGCGGTAGTACACCGCACCTACCCGGGACAGGTCCACCGTTCGGTGAGCGGTGGCCAGTTCGCCCGCCCATCCGTGCGCCGGGTCGATCCGGCCTGTCAGCGAAAGCCGCTGAGGGAAATCCGCGGTGTCCATGCGGAACACCTCGATGCCTCGGCCGGTCAGCTCGGTCACCACGCGATCAGTCGGCCAGTCGTCGTTGGCCGCGATCACCAGGACAGGCAGGGACATGGGTCAGTCCTTCGGCCCCTCGTCCAGCGGCGGCGGGTTCGTCATCGAACCGTCCGGCACGGTCGGGGCGTGGGTGTTGGCCATGCACGTCAACAGGCCTCCGTCATAGGACACGTTGACCTGACGGGCAGGATCGTAGACGGCAGCCGGTACGGTGACGGCTCCGGTCGCGCCCGGGGTACGGGCGAACCGTAGGACCCAGGGGCGCGTGTCCGGCCCCGACGGGGCTTCCGTGCTGAGTGGCAGCCTGCCGTCGGCGAGCGGAAACGCTTCTCGCGCATGGTCCATGGTGGTGGTCAAAGGCTCTCTCCTTCGGTCAATTGATTACGGGGACCGGCCGGGGTGGCTGGAGCAACGAGGCGACCCGCCCCAGGCAGGTGATCGCGGAGTCCTCACACAGTCATCAGCTCCGCGACCCGTGCGAACTCCTCCTCCAGGCGGTCGTGGCCGAGGGCTGCGAACTCGCGGTCGAGGTCCGCCGGTGTGACTCCGCGGAGTTCCACCATGGTGCGGGCGGCCCGGACCCACGGTGCCCACTGCGAGCCGTACTTCACCTGCTCCATGTGACCCCCCGGGATGGGCTGGAGTGTCACGGGGTGATGGAGGGGACCGACGACTCCCCACGCGGGTACGTGTCTCGCCCACGCCGCCACGAACCGCTCACCGCGCAGGGCGTGGCAGAGCTGGATGGAGATCCCGGCGCACGGTACGCACACCGGCGGGCTCGTCGTGCGTTCGCCTTCGCGGATCGGGCCGACGCTGTCCCGCAGGAGAAAGAGGTGCGGGCCGTGTGGGTCGGGCGGCGTGCGGGAGCAGACCTGGCACATCATGTTCAGCATGGCCCGGCGCTGGCGGTAGGGGTGGACGTTGCGCAGTTGTGGGGTGCCCCTGCGCTGCTTCGGCCGCAGGGCGTACCGGGCCCAGAGCACGCCGAAGCTGTCCCGGTCGTACGGCGTCTCATCCGCGTACGCGATTCCTGGGCCCACGCGGCGGCGGACGAAGAACTGGCCCTTCGGGCTGTCCGGTCTCATACGCATCGCCGCCTCTCGGTGAGCGGGACCAGGTGGCGCCTGTTCCGGCACGGGCCGCAGGCAAACCTGTTCCCGGCCGCGCACGGGCCGGAGCCCGCTTTTACGGCTTGGATGAGCCGGATGTTGTCGGCGAGCAGTCGGCACCAGGAGCACAGGCCGTGCCTGTCCGTGGCCGGCGTCAGCCCCTGGGTGGGTGGGACGTTGACCCGTCCGCTGTCACGGGTGACCGTGCCGTAGCGGTCCACCTGGTAGACCCGCATGGTCATGCGGCTGAGCGGCGGGCTCGCGTGCGGGGACCGCGCCCCTGCGGTCGTCTGCCTGCGGGTCACCGGCGGTTGTCCCTGACGAGCCGGTACAAGCCGCGGCCGACGGTGCAGTCGGCGGCTGTCGCCTCCGTCTCGCAGAGGTCGCACATGGGCGTGTGGGCGAACAGGCCGCGGTGTGCCCTGTCGGCGACGCACTTTCTGCAGGCGCGCGGGAAGCACGTACCATCCTCAGCCTCCTGCTCGCCGAGGTCGACAGCAGTCTCGATCGTCAAAGACTCGCCGCCCCAGATGCACACGCGGCCGGTCCCCCGGGCCTCGTCCAGGCTGTCCAGGTCGGGCAGTCCTAAGACGTCCAGCACCTCGGTCGGCGACATGTTTACGGTCTCGCTCGACATGGTCACGCCTCCACGGTCACGGTGATCCGTCTCACACCTGTGACCGTAAGAGCCCGCGCGTACTACCGCCGACCGGAATCCGGTCGCTACACCTCAAGCGGCGAGGACGCCGACCTTCGCTGCCAGCTCCGCCGCCCGCCGGCGACGGGCAGCCTGCGTCGACTCCACCTCTTCCAGCAGGATCGCCCGTGCGTATCCGTTGTAGCGGATTGTCTCCGGCGCAGCCTCGAACGCCTTCTCCAGCGAAGCGACCGCCACGTCCGGCTGGTTGTCGAGCTGGTAGCCGCGGGCCTCCTCGATCCGGTGCCGGGCCCGCCGCGGACGCGACTTGATCACGGTCGTGTCGGCCTTCGCCGCCTGCCGTACGGACTCGCCGCCCTGGCGCAACTCCACCGCCACGGTGACCGCGTGAGCGCCCATCACGGCCCGGCCGAAGCTGGTGACGGGATGGTAGTAATCGGCTGGCAGACGGTTCGCCATCTTCTTGGCCTTGTCCCAGTGCCCCCACGCGATACCGGTCTCCCGCCGGCGGGCCGCGGTGTAGCCGAGCTCGAACTCCAAGGCGCCGGCGATGGCGAGGACATCGTCACTCGCGTCCGGCAGCAGCGGCTCCAGGAACCGGACAGCCTCCAGGTTGATGGCGTCGGCCGCGTCGAAGTGCCGCGCCCCGGAGTCGCGATGTGCCTGCGCGAGCAGCCAGGCGGCGACGCCGATGGCGTGCGGGTCGCCGGAGTCCTGGGCTGCGACCATGCCCCGCTCGGCGACGCGCCACAGCAGGGCGGCATCCGGTTGATAGGCGATGAAGAACTGGCTGAGGCTGTAGGTCTCGGCGAGCAGGGCCTGTGCCGCGCGCCGTTCATTGGCGGTGCCGGCGTGCCGGACGAGGGTCTGGCCGTCGCGGATGAGGTCGGGCAGCAACTTGCCGATGGCCTCGCGGTGGTTCTTCGCCCCGTGCCGTTCTTTCCACGCGGCGTGCAGGCGGGCTTCGAGGTGCGCCACGGGCGGCGGCTCGGTGTCTGAGGACAGGGTGAAGGTGTCGATGGCGGCCTTGACCGCGGCAAGGCGTGGGTGGCCGGGGCCGATGAAGAGGTCGACGTGCATGTCTGGGTGGCCTGTCAGATCGGCGAGGTCGCGGACGCGTAGGGCTTCGGCGATCCGTAGCACCATGTCGAGGCCGGGGGCTTTCTGCTGCCCGTTCTCGATCTTGCGGAGGGTGTGTGGTGAGAGCGCTACGAGGTCGGCGAGCTGGGCTTGGGTCATTCCGCGGCGTTCGCGGAGGATCTGCACTCGTTGGCCGAAGCGCACCGAGTCGGCGTACGGGTCCGAGGTAGCATCAGATGGCACGGTCTCGCCCCAATCTCTGAACAGCTCGACACTGTCAGGGTATGGGGCGGGACCATTCTCGTGTGAGGACTCTGCTGCCTGTTCATGTCCGGGCATGACGAAACAGCCCCTGCCGCCCGAAGCAGCAGGGGCCAGACGATTTGATCGGCGGTATCAGGCGCTCGCCCGAATCGCACGTCAGCGTCCGTGCCCGTAGTCCCGGGTGAAACGGGATCCCAGTCGTGGACACGCTCCTGGTGCGCGACGCGGTGTCGTCCGCGGTTACCCGGCCCGCCGACGAGGGCGGCTGGACCTGCTGGTCTACGACGCGCATGGCGCCCTGGTCGACGTGTCGGATGTTCCGGCTGCGATCGCCCAGGGGTAACTCGGGCACTCGGCTCGGGCCGGCTTCATCACCAGTCCGGCGTGGGCTGATCCCCGGCGGTATGACCGACCTGAACGACGAGGGCGGGTGGTGGTCAACCGGCCTTGATGGGTGCCCCGCCGGCGTCGTACACCTGCCCAATGATGGCGTTCACTCGGAATGTGCCCACGGGATCCGGCGTCTGAAATGTAGCTCCAGTATTTCCGTCGGCCCGCAACCGTGCTGCTACCGCCTTGTTCACCGCTTTCTCGGCCTGCCCGGCGTCGAGCTTGGCTTTGGGGAGGTCTACGCGGGCCGGGCCGAGCGTGACGTCGACCCAGCAGTGCGTGGAAGGCGTCTGGAACGTGCCTGCGCTGTAGGTGTAGCCAAGGCGGACGCTGACGGAGGAGCCGCCCGTCTTGGAGTACGTGGTGTGGATATTGGTGCCCGAACTCTGCTTGTTGTACAGAATGCCGTTGGATATCTGGGCGACCTGGTCGCGGGTGCGCGGCTCGAACGGCAGGTGCTCCGTTGCCTCGGTGCGTGTTCCACTCGTGGCCGCAGGCGCCGTTCTACGACTGCATGATCCGTGAACTACGCACCCAGGCGCCGTGGCCCCTCTGCCGGCCGGGAGGGCTGGTCATGGTGTGCCGTTCGTGTGCCAGGTGCGCCACAGCGCCGCGTACGCCCCGTCGGCCTTCACCAGTTCGTCGTGCGTGCCCAGTTCGGTGAGCCGGCCCTCCTCCATCACGGCCACCCGGTCCGCGTCGTGGGCGGTGTGCAGTCGGTGGGCGATCGCGATGACGGTACGGCCCGCCAGCACGGCGGCCAGGGCACGCTCGGTGTGCCGTGCGGTCGCCGGGTCCAGCAGGGCCGTGGCCTCGTCCAGGATCAGTGTGTGCGGGTCGGCCAGCACCACCCGGGCCAGCGCGAGCTGCTGGGCCTGGGACCCGTCGGTGGCCGCACCGCCCGGACCCAGCCGGGTGTCGAGGCCGTCCGGCAGCTCGCGCACCCAGGCGTCGGCGCCCACCGCGACCAGCGCCGCCCACAACTCCTCGTCGCCGGCCGCCGGTTCGGCGATCCGCAGATTGTCCCGCACCGTGCCGAGGAAGACATGGTGTTCCTGGGTGACCAGCACCACCTGCCGGCGCAGCCGCTCCGGCTCCAGACCCGCGACCGGCACCCCGCCCACCGTCACCGTGCCCGCGCCCGGCGCGTCGACGCCCGCGAGCAGCCGGCTCAGCGTGGTCTTGCCCGCGCCGGACGGGCCGACCACCGCCAGCCGCTCCCCGGGCCGCACCGTCAGATCGACCCCGCGCAGCACCTCCCCGCCCCGCTCGTAGGCGTACCGCACCCCCGACACGTCGATCCGGTCGTCCGCCGGGGCCGGCGCGCCGCCGTCCGGCACCGAACGCGGCGCCCCGGCCAGCCCCTCCACCCGGGCGAACGACGCGTTGCTGCTCTGCAGTTGCTCGATCCGCATCAGGATCTGGTCCAGCGGCTCGGTGAGCTGCCGAAGATACAGCGCCGCCGCCACCACCGCGCCGAGGCCCACCGCCCCGCGCGCGTGCAGCACCCCGCCGACCAGCAGCACCCCCGCCACCGGGATCGTGTACGACACCTCCACGGCAGGGAAGAACACCGTGCGCAGGTACAGCGTGTACAGCCGGGTCCGCCGGGACGTGTCCAACGCGTCCCGGCTCGCCGCGATCCGCCGCTCCTCAAGGCGGAACGCCTCCACCGTGCGGGCCCCGGACGCGGTGGCCGCGACGATCTCCGCGACCTGTGAGGTGGCCGCGCCCTCGGCGAGATAGCCGTCCCTGGCCCGGCGCAGATACCAGCGCAGCGCGCACCAGATCGGGATCGTCCCGAGCACCCCGAACAGGCCGAGCAGCGGGTCGAGCGCGAACACGGCGCCGGTCACGAACAGCGCCTGCACGGAGCAGACCAGCAGCTCGGGGCCCACGTCCCGGAGCGTCGTGCCGACCGCGGCCACGTCCGCGGTGCCGCGCGCGGTGAGGTCTCCGGTGCCGGCCCGCTCCACCGTCGACGCGGGCAGCGCGAGCGCCCGGTCGACGAACTCCTCACGGACCCGGGCCAGCGTCCGCTCCCCGAACCGGTAGCCCACGTACCGGGCCCAGCGCGCCAGCAGCAGCTGGGCCAGCGCGCACACCAGGATGCCGAGCGCCAGCCGGTCCACCACCGCGACCCCGGCTCCGGCCCGCACCTCGTCCACGATCCGGCCGACCAGCCACGGCCCGGCCAGCCCGGCCGCGGCGGCCAGCGCGTTCAGCAGCAGCGCGGCGGTGAAGGACCGCCCGTCGGCCCGCACCAGCCGCACCGTCGCCCGGCGCACCTCGGACCGCCCGGCGACGGGCAGATGACCCGTGTCCGGCGTCACCGCACGACCTCTTCGGCAGCGTTGTCACGTGCCACCAGGGCCCGGTAGCCGGGCTCGTCCGCGAGCAGCCGGCGGTGCCGCCCGGTGGCCGTGACCTTGCCGTCCACCAGGTAGTGCACGGTGTCCGCGCGGTCCAGCACCAGCGGCGAGGTCGTGGTCACCACCGTCGTACGGCCGGTGCGCGCGGCCCGCAGCCGGCGGGCCACCGTGGCCTCCGTGTGCGCGTCCAGCGCCGACGTCGGCTCGACCGCGAGCAGCACCTCCGGGTCCGCCAGCAACGCCCGGACCAGCCGCACCCGTTGCCGCTGGCCGCCCGACAGGCTACGGCCCTGCGCCGACACGGCCGAGTCGAGCCCGTCCGGCAGTCCCTGCACGATGTCGTCGGCGGCGGCCGCGTGCACCGCCCGCCCCAGCGCGGTGTCGTCGCACTCCCGGCGCCCGGCCACCACCTCCCGCAGCGTCCCCGCGAACAGGTCGGCCTCGTTGTCGCAGACCAGGATCCGGGACCGCACCTCGGCCAGCGGGATCGCGTCGAGCCGCACCCCGCCCCAGGTGGCGGCGGACGGCACGAAGTGGCCGAGGCGGTCGACCACGGCCGCGGCGTCCGCTGGCCGGGCGGCGACCAGCGCGGTCAGCCGCCCCGGCGGCACCCGCACCCCCGACTCGGGATCGACCAGCGCGGCCGGCTCCGCCGGGGCGGGCCGGGTCCCCTCGTCCGGCTCCGGTTCGAGCCGCAGCAGCGCCACCACCCGGCGCGCGGCCACCACGCCCCGGCTGAGCTGGTAGCCCATCTCCAGGAAGAAGGCCACCGGCCCCACCAGCACCGCGACATAGCCGTACACCGCCACCAACTCGCCGATGGTCAGCTCGCCCGCCGCGGCCATCCGGGCCGCGAGCCAGGTCACCACCGCCAGGAACAGGGTCGGCAGGCCCACCCCGAGCGCCTGCACCCAACTGGCCACCGCGCCCACCCGGTAGCCCTGCGCCCGCAGCCGCCCCGAGTCACCCCGGAACGCGTCCGCGAACAGACCCTTGCCGCCGAGTCCGTTGAGGACCCGCAGCCCGCCCGCCAGATCGCCGATGCGCGCGGTCAGCACGCCCTGCCGCTCCCGGTACTCGGTCTCCGCCGCCTGCAACCGCACCGTCAGCGGACCCGCGACCAGCGCGATCACCGGCATCCCGAGCAGCACCACCGCGGCCGGCAGCGGTGAGATCGACAGCAGCACCCCGGCCACCACCACATAGACCACCACCGAACCGACCCCGGGTCCGACGACGGTCAGTGACTGCGCGATCGTCTGCACGTCGCCGACGCCGACCGTGACGATCTCCCCGGCCCCGGCCCGCCGCGGCAGCGCGGCCCCCAGCCGCACCGCGTGCCCGACGACCACCTTGACCGTGCGGAAGTTGGCGTCCATCCGCACCCGCGTCATCGTCCGGTGGCGCATGATGCTCAGCCACGAGTTGACCGCCCCGACCAGGAACAGCACCACGGTCCACGCGGCCAGCGCGCCCATATCACCCGCCACCAGGCCGTCGTCGACCGCGCGGGCCATCAGATACGGGGCCGCCGCCATCAGCACCAGCCAGACGCTGCCCAGCAGCGCCCCGGCCAGCGACCGGCCCGGCTGGCACCGCACCAGCCACCACAGGAACCGCCAGCCGCCGCGCGTGTCGGGTGTCCCGGGATCCTCGTACGCGTCGATCATCCATCTCCCCGTCCCGTTCCGGTGTGCCGAGTGCTCCGCTGGTTGTGCCGCTCTGTGCCGTCAGTTGTCTGCGGCGACGTCGTGGCTTGGCGCGCCGTTCCCCGCGCCCCTTTGGGGCGGTGTCCAACCGGCGGTCGCTGTCAGGCCAGGCTGTCCCGCCAGGCCCGGTGCAGGTCCGCGAACCGGCCCGTCCCGGCGATCAGCTCGGCGGGTTCGCCGTCCTCGACGATCCGGCCGTGCTCCATGACCAGCACCCGGTCGGCGATCTCCACGGTCGACAGCCGGTGCGCGATCACCACGGCCGTACGGCCCCGCAGCACCGTCGACATGGCCCGCTGCACCGCCCGCTCCCCGGGTACGTCCAGCGAACTGGTCGCCTCGTCGAGGATCAGCACCGCCGGATCGGCGAGCAACGCCCGTGCGAAGCCGACCAGTTGACGCTGGCCGGCCGAGATGCGGCCGCCCCGCTTGCGCACGTCCGTGTCATAACCGTCCGGCAGTCCGTCGATGAACTCGTGCGCCCCGATCGCCTTCGCCGCCCGCTCGATGTCCTCGCGGGTGGCGTCCGGGCGGCCGATGGCGATGTTCTCGGCCACCGTGCCCGAGAACAGGAACGACTCCTGCGTCACCATCACCACGCCGCGGCGCAGTTCGGGCGAGGACAGCTCCCGCAGGTCCACCCCGTCGAGCAGGACCCGGCCGTCGGAGGGGTCGTAGAACCGGGCGAGCAGCTTGGCCAGCGTCGACTTGCCCGCGCCCGTCGAACCGACCACGGCGACCGTCTGACCGGCCGGGATCGTGAGGTCGAAGCGGGGCAGCACCTCCCCGCCGGTGCGGTAGGCGAACCGGACGCCGGCGAAGACGACCTCACGCCCTGGGCGGCCCTTCCTCGCCTGCGTCGGCAGCCCTCGGGGCGCGGTCGGCTCCGGCACCGACGGGGTCTGCGCCAGCAGGCCCGCGATCTTCTCCAGCGAGGCGGCGGCCGACTGGTAGGAGTTGAGGAACATGCCCAGCCGGTCGATGGGGTCGTACAGGCGGCGCAGATACAGCACCGCCGCCGCGAGCACGCCCAGCGCCAGCGAGCCGGACGCCACCCGGGAGGCGCCCCACAGCACGATCACCGCGACCGCCGTGTTGGCGACGAGGCGGGAACCCACGACATAACGGGCCATCTCCAGCAGGGCGTCGCCGTTCGTCCGTTCGTGGCGCCGGTTGAGGACGTCGAACTCGGCGTCGTTCGCGGTCTCCCGGCGGAAGGCGCGCACCGGCCGGATGCCGTTCATCGTCTCGACGAACTTCACGATGACCGCCGCGATGGCCGTGGAACGGAGCCGGAACACCTGTCCCGCGCGCCGCTGGTAGAGCCGTACCAGCAGATACAGGGGCACGAAGGACGCCACCGCGACCGCGCCCAGGCCCAGGTCGAGCCAGAGCAGCATCGCGGAGATGTACACGAAGGACAGGATCACCGTGACGAGTTCCTGAAGCCCCTCGCTGAGCAGTTCGCGCAGCGACTCCACGTCCGCGGTGGAGCGCGAGATGAGCCGGCCCGAGGTGTACCGCTCGTGGAAGTCGACGCTCAGCGCCTGCGCGTGCCGGAAGATACGGCCGCGCAGGTCGAGCAGCACGTCCTGGTTGACGCGCGCGGACGCCTCGATGAACGCGAACTGGAGGCCCCCGGAGAGCAGCGCGCACAGCAGATAGCCGACGGCGACCGCGATCAGCGGGCCGTGCTCGCCCCGCCCGAGGGCCGGTACGGCGCTGTCGATGGCGTAGGCCACCAGCAGCGGACCGGCCTGCACGGCGGCCTGCTGGAACAGCAGCAGCAGCGTGGTGACGGCGACGCGGGCCTTCATCGGGGCGAGCAGCGAGCGCAGCAGGGCGGCCGTGGCACCCGGCGGCGTGGGCAGCACGTCCCGGTCGAAGGGGTCCTGGGAGTCCTGCGGCCGGGCCGGAGCGTCCTCCGGGTCCGGCGGGGACAGGGACCCGGAGGCGGCGGGCGGCGGAGCCGAGGAGGCGGGAGCGGTCATCGAGCGTCCTCCACTTCTGCGCCCGGCACACCGGCGTCCCACAACGCACCACCGCGCCCGTCCCCGCCCCGTCCGCCACCCACGCCGGCTCCGGGTTGTTCGCCGGACATCAGGTGCGCGTACTCCGGGTGGGTGCGGAGCAGTTCGTGGTGGGTGCCGACCGCGGCGATACGGCCCTGGGAGAGCAGGGCGACGCGGTCGGCGAGCAGCACCGTCGAGGGGCGGTGGGCGACGATCAGCGCGGTGGTGTCCGTGAGGACCCGGCGCAGCGCGGCCTCCACGGCGGCCTCGGTGTGCACGTCGAGCGCGGACAGCGGGTCGTCCAGCACGAGGAAGCGCGGGCGGCCCACCACCGCACGGGCGAGCGCGAGCCGCTGCCGCTGCCCGCCGGACAGACTCAGCCCCTGCTCGCCCACCTGGGTGTCCGTGCCCTGCGGCAGCGCGTGCGCGAACTCGGCCTGCGCGACGGACAGCGCCCGCTCCAGGTCCGCCCGGCCTGCGCTCCCGTCGCCGCCCATGAGCACGTTCTGCCCGACGGACGCGGAGAACAGCGTCGGTTCCTCGAACGCGACGGCCACCTTCGCGCGTAGCTCCTCGCGGGACATGGCGGTGATGTCCCACCCGTCCAGCGTGATCCGCCCGGAGGTGACCTCGTGCAGCCGGGGGATGAGCGCCGTCAGGGTGGTCTTCCCGCTGCCGGTCGCCCCGACCAGGGCCATGGATTCGCCGGGGCGGATGTGCAGGTCGATGCCGTCGAGGGTGGGTGGGGAGCCGGGCGGGGCGTCGGGATAGCGGAACCGGACGCCGTGGAACCGGAGTCCGCCGTCCGCCGGCCCCGGCTTCCGGTCCGGGCCGCCGGTTCCCCCCGGCTCCTCCACCCGGGCGTCCCGCGCCTCGAAGTACCGTTCCGTCGCCGTCGCCGCCTCCTGTGTCATCGCCAGCAGGAACCCGATCGAGTCCACCGGCCAGCGCAGCGCGAGCGCCGTGCTCAAGAAGGCGACCAGTGTCCCCGCGGACAGCTGCCCGTCCGCCACCCGCACGGTTCCCAGCACCAGCGCCGCGCCGATCGCGACCTCCGGCAGCGTCACGATGACGGCCCAGATCGCCGCCAGCAGCCGCGCCTTGCGCAGCTCCGTGCCGCGCAGCGTCCCCGACAGCTCGCTGAACGCCCGTGCCTGGCTGCGGTGCCGGCCGAACCCCTTGATGATGCGGATGCCGAGCACGCTCTCCTCGACGACCGTCGTCAGGTCGCCGACCTGGTCCTGGGCGAGCCGTGCCACAAGGGCGTACCGCCGCTCGAAGATCACACAGGTCCACATCAGGGGCACCGCGGGCCCGAGGACGACCAGCCCCAGCAGCCAGTCCTGGGACATCATGATCGCCACGCCGACCAAGATGGTCACGCCGTTGACCAGCAGGAACGTCAACGGGAAGGCGAGGAACATACGCAGCAGCATCAGATCGGTGGTGCCCCGGGAGAGCAACTGGCCCGACGCCCAGCGGTCGTGGAAGGCCACCGGCAGCCGTTGCAGATGCCCGTACAGCTCGGCCCGCATCTCCGCCTCGACGTGCGACAGCGGCCGGGCCACCAGCCACCGCCGCAGCCCGAACAGCACCGCCTCCGCGATCCCGAGCAGCAGCAGGTACAGCGCGCCCAGCCACACGCCCGCCGGATCCCGGTCGGCGACCGGCCCGTCCACCATCCACTTCAGGACCAGCGGGATCACCAGCCCCACACAGGAGGCGACCACCGCGACGAACGCGGCGGTGCACAGCCGTGCCCGCACCGGGCGAACATAGGGCCACAGCCGCAGCAGGGTGCGTACGGTGGAACGGTCAGGACGGTCCTTGGTGGTTGCACGTGTGGAGGGCATCACACGGAGCCTACGGACCGGCACCGACAACGCCCACCGAGTTTCAGCCGGGCACCCGGTCGCACAGATGCGCGCACGGGTCGCACGGCCGCGCCCCATAGGGGCGCGGGGAACTGCGCGACAAGCCACGACGGCGCGGCAGCCAAAGAACCACGCAGCCGAACCACGGCGCAGCAGGAACCACGGCGCAGCCGAACCACGGCGCAGCCGAAGCGCGCGACGCCACCCCACGGCCCATCCAGCCGATGTCACAGAACCCGCAGCAGCAGCACCGCCCGCTCCGGCACAATGATCGCCGCACCGGCCCCGTGCACCACGCCCGGTGCCGTCGCCTGGTCCTCCCGGGACGTGTCGACGACGACCTCGTAGCGGTCCGCCCACGGCGGGCCCGGCAGGACGAAGGGCGCCGGGCGGTCCCCCGCGTGCAGTACGGCGAGGAAGCTGTCGTCGAGGATCGGCGCGCCCTGCTCGTCGCGGCCCGGTATGTCCCGCCCCGAGAGGTACATGCCGAGCGAGGCGGCGGGGGCGTACCAGTCGTCCTCCGTCATCTCCTCGCCCCGCGCGGTGAACCAGGCCAGATCACGCAGGCCGTCCGCCGAGTGGGCGCGCCCGGAGAAGAACGCGCGCCGGCGCAGCACCGGGTGCCGGTGGCGCAGGGCGATGAGACGGCACGTCAGGTCGAACAGCGCCCGCCAGCCGGGCTCCGCCGGCAGCGACCAGTCCAGCCAGCTGATGGCGTTGTCCTGGCAGTAGGCGTTGTTGTTGCCGTGCTGGGTGCGGCCCAGTTCGTCGCCGGCCACCAGCATCGGTACGCCCGTGGACAGCAGCAGCGTGCTGATCAGGTTGCGCATCTGCCGGCGCCGCAGCGCCCGGATCTGCTCCTCGTCCGTCTCGCCCTCGGCCCCGCAGTTCCACGAGCGGTTGTCGGCGGAGCCGTCCCGGTTGTCCTCGACGTTCGCCTCGTTGTGCTTGCGTTCGTAGGACACCAGGTCACGGAGGGTGAAACCGTCGTGCGCGGTGACGAAGTTGACCGAGGCGTAGGGGCGGCGGCCGCCCCAGGCGTACAGGTCGCTGGAGCCGGACAGGCGATAGCCGAGGTCGCGCACGTCCGGCAGCGCGCCGCGCCAGAAGTCGCGGACGGCGCCACGGAAGCGGTCGTTCCACTCGGTCCACAGCGGCGGGAAGGCACCGACCTGGTAGCCGCCCGAACCGATGTCCCAGGGCTCGGCGATGAGCTTGACCCGGCGCAGCACCGGGTCCTGGGCGATCACCGCGAGGAACGGGGAGAGCATGTCGACGTCGTGCATCGAACGGGCCAGCGCCGCCGCCAGGTCGAACCGGAAGCCGTCCACGCCCATCTCCGTCACCCAGTAGCGCAGCGAGTCGGTGATCAGGCGCAGCACCTGCGGCCGCACGACGTGCAGGGTGTTGCCGCAGCCGGTGTAGTCGGCGTACCGGCGGGCGTCGTCCTGGAGGCGGTAGTAGCCGCGGTTGTCGATGCCCTTGAGGGAGAGCGTCGGGCCCAGCTCGCCCGCCTCCGCGGTGTGGTTGTAGACCACGTCGAGGATGACCTCGATGCCGGCCGCGTGCAGGGCGCGGACCATGCGTTTGAACTCGCCGACCTGCTCGCCGGTCGTCCCGGAGGCGGCGTAGGCCGCGTGCGGGGCGAAGTAGCCGATCGAGTTGTAGCCCCAGTAGTTCCGCAGGCCGCGGCGCAGCAGGTGGTCCTCGTGCGCGAACTGGTGCACGGGCAGCAGTTCCACGGCGGTCACGCCCAGCGTCACCAGGTGCTCGATCGCCGCCGGATGGGCCAGCCCGGCGTAGGTGCCGCGCAGTTCCTCGGGGACGCCCGGGTGCAGTCGGGTGAATCCCCGTACGTGCAGCTCGTAGATGACCGAGTCCGCCCACGGCGTCTTGGGCCGGCGGTCGTCGGCCCAGTCGTCGTCATCGTGGACGACGACGCCCTTGGGGACGAACGGCGCCGAGTCCCGCTCGTCGCGCACGGTGTCGGCGACGTGCTGCTCCGGCCAGTCCCGCACATGCCCGTACAGCTCCGGTGCCAGCCCGAAGGAGGCGTACTCGCCGTCCACCGCGCGCGCGTACGGGTCGAGCAGCAGCTTGGCCGGGTTCCACCGGGCGCCGGTCCACGGGTCCCAGCGGCCGTGCACCCGGTAGCCGTAGCGCTGGCCGGGCCGCACGCCCGGCAGGAAGCCGTGCCATATCTCGTGCGTCAGCTCGGTCAGCGGCACCCGTGTCTCCCGGCCGGTGTCGTCGAAAAGACACAGCTGGACCGCCTCCGCCCCGCCCGCCCAGAGCGCGAAGTTGGTGCCGGCGCTCCCCTCGGGGCCGGGCCGGAAGCGGGCCCCGAGGGGCGTGGGGGCGCCCGGCCGGACGGCCGGTGCGGGCGGCGTCGGACGCCGGGTGGCGCTCGTCGCGGCGGCCCGGCGGCCGTCCTGCCCGGCCCGCTCCTGAGCCGTTGCCCGCTGCTCGGCTGCGCTCGTCACCCTGTCGGCCCTTCTGCGTCGGCTCGTCCGCCCACGGGGCGCAGCCGGCCCGTGCCATGCGGCCGGGCGCGCCGGACCCCTCGGTCCACGGCGCGCCCGGCCGCATGACATGGCGCGCCCGCAGCGGCTCGCGCGGGCGCGGCGGCTCCCCATCTCGTCGTCCTCCCCCTGTTCTGCCCACAGCGTGCGTCGCACTCACGTTTCCCCAGGGCCGGGCCGTCGTTGAGTCACGCGTGAGGCATGTACAAGGGCGCGCACGGCGCGCGACGGCCGCACTGGCCGCGGTGTTGACATGGGCAGGGCTGCTGGCGGGCGCCGCCGGCTGTTCTTCGGGCGGCGCGGACGACTTCGGCATCGGCCGGTTGTTCGGCAAGCCGCCCACCCCCAAGGAAGCCATCAGCGTCTCCCCGGACGACGGCGGCAAGAACGTGCGCCCCGGCGAACGGCTACGGGTACGGGTGGCGAGCGGACGCCTGGAGTCGGTGCGGGTGGTCAAGCACCAGGACGCCCAGGAGACCCGGATCGCCGGGCACATCACCGGCGACGGCATGCTCTGGGAGCCCGACGAACGGGCGCTGGCGCTCGCCGCCAAGTACACGGTGGACGTGGTGGCCCTGGACGGGCACGGGCGCCGCTCGGCCCGGCACACCGAGTTCACCACTCAGGTGCCGGCGGAGCGTTTCATCGCGTACATCACCCCGGAGAACCGCTCCACCGTGGGCACCGGGATGATCGTCTCGCTGAGTTTCAACCGGGACATCGCCGACCGTGCCGCCGTCGAACGCGCCGTCCGCGTCACGGCGCGGCCCGCCGTCGAGATCCGCCCGCACTGGTTCGGCAAGAACCGTCTCGACTTCCGTCCCGAGCGGTACTGGAAGCCCGGCACCAAGGTCACCGTCGATGTGGCGCTGCGCGACGTCGAGGGAGCCCGCGGCGTGTACGGACTCCAGCACAAGACGGTCGAGTTCACCGTCGGCCGTAGCCAGGTCTCGCTGGTCGACGCGGCGGAGCACACCATGGAGGTGCGGCGCGACGGTCAGTTGCTGTCCACCGTGCCGATCACCGCCGGGGCCCCGGAGACCACCACGTACAACGGGAAGATGGTGGTCATGGAGATGTACGAGGTCACCCGGATGAACGGCCAGACGGTCGGCTTCGGCGGCGAGTACGACATCCCCGACGTCCCGCACGCCATGAAGCTCACCGACACCGGCACCTATCTGCACGGCAACTACTGGGCTCAGGACGCCCCCGGGGTGGCCAACGTCAGCCACGGCTGCGTGGGCCTCAGGGATATCCAGGGCGGCAGTTCGAGCACGCCCGCGGGCTGGTTCTTCGACCGCAGCCTCATCGGTGACGTCGTCGAGGTCGTCAACAGCGATGACGAGACCGTCGATCCCGGCAACGGCCTGAGCGGCTGGAACATGGGCTGGAAGGAGTGGAAGGCGGGCGGCGCGGTCAAATAACCGAAGGGGGAGAGCGGTTGGGCCGGCCGGCGGGCGGGCCGCGACCGGCGGAAGTTGCGACGGAACGGTGACCATTGCCTGACCCGAAGCTCAAAACCCTGCGGTTAATATGCGCCAGAGTGCGCACGGGACGCACCGGGGCGGGGGCCTGACCGGGCCCGTCGGAGGGGAGAAGAGTTGAACGTGCGGCCGATATCGGGGGCGTCGGTTGACGCGCGGCGGCGGACGGGCAAGGGGGGTGGCGGGCGGACGCGGAAGGGACTGCCGGTGCTCATAGCCGGCGTCCTGCTCATGGCCGTCACCGCGTGCGGCGGTTCGGGGTCGGACTCCGGGTCCGGCTCCCAGGACGGCAAGGGCAAGGACGCCTCGACGCAGCAGAGCACGCAGTCGCAGGCCGTCGTCACCATCGCCCCCGGGGACGGCGCCCGGTCGGTCGGCACCAGCGGGGCCCTGAAGGTCTCCGCGGCCAAGGGCAAGCTGACCGAGGTCGTCGTCAAGGACGCCAAGGGCAGGACGGTCGACGGCACGATCACCGGCGGGGGCTCCCGTTGGACGCCCTCCCGCCATCTGGCCGCCGCCACCGCGTACACGGTGCACGCGGTCGCCGAGGACTCCGCGGGCCGCGAGGCCGCCGAGGACTCCAGGTTCACCACACTGACGCCGCAGCACACCTTCACCGGCAACTTCACCCCCGAGGACGGGTCCACGGTCGGCGTCGGAATGCCGTTCTCGCTGCGCTTCACCCGGGGCATCACGCATCCCGAGGACATCGAGAAGGCCATCAGGATCACCACCGAGCCGGCCGTCGACGTCGAGGGCCACTGGTTCGGCAACGACCGCCTGGACTTCCGCCCCGAGAAGTACTGGAAGGCGGGCACGAAGGTCACCGTCCGGCTCGACCTGGACGGGGTCGAGGGCCGGCCGGGCGTCTACGGCGAGCAGGCCAAGACCGTGAAGTTCACCATCGGCCGCAACCAGGTCTCCGTCGTGGACGCCGAGAAGCACACGATGAAGGTCACCCAGGACGGCAAGGTCATCAAGACCATCCCGGTCACCACCGGCAAGCCCGGCTACGACACCTGGAACGGCCAGATGGTCATGAGCGAGAAGCTCACGGTGACCCGGATGAACGGCGAGACCGTCGGCTACGGCGGCGAGTACGACATCAAGGACGTGCCGCACGCCATCCGCCTGACCACCTCGGGCACCTTCATCCACGGCAACTACTGGGGCGGCGGCGCCTTCGGCAACTACAACGCCAGCCACGGCTGTGTGGGGCTGCGCGATGTGCGCGGCGGCTGGGACAAGGGCGTACCGGCGGCCTGGTTCTTCAACCACTCGATGATCGGCGACGTGGTGGTCGTCAAGAACTCCGACGACCGCACCGTGGCCCCGGACAACGGCCTCAACGGCTGGAACATGCCGTGGAAGGAGTGGACGGCGTAACGGAAGGCGCGGCGCCGCGTCCCGCGTCGATGCCCGCCTGCGCCACGGGCCCACCACCCCCGACACCAGCCGCCTCACGGCGGCGGACCGGGTGGCCCTGGTGGAGGAGGGTCGGCTCACCGAACTGGGCACGCAGGACGAACTGGTGAAGGCCGGCGGCGCGTACGCGGCCCTGTGGCGAACCTGGCACACGGACGGCACACCATGACCGCCGTCCCGGCTGGTGATCGTGGGGCCGGGCACGCCCTTGGTACGGCGGGCTTACGCGGGCCCGAGCGGGCCGAGGCGGGAAGAAGGTCGCGGGTCGGGAAAACGCCGCAGGTCAGAGGCGGCGCCTCCACTGGGCCACGTCCGGTTCCGGGCACATCCCGCACGACCCTGTCCGACCAGGCGAACACCTGTCAGGTCAGGGTGGCCGGCGATGCCGTGCCGCCGCCACGGCTTGCGTACCGCGAGTTCGATGACGGCGATCGTGCGTCGGCCGTCCTCGCGCGTGAAGTCGTCCGGGAGGGCCACGTCCTGGAGGTTCTTCCACCAGCGGGTGTCCGGGGCGAGGTGGTAGCCGTAGGTGAAGCCGACGACGTCCGTGCCGTCACGGGCCAAGATCAGACGCATGCCGGGGCGCCGGGTGTCTACCTGGTAGTGCTCGATGAACTCGGCGATGTCGCTGGGGCCCTCACAGTACGGCGGTTCCGCGTACACCTCTTCGTACGCGGGGAGGAACGCGTCCAGTTGTCGGGCGGCGGCGTCCGCCTCGTGGCATTGGTAGGTCACCGTGCTCATCAGGCGGCACCAGGTCGGCGTATTCGGCCAGGCGGTCAGCGGCGTCCCGGGCGCCGACGGCGTCGATCAGGGCGTTTGCGTGCGGGTGACCCACTCGTCCGCGAGCATGGCGTGTACGACGGAGTCGCGCCACTGTCCTGCTTTGAGGATGTGACCGCGGATGGTGCCCTCCTCGACCATGCCCGCGGCCGCCATCGTCTTCGCTGAGGCTTCGTTGAGCGGGGAACGGGCGCCCCAGATGCGGTGCAGTTCGAGTGTTTCGAACCCGAGACCGAGGAGGAGGCGAACGGTTTCGAGACCGTGGCCGACGCCCCAGGCGTCGGGGCGCAGCGCGAAGCCGAAGGTGGCTGCGCGCTGCTGGTGGGGGTCCATGGCGATCCGGCCGAACCCGATCACGTCGTCTGTGTCCCGCTTGACGACGGCGAGCGCGTACTCGCTGCGCGGGTCCGCCGTCGCGGCGGCGATGGACCGGGTCACGATCTGGGCGACCTGGTCGCGGGTGCGCGGCTCGAACGACAGGTGCTCCGTTGCCTCAGGGCTGCCGTAGACGGCGAGCACCATGTCCACGTCCTCGATGGTGAGTTCGCGGAGGGCGAGGCGAGTGCTGGAACGAGCGACCGGGTGCATGGCGCGGACTCTACCGCCGGGGCAGCGCGGGCCGGCTCGCCGGGAAGGACTCGATCTCCGCGCGGAGATCTCGGGCGACGACCGCCGTCCGCGCGGGACCGGCCATCAGCGCCCGCCGGACCCGCAACGCGGAGACGACGATCCCGTTGTTGCGGTGCGAGGGCGGCAGGTTCAGCACCGGACGGATCGCGTCCGCGGTCCCCTCGATGTCGCCGCTGAAGAGACGGATCAGGGCGAGGTCGCACTGTGAGCCCGCGAGGTCGCCGAAGGCCCAGTTAGGGGAGTTGGGGTCGCTGAAGCCCAGTACGGCCTGTTCCGCCTGCGCCGCGAGCTGCGCGTCACCGTGGCCAAGGAGCGCTTCCGACTCGACCGCGTAGTAGAGCTGCTTCTCAGGCGCGTACGTGAACAGTCCGCCGAGCTGGTCGAGATCGTCGTGGACGACACCCTCGCGCCGATCCGCGGCGGCCTGATTCACGGTGCGCACGGTCTCTTCGTCGCCGAGGACCGCGGCGGCGCGGGCCTGAAGGCCGAGCAGCCACAGGCCGACGGTGCCGCGGAGGTTCGCCGCGGTCTCGGCTCCCTGGCTCGCGTAGTGGAATGCGTCCTCGGGTTTGTCCGCCCAGTACGCGATCAGCGACTTGAGTCCGTCGGTGAGGGCGACGAGCCCGGCGTGTTCCGCGTCCCTGGCACACGAGGCGGCGACCCGCGCCATGGTCATGGCTTGATGCGGCACCTCCATGTCGTTGAAGCCCTTGGCGACGAGGAACGACAGCACGGCGCCCTTGACATACAGGTCGCGCAGTTGGGAGGGGCGCACCCGGCCTCCTTCGAGGAGGCGGAACACCTGCTCCTGGGTCTCAAGAAGGTCGGGCCAGATCATTGACAGGGGTTCGCGGGGGTACGCGGTGACCAAGCGCGTCAGTTCGTCATCGAGCAGGCCGAGCGTGTCTTCGCCCACCGTCTCGCGGTCTTTCCCAAGGAGGAAATCCTTCGCGCGCTGCACAGCCATCGCGCCCGTCCTTTTCATCTCGGTCAGGTCCACGCCAGCCTCGGCATGGTGTGGTGTCGGTGACGCGCCGATGAGCGGAACGAAGTTCGGGGTGCTTCCCTCGGCCACCTCGGTCCACAGGTCGTCGATGCTGTACCCCAGCATTTCGATGATGACCGGGCGGAAAGCCCGCTGTGGCTTCCTGCCTTCGTAGAACCATCCCTCCACCGTCTTGGACGCCGGGTCAGCGTTCTCCAGGCCGAGCCTTGCGGCGGCTTGTCTGTAGAGCGGAAGGACGTCCTCGGGCGTTCGTATGCCGCGCGCCTCAAGGATGTGCCGGAAGAACAACAAGGCCCCTGCCTCCCATCCCATTTCGCCTAGCACGTCACTGCCACGACGGTAGAACGCTGTCCCCCTCAAGCTGCCCCATGGAGACGGCACTTACTGATTCCGAGGGAGGTCCGGGGAAGTTTCGAGGAACGCGGTCAACTTCGTGCCAGAGCCCGGGGGCGGTCTGGGGGTAGAGCCGTCTGCGCGAGATTGCAACGCTCGTAGCAGCCCTCGCTGAGAGTGCATGACCGAGCACAATCGTGGACCAGGGAGCCCCCCATGCCCCCCAGAGTTGCCGGATCAATCAGTCTGCTAGAGGCAAGCCCACCCGAAAAGGCGGTAGGCGTTGTTCTGCCGGCCTTCGGCATAGCAATCCGCTCCGAGCCATCGAGTGTGCAAGCCGTCCGGCGCGTGACGCGGGCATGGGTCCGCTCCCAGTGCCAGGTGCCCGACGACGACGTCGATGCCGTCCTGATGGTGGTCTCAGAGCTGTGTGCCAACGCGGTACAGCACGGACGATGCCCGTCGATCGACGTGCTGGGCTGGATGTCGGCCCCGGACGAGGTCCGCTTCGAGGTGTACGACTGGTCGCCCGCCCCCGTCCCTCAGCCGCACCATGTCGACCACGAGGCGGAAAGCGGTCGCGGCTTGCTCCTCGTGGACCTGCTGATCACGGAGCTTGGAGGTTCATGGGGTTTCAGCGACGACGGCACCTGTGCCTGGTGTCACCTCAGCCTTCTCAGGGAGGGCAGGTGACCGCCTCGGTCCGGCGCTGGACTCGCTCTGTGACGCCATGGACCTCGCCGCTGGACAGCGCAACCCTCACGAGGGTGCTGGACCGGTTCCGTACGTGGCAGACGTACGGCGGCGGCAGCGTCTGCGTGCTCGTCTGATGCGCATGCAGCCGGACAGTCCGTGGGGTCAGTTCTTCTACGCCCTGGTTCTGGCCGTTCTCATGGGCGCGCTCGTGGCCGGTGTTGGCCGCTGACCCGATGACCGGCTCCGGTCGCTCGCGCCCCAGGGGGCGACCGGAGCCCCCAGGCGCCCGCCGGCTTCCCGTACCCGACACTCCCCCGCGGGGGCCGACGGCCCCGGTCCGGCACACCCGACCCCGTGATGCCCTGCGGGGTGCCGGGCCGTCACTCTCGTTTCGACATAGGAAGGTTTCTGGATCGTGTTGCCTCCGGCACCGCCAGGTGTTGTCCCCTACATCGCCGGATGGAGCGAGGAACGGCTCCTGAAGTGTCCGATCACCCGCCGCCGCGTGGCCCCGGGGATCGGGTACGTGGATGAGACGCCGTACGACCGCGACAGCTTTGGCGTGCTCTGGGCCCGCTACGCCCTGCGGCCGAAGCAGCGCCGGGGCAGCCCGCAACTGCGCAACGTCCACCCCTACCGGCAGCGCCGCGCGATGCTGAACATGATGTGCCAGGTCTGCTCCCGCACGCCGCCGGATCCGCACGACCCGCACCTGTTTCTCCTGCGGGACTCCTGCGGTGCGGTCCGGGAAGGGGAGCGGACGACAAGTCCGCCGGTGTGCGTACCGTGCGCAGGGATCTCCATCCAGCTCTGCCATGCCCTGCGCGGTGGGCGGTTCGTGGCGGCGTGGGCGAGACACGTACCCGCGTGGGGAGTCGTCGGTCCCCTCCATCACCCCGTGACACTTCAGCCCATCCCGGGGGGTCACATGGAGCAGGTGAAGTACGGCTCGCAGTGGGCACCGTGGGTCCGGGCCGCCCGCACCATGGTGGAACTCCGCGGAGTGACACCGGCGGACCTCGACCGCGAGTTCGCAGCCCTCGGCCGCGACCGCCTGGAGGAGGAGTTCGCCCGGGTTGCGGAGCTGACGGCGGTCACCTGCACCTGAGGCACCCGCCTCGGGCCGGTCGCGGCGCCGTGACCGACTCCCTGTGCTGCAAGGACCCGCACCCCTCCCGCGTGGTCCCCGGCCCGAGGTGTGGGCCCGTCAGTTGGCGCTTGGTGGTGTATCGGCGGCCCGTCGGGTGTGAACGGCCGCTAACCTGCGGAGCATGACCGTACATCTCGAAGTCGCCGAAGGCGTCGGCACGCTGCGGCTCGACCGCCCGCCGATGAACGCGCTGAACGTCGCCGTACAGGACCGGATCAGGGAGCTTGCCGAGGAGGTCACGCGCCGCGACGACGTGCGCGCCGTGGTGCTCTACGGCGGCGAGAAGGTGTTCGCGGCGGGCGCGGACATCAAGGAGATGCGCGCCATGGACCACGCCGCGATGGTCCTGCGCGCCCGTGGCCTGCAGGACTCCTTCACCGCCGTGGCCCGCATCCCCAAACCGGTGGTCGCCGCAGTCACCGGCTACGCGCTCGGTGGCGGCTGCGAACTCGCGCTGTGCGCGGACTACCGCATCGCCGCCGACAACGCCAGGTTGGGCCAGCCGGAGATCCTGCTCGGCCTGATCCCGGGCGCCGGCGGCACCCAGCGGCTGCCGCGGCTGATCGGCCCCGCCAAGGCCAAGGACCTCATCTTCACGGGCCGCCAGGTCAAGGCGGACGAGGCGCTGGCCATCGGCCTGGTGGACCGAGTGGTTCCGGCCGCCGACGTGTACACCGAGGCGCACGCCTGGGCCGCGAAGCTGGCGCAGGGGCCGGCGATCGCGCTGCGCGCGGCGAAGGAGTCGATCGACACCGGCCTTGAGGCGGACCTCGACACCGGGCTCGCCGTCGAACGGACCTGGTTCGCGGGGCTGTTCGCGACCGAGGACCGCGAGCGGGGCATGCGCAGCTTCGTGGAGGAGGGCCCGGGCAAGGCCGAGTTCATCTGAAGAACTCCCGCGAAAACGCTTGCAATTGACGCGATGTCTCACCCGGGGTCCCTCGACGGGGCGGACTGTGACAGCCTTGGGGCAGTCTTGAGCCTGCCTTGTCGAGGAGGCCCGTCCTTTGCCGGGGAATGAACCGTCTGTGCAGGTCAACCGGGCTGCCATCAGCTCTGAAATGTCCTGGGCATATGCCGAACGGATGTCGCATACGGGAAGCTCGTCAGAGGCGTATTCCTCCGGAACGGCCACGGACGGCGCCCGGGGCGGCCATGATGGGGGCATGGCGGGGCTGGAGGGCATCGAACAGCCGCGGGGACGCGCCCGTGCGACCACGGCGCGCTGGTCGCCTGCGGTCGAGGACGAGCAGGCGCTCAAGGTACTCGACCTGTTCGGCAACCCCGCCGAGGCCGAGGTCCCGCTGCCGTCCCGCCCCGAGTCCGCGGCCACCGCGCGCCGACTGGCCCAGGTCGTGGTCCTGCGTCAGTGGGGGCTCACCCCGAAGCTGACCGAGGACGCCGTCCTGCTCGTCTCCGAACTCGTCGGCAACGCCGTGCGCCACACCGGCGCCCGTGTCTTCGGGCTGCGGATGCGTCGTCGTCGTGGCTGGATGCGGGTGGAGATTCGTGACCCCTCGCGTGGGCTGCCGTGTCTGATGCCGGTCCAGGAACTGGACATCAGCGGCCGGGGGCTGTTCCTCGTGGACAGGCTGTCCGACCGGTGGGGTGTGGACCTGCTGCCGCGGGGCAAGACGACGTGGTTCGAGATGAGAGTGACCGAGCGCTGACATCGCGCGGAGCGCCGCGTGACGCGACCCGGGAACTGTCCCTCGATGGGCGCAATCAGCGTTTTTTCGTATCTCATGCCTTTTAAATGGTGTGCGTGACCACGACCGACCGCCGCGGGGCGCTGCGCGCGGGCGCCGGGCTCGTCACCGGTGGCGTCCTCGCCGCCGGGTGCGGGTCCGCAGCGGGCTCCGGGCAGCCCGCCCCCACGCGGCCCACCGCCACCCTTTCGCCCGCCCCCGCGAAGGCCACGCCCCGCGCCGCCCCCGCACCCCGGGCCTTCCCCGGGCAGCCCGCCCAGATCAGCCACGGCCCGCGCGACCGGCCCCGGGTCGCCCTCACCTTCCACGGCCAGGGCGACCCCGCCCTCGCCCGCGCCCTGCTCACCGAGGCCGAACGGCGCGGCGCCCGCGTCACCGTGCTCGCCGTCGGCAGCTGGCTGGACGAGCATCCGCAGCTGGCCCGCCGCATCCTCGACGGCGGCCACGACCTCGGCAACCACACCCAGCGGCACCTCTCGGTCAACACCCTGTCCGAGGCCGACGCCCGCGCCGAGATCACCGGCTGCGCGGACCGGCTGAAACGGCTCACCGGCTCGATCGGCAGCTGGTTCCGCCCGTCCCGGGCCGTGACCGCCTCTCCGCTGGTCGAGCGGCTGGCCCGCGCCGCGGGTTACCCGCATGTGCTGTCGTACGACATCGACTCGCTCGACCACACCCGGCCGGGCGCAGCCGCCGTCACCCGTACGGTCCTCACCGAGGTCACCGCCGGATCGGTGGTCAGCCTGCACCTCGGCTACCCGGACACGGTGGCCGCCCTCCCCGACGTACTGCAAGAACTCGACCGCCGCCAACTGCACGCGGTCACCACCACGGAGCTGCTGAGCTGATGCGACCCACCCTCGCCGCCCGCGTCCTGGCCGCCGGTGCCGCCCTGTCCGCCCTGACCCTGCTGTCCGCCTGCGGCGGCGACACCGGGCACCGCTCGGACACGGCGATCGCCAGCAGGGCGCCCGTCCCGGGCCGGTCGATGCAGCACCAGGGCGGCGGACTGCCCGGCATGCCGCCCGTGCTCGACCCGAAGGACGTCTACGCCGCCGACCGCCCCGGCCTGCTCTCCCCGGTGGTCGACGACTTCCCGTCGCGGGTCTACGTCCCCAACACCAACTCCAACACCGTCAGCGTCATCGACCCGACGACGTACAAGGTCATCGGGACGATCCCGGTCGGCGTCCAGCCCCAGCACGTCGTACCCTCCTGGGACTTGAAGACGCTGTGGGTCAACAACGACCGGGGCAACTCCCTCACGCCCATCGACCCGAGGACCGGGACGGCGGGCAAGCCGGTCCCCGTGCACGACCCGTACA
The DNA here is from genome assembly GCF_042873595.1 of Streptomyces sp. NPDC004629. Taxonomy (NCBI): domain Bacteria; kingdom Bacillati; phylum Actinomycetota; class Actinomycetes; order Kitasatosporales; family Streptomycetaceae; genus Streptomyces; species Streptomyces sp. NPDC004629. The sequence continues at coordinate 211,208 of NZ_JBIALO010000013.1, read as the reverse complement.
ACCTCTACTTCACGCCCGACGGCAAGTACGCCATCGTCATGGCCTCCCTCGACCGCCGGCTGGTCTTCCGCGACCCGCACACCATGAAGACCGCCAAGACCGTCCCGGTCAGCTGCTACGGCGTCAACCACGCCGACTTCTCCCTGGACGGCCGCTACTTCATCGTCTCCTGCGAGTTCAGCGGCGAACTGCTGAAGGTCGACACGGCGCGGATGGAGGTCGTCGCGCAGCAGCGGCTGCCGCTCCAGGGCGCGATGCCCCAGGACGTCAAGATGTCGCCCGACGGCAAGCTGTTCTACATCGCCGACATGAAGGCCAACGGGCTGTGGATCCTGAACGGCGACACCTTCGGCAAGCCGCGGTTCCTGGCCACCGGCAAGGGCGCCCACGGCCTCTACGTCAGCCGCGACTCCCGCGTGATGTACGTCTCCAACCGGGGCGAGGGCACCATCTCCCTGTTCGACTTCGGCCGGAACAAGCTCACCGGGAAATGGCGCCTGCCCGGCGGCGCCAGCCCCGACATGGGCGGTGTCTCCGCGGACGGCAAGGTGCTGTGGCTGTCCGGCCGCTACCACTCCGAGGTGTACGCGATCGACACCCGCACCGGTGCCCAGCTGGCCCGCATCAAGGTCGGCAGCGGCCCGCACGGACTCGCCGTCTATCCGCAGCCGGGCCGCTACTCGCTCGGGCACACCGGCATCTTCCGCTGAGACACGGCCAGTTGGACACGCCCCCGATGGGGTGACGGTCCCGCCTCCACGACCCGGGAACCGGGATCGTCACCCCCATGACCAGTACTCGCCCGCGGCGCCGCGCCGCTGCCGCCGCCCTCTGTCTCGCGGCCGTCCTCGCCACGACGGCCGCGGCCCCGGCCGCCTCGGCCCCCGTGCGGGCACCCGCCGAGGCCGCCCCGGTCTGCCCCCGGTTCGAGGACCGGATCGAGGCGGCAGCCGACCGCCGCGTCGACGTCGGCCGGATCACCCCGACGCCGGCGTGGCGCACCACGTGCGGCACCCTGTACCGCAGCGACAGCCGCGCCCCGTCCGTCGTCTTCGAGGAGGGCTTTCGGCCCAAGGACGTGGTGAACGGGCAGTACGACATCGAGAAGTACGTCCTCGTCAACCAGCCCTCACCGTACGTCTCCACCACCTACGACCACGACCTGTACAAGACCTGGTACAAGTCCGGCTACAACTACTACGTCGACGCCCCCGGCGGCATCGACGTCAACAAGACCATCGGCGACACCCACCGCTGGGCCGACCAGGTGGAGGTCGCCTTCCCCGGCGGCATCCAGCGGAAGTACGTCATCGGCGTCTGCCCGGTCGACAAGACCACCAAGACCGAGATCATGAGCGAGTGCCGGAGCAACCCGCACTACAAGCCGTGGCACTGAGCAGCGCCTCCGCCGCCACCGGGCGGTAGCCGGCCGCCAGGAACGCCCGCAGACTACGGGCGTTCCCCGGCGACACCTGTGCCCACACCGGCTCGTCGGCGAGCCGCAGCGCCGCCGCCACGAGGTCCCGTCCCAGCCCGCGGTGGCGCGCCCCCTCGTCCACCTCCACCGACACCTCCAGCCGCCCGGCCACCCCGCGGCCCAGCGCCACCACCCCGCCGTCCGCCGCCCAGGCCCGTACCCCGTCGCGGCGCGCGCGTGCATAGCCGACCCGGGGATGACCCACGTCCGTGACCTCCCGGAGCGCGAGCGGCGGCCCGCCCGGCAGCGGAGTGCCGACCAGCAGCGCGTCGACCGTGTCGTGGGCGCTGCCCGTGCGCGCCATGAAGTCCGCCAGGAAGCGCGGATGCACGGCGGCGGCCAGCGGATCGCAGTCGACCGCGTCGAGCGCCCCGCGTACCCACCCCTCGTCCTCGTCCGTGAACACCACCGTGCGCGCGGTGAAGGCGATCACACCCGCGTGGTGGTGCGCGTGCTGCGGCACCACGGTCGTGCCGCCGTCGTCCGGCGGGAACACTCCCCGGGCCGCCGCGTCGAGAATGTCCCGCAGGGTCTGCGTCACGCCCGCACTCCCGGTTCTCCTTGAGTCTCCACCCACTGGAAGGCCCAGACTCGCAGACATGCAGCACCCTCCGCGGGGCCACCCCCCAGACCCTCCGTACGACGGCAGCGGCCTGTTCACCATCGGCGAGCTGGCCAGGGCCACCGGACTGACCGTGCGCACCATCCGCTACTGGTCCGACGAGGGCGTCCTCGACCCGGTGGCCCGCTCGGCCGGCGGCTACCGGCTCTACGACGCCGCGTCCGCGGCCCGCCTGGAGCTGATCCGCACCCTGCGCGAACTGGGCCTCGGCCTGGCGCAGGTGCGGGACGTGCTCTCCGGCGAGCGGACGGTGGCGGAGGTCGCCGCCGCGCATGTGGCGGCCCTCGACGCCCAGATCCGGTCGCTGAAGGCGACCCGCGCGGTGCTGTCGACCGTGGCCCGACGCGGCTCGACCGCAGAGGAGATGACACTCATGAACAAGCTGGCGCGGCTGTCGGCCGCCGAACGGCAGCGGATCGTGGACGAGTTCGTGGAAGAGACCTTCCGCGGGCTCGACACCGCCGACCCCGCGATCCGGGAGCGGATGCGGCACACCGGGGTGAACCTGCCCGACGACCCGACCCCGGCCCAGGTCGACGCCTGGGTGGAGCTGGCCGAACTGCTCCAGGACCCCGGCTTCCGGGCCGCGATGCGCCGGAACATCGAGATCAACGCGGCCGACCGCGGCCCGGACACCCCGGCCGGCGCGTCCCTGTGGTTCTTCCGGCGACTGGTCGACCTGGTCGGCGCCGCCCGGGCGCGCGGCGTTGCGCCCGAGGGCCCGGCGGCCGACGCCGTACTGACCGAACTGCTCGGCGAGGGCGCCGACCACGCGGCGGTGCTGCGCCGCATCGACCTCGGCGCCCAGGTCGCCCGCTACCGCGAACTGGCCGCCGCCGTCGCCGGACACCAGGAGCCCCCGCGACACCAGGAGGAGTTCGCCTGGGTGGTCACCGCGCTACGGGCGCGGGCGGGCGGTTAATCTGACCCGCGGCACTACGCCGACACGGCACGAGAAACACGAACAAAAAGGGGCGGATCGGTGGCGGACATCGACGAGGCACGCAAGCACTTCGAGCGGATCGACGCGGACGGCGACGGGTTCATCACCGCCGCCGAGTTCAAGACCGCCCTGGCCCAGGGGGGCGACTGGAACGTCACCGAGGCGGTGGCCGAGGCCGTCATCAAGACCCGCGACCTCAACGGCGACAAGGTGCTGTCGTTCGACGAGTTCTGGGCCTACCTGGGCAAGTGACATGAACGGAGCGGGGGGCGCCCGGCCGGGCGCCCCCCGCTGTCATGCCGGGCGCTCGACGCGCACGTTCCAGCGGCCGCCGTGGCGTTCCAGGACCAGCGGCAGGTCGAAGCACTTGCCGAGCCGGTCGCCGGTGAGCACGTCCTCGGCCGGGCCCTGGGCCAGACTGCGCCCGTCGCGCAGCAGCAGGGCGTGCGTGGTCCCGGCCGGCAGCTCCTCCAGATGGTGGGTGACCAGCACCGTCGCCAGCCGCGGATGCTCCCGGCGCAGCGCGTCCAGCGCGCCGAGCAGCTGTTCCCGGCCCGGCAGGTCGAGGCCGGTGGCCGGCTCGTCCAGGAGCAGCAGCCGCGGCTCGGGCATCAGCGCCCGCGCGATCAGGGTCCGGCCGCGCTGCCCCTGGGAGAGCGTGGGCCAGCGGGCCTCGCGGCGCTCGGCCAGCCCCAGCGTCTCGATGAGCCGGTCCGCCCTCGCCTCCTGCTGCGGCGTCGGCCGCCACCGGGGCAGCGGGGCGACCGAGTTGGTGAGCCCGGTCAGCACCACACCGCGCACGGTCAGCGGCTCGGTGAGCGGATGGCGGGGATCGACGTGTCCCACGTACGACCGCAGCTCCCGCACGTCGACCCGGCCGAGGCGCCGGCCGAGCACCTCCACCGTGCCGCGCGTCGGGTGGGTGAGGGCGCCGAGCAGGCCGAGCAGGGTGGACTTGCCGGCACCGTTGGCGCCGAGCAGCGCCCAGTGCTCGCCCGCCCGCACGGTCAGCGAGACCTCCTGGAGGATCGGCCGGCCGTCGCGCACGACCTGCACGTCCTCCGCACGCAGGACGATCACCGGCACACCGCCCGGTTCACCGCGGACAGCACCGCGAGCACGGCGGCGGCCGGCGCCGAGTCGGCCTGTCCCGCGCCCCATACCGTCCGGCCGGCCACCCGGCACTCCGCGAAGGCGAACGGCCCGCTCGCGGTGGTCTCCAGGATCTCGACGGGGTATCCGGCGCCCGCCAGCGCGTCGGCGAACGCGGCCAGCGGGCCGGCGCCGGTGCCGGTGTGCTCGGCGGTGCCGTCCTCGCCGGTGCGCAGGGCGCAGACGAACCGGTCGCTGCCCGGCGCCTCCTGGTGGCTCGACCAGGAGTCCAGCCGCAGCGGGCCGTCGTCCAGGTAGGCGGTGCGGAAGAGGTCGTACAACTCCTTCGGTGTGACCTCCCGCCCGTCGGCGTCCGCCACCTCCTGGACGAGGCCCGCGAACTCGGGCCGCATCCGCTCCGGCAGGTCGACGCCGTGCTGCGTGCGCAACAGGTAGGCCGAACCGCCCTTCCCGGACTGCGAGTTGACGCGGATCACCGCCTCGTAGGAGCGGCCCAGGTCGGCCGGGTCCACCGGCAGATACGGCACCGACCAGGGCGCCTGCCGCTCCGGTACCCCCGACTCGGCCGCCCGGCGGGCGTGCCGGGCCAGGCCCTTGCTGATCGCGTCCTGATGGGTGCCGGAGAAGGCGGTGTGCACCAGCTCGCCCGCGTACGGGTGGCGGGGGTGCACGGGCAGCCGGTTGCAGTGCTCGACCGTCTCCCGTACCGCGTCGATGTCGCCGAAGTCGACCATCGGGTCGACGCCTTGGGCGTAGAGGTTCAGCGCGAGGGTCACCAGGTCGACGTTACCGGTGCGTTCGCCGTTGCCGAACAGACAGCCCTCCACGCGCTGGGCGCCCGCCAGCATGGCCAGTTCGGCGCAGGCGACACCGGTGCCGCGGTCGTTGTGCGGGTGCACGGAGAGGATCACCGAGTCCCGGCGGGACAACTGGCGGTGGACGTACTCGATCTGGTCGGCGTAGACGTTCGGGGTGGCGATCTCCACCGTGGCGGGCAGGTTGTGGGTGACCGGGCGGTCGGGGCTCGCGTCCCACAACTCGGTCAGTGCGTCGCACAGTTCGAGGACGAAGTCGGGCTCGGTGAGGTTGAAGGTCTCCGGGGAGAACTGGAAGCGGACGCCGGCCCTGTCCGCGGCCCGGCGCGCCATGTGCCCGGCCGCCTCCCGCACGGTCCGCCGCACCCCGGCCCGGTCCCGGCGCAGCACCACCTCGCGCCACACCGGCGACGTCGCGATGTACAGGTGGACCACGGCCCTCGGCATCCCCTCGATCGCCTCGAAGGTGCGGTCGATCAGGTCCGCTCTGGCCGGGGTGAAGACGACCGGGGTGACGTCGTCGGGGACCGCCCCGGAGGTCACCAGGTGCCGTACGAAGTCGAAGTCGGTGCGGCTCGCCGACGGGTAGCCGACCTCGATCTCCTTGAAGCCGAGCCGGACCAGCAGGTCGAAGAAGCGGCGCTTGCGGGGCGTGTCCATCGGCTCGGCCAGCGCCTGATTGCCGTCGCGCAGGTCGACGGGAACCCACAGCGGCGCCTCGGTCAGGCGCGCGGAGGGCCAGGACCGGTCGCCGGCCGGGACGTGCACGCGCCGGTCGTAGGGCCGATAGCGGTGGTACGGCATGGGGCTGGGGCGCTGGGGATTCCAGCCGGGAGTCAGGACGGTGGTCATCGTCGGGTGGTGCCCTTCGGCTCGGTCGCACGGTGACCGGCGGCACGGCGGCCCCGCGGCGGGGTGCCGGTCGCGTCAGGCCCCGCCGCGGCAGCCGAGGAGAAGCAGACCGCGAAGCGTCATGCGGGATACGCTAGCCACTCCTCAGGTCCTCAGACAAGTGAGAATCTTCAGTGCGCCCCGACGCCCCACGGCTGCGGGCTCCCTGCCCCCGACGAGTTGGTGACACTCCATGGCCCTAGGTCCCGTCCGCCCGAGCCCGCTGGTCGAACAGGCCGCCGCCCGCCTGCGTGAGCAGATCGCCGCCGGTCACTGGCCCGTCGGCACCCGGCTGCCCGGTGAGACCACCCTCGCCAGGGAACTCGGCGTGGGCCGCTCCACCGTCCGTGAGGCGCTGCGCGCGCTCACCGGGGCCGGGCTGGTGCGGCCCCGGCAGGGCGCGGGCGTGTTCGTCGTCGCGACGCGGCCCGTCGAGGACTGGCCGACGCGGCTGCGCCGGGCCGCGGTGACCGACGTCTACGAGGTCCGGATGGCCGTCGAGGTGCACGCGGCCCGGCTGGCCGCCACCCGGCGCACCCCCGAGGACGTCGCGGCGATCGGGGCCGCGCTCGACGGCCGCCGGGCCGCCGCCACGGCGGACGACCGGGCGTTCGTCGACGCCGACATCGCCTTCCACACGGCCGTGGTCGACGCCGCGCACAACCCCGTGCTCGCCGATCTGTTCGCCGAGTTCACCCCCGTGCTGCGGGAGGGCCTGGTCGACCTGCTGGCGCTGACCGGTCAGCGCATGCAGGACCCGAACACCGCCGACGACGCCCACGCGGCCCTGGCCCGCGCGATCGCCGACGGGGATGCCGAGACCGCGGCGAACGTCCTGCGAGCGGACCTGGAGGACCCGTTCGGCGGGCCCTGAGCGCATCGATCACGAGCACTGCCGACCGGGTTCGTCCGGTTGCCGCGCGGTCCGGAATAGTCCGCGGAGCACCCGGGTTGATGCACGACAACGCATGCGCATGCATCGATCCTGGAGGGTCTGTCATGAAGATCGGCATCATCGGCGCGGGCAACATCGGCGGCAACCTCACCCGACGGCTCACCGCCCTCGGCCACGACGTGTCCGTCGCCAACTCCCGCGGCCCGCACACCCTCACCGAGCTGGCCCGGGAGACGGGCGCGACGCCCGTCGCGGCCGCGGAGGCGGCCCGCGGTGCGCAGGTCGTCGTGGTCACCGTCCCGGTGCGGGCGGTCCCGGACCTGCCGTCCGGACTGCTCGACGGGGCGGCCGAGGGCGTCGCCGTGATCGACACGGGCAACTACTATCCGCAGCGGGACGGCCGGATCGCGGGCATCGAGGACGACGGGATCACCGAGAGCCGCTGGACCGAGCGGCAGATCGGCCACCCGGTGATCAAGGCATTCAACGGCACCTACGCCCAGGACATCCTGGACCGCCACCACCCGGCCGGCGACCCCGGCCGCATGGCGCTCCCGGTGGCCGGCGACGACGAGGCCGCCAAGCGGGCCGTGCGCGACCTGATCGACGAACTCGGCTTCGACACGGTGGACGCGGGCGGCATCGACGAGTCCTGGCGGCAGCAGCCGGGCACCCCGGTGTTCGGGCTGCGGGCGGGCGCCGAGGCGGTACGCAAGGCCCTCGCCGAGGCGTCACCGCAGCGGCCCTCGGACTTCCGCGCCTAGGCGCACCGAGCACGAGCGCTTCCCGACGTGGCGGACCTTCGCCGGTCAGCCGTTCCCGGCCCAGGCCCGCAGGGCGGCCTTGTCCGCGAAGTCCGCCACGTTCTTGTCGAGCGGTTCGCTGGTGTACTGGTGGAAGCGCCACTTCGCCTTGATGCGGGGCTCACCCGCGCTCACATAGTCGGCGATCCACAGACCGTCGCCCGCGTACGAGGTGGTGTCGATGTTCAGCCAGAAGTGACGGTTGGCGTACAGCACGACCTGGTGGCTCGGCCGCAGGTCCTTCACCTTCCGGATGAACAGGTCCTTCTCGGCGTTGCTCGCGTGCGTCCCCTCGCTCGTCGACTCCCAGTCGACGGCGAGGATGTCGCCCGCCATCTCCGGGGCGTGCCGGACGAAGTACTCGGCCTGGGCGCCGATGTTGCCGGGCCACAGGAAGTGATAGAAGCCGACGACGAGCCCCGCGTCACGGGCCCGCCCGGTCTGGGCACTGAGTTTCGGGTTGACGTACGAACGCCCCTCCGTCGCCTTGATGAAGACGAAGGAGACGCCGTCCGTGTCATAGGACGAGGACTGATACGCACTCACATCGATGCCGTGCAGCATGCGGGGACTCCCTCAGACGTCAGTGGGGTGACAGGAGTTGACTCCTGTATGCCCCCTGCCTGACCTCGCCACCCCCGCGCACAAAGGACTGATGACGCAGCACCCCGCAACGCCCGTCCCCGAAACCGCCGGTGGTACAACGAACCGACACCCCGGTGTGTCCGGCGGGCGCACGGCCTCAGGATCGGGCTGACCGGAAGTCTCTGCCGGTCAGCCCGGGGCGGTCAGCGTCCTGTTGTCACGCGGAACGTACTGAGCACTGCCTTATGGTCGGTCGGCCAGGTCCAGGTCGGCTTCCAGAACCGGTCGTTGCCTGACTCTTCGACCCGCTCGTTGCGCACGATCGTGGTCGACGGGCCGACGATCACGCTGTCGAGAAGCCTGAGGCGCTGGTCGGGGTGGTAGAAGACAAAGTCGATGCGGTCGCGTTCATCCGCCTTCGGGGCCCAGGTCAGCGACTCCGTCTTGGCCCCGGGGTTGTCGCTGGGCCAGGTGAAGCCGGGGGTGCGGACCGGGTCGGGGTGGGCGACGCGGTAGCTGTCGCGGAACCCGGCGTCCTCGATCGCCTTGGTGGTCGACCACTCGACCACGGTGCCGTTGTGGTCGAACAGGTTCCGTGTCCGACGGGTCCAGTCGCGGTGCGAGGGTTCGTTGAGGTCGCCGGCCACGAAGACGAGCCGGCCCTTGGCGCGCTCCCGCGCCGCATCCGCGAGCATGGTCCTGGTCACCTGCGTACGGCCGGACGCCTCGTTGAGTCGCATGATCAGGTCGACGTCGGTGATCGGCCCGCCGGGGATCTCGCCCCAGCCGTACTCAGAGGTCTCCAGCGGCGCCGGGGTGCCGCCGCCGTACCCGCGCGGCAGGTAGTTGACGTAGTAGCGGTACTCCAAGTGCCCGGAGTACGCTGCCACTTCGGTCCCGTCGACCGAGATGACCGCCTTGGACCAGTAGGGGAAGGATGCCTGATCGATGATCGGGTAGCGGGAGATCACGCCCGGGTCGGACGGGTTCTTGTTGTCGTGGTAGGTCAGACCGCGCTCGGCGAGATCGGACAGAAGGTTGGCGACGCGCTTCGGATCCGATTCGCTGAGCATCACCACATCGGGCCGGGTCGCGGCGATGGTGTCCGCGATCCCCGCACGGCCGCCGGGGACCTGGCTGCCGCCCATCCAGATGTTGAACTGCAGCACCTTCAGGGTGCGGTGCCGTCGATGCCTTCGCTCTGCGGCCTGCGCGGAACCAGCACCCGCCGATCCTGCCGCCGCGGCCGCCCCGACTATCCCGATCAGAGCACGACGCCTGTCCATCCAAGACCTCCACTTGGCTGTGGTACCTAAACGGCACGGGCACGTTCGCCTCGGCCGATGGCAGTGTCGACGGGGCTCACGTCCCGCGAGTGAACGCGGGTAGAACTCCCGTGTGTCTTGTGGCCCGCCCCTGAGCGCCCCCTCAGCGGACCAGGTAAGTGCCCTGTGCCCCTAGCACTCGATGATGTTCACCGCGAGACCGCCCCGCGCGGTCTCCTTGTACTTGACCGACATGTCCGCGCCCGTGTCCTTCATGGTCTTGATGACCTTGTCGAGGGAGACGTGGTGGCGGCCGTCGCCGCGCATCGACATGCGGGCGGCGGTGACGGCCTTGACGGCGGCCATGCCGTTGCGCTCGATGCAGGGGATCTGGACCAGACCGCCGACCGGGTCGCAGGTGAGGCCGAGATTGTGCTCCATGCCGATCTCCGCGGCGTTCTCGACCTGTTCGGGGCTGCCGCCCAGCACCTCCGCGAGGGCGCCCGCCGCCATGGAGCAGGCGGAGCCGACCTCGCCCTGGCAGCCGACCTCGGCGCCGGAGATGGACGCGTTCTCCTTGAACAGCATGCCGATCGCGCCGGCCGCGAGCAGGAAACGGACCACGCCGTCCTCGTCGGCGCCGGGCACGAAGTCGAGGTAGTAGTGCAGGACCGCCGGGATGATGCCGGCCGCGCCGTTCGTCGGGGCGGTCACCACCCGCCCGCCGGCCGCGTTCTCCTCGTTCACCGCCATCGCGTACAGCGTGATCCACTCCATCGCGTGCGCCAGCGGATCGCCCTCGGCGCGCAGCTGGCGGGCCGACACGGCGGCCCTGCGCCGCACCTTCAGGCCGCCCGGCAGGATGCCCTCCCGGGACAGGCCACGGGCCACGCACTCCCGCATCACCCGCCAGATCTCCAGCAGGCCCGCGCGGATCTCCTCCTCGGTGCGCCAGGCGCGCTCGTTCTCCAGCATCAGCGAGGAGATCGACAGGCCGGTCTCACGGGTCAGGCGCAGCAGCTCGTCGCCCGTGCGGAAGGGGTACTTGAGCACCGTGTCGTCCAGCTTGATCCGGTCCGCGCCGACCGCGTCCTCGTCGACGACGAAGCCGCCGCCGACCGAGTAGTACGTCTTGCTCAGCACGGCGGCGCCCTCGGCGTCGTACGCCCACAGGGTCATGCCGTTGGCGTGGTACGGCAGCGCCTTGCGGCGGTGCAGCACCAGGTCCGCGTCGGCGTCGAACGCGATCTCGTGTTCGCCGAGCAGCCGCAGCCGGCCCGACTCCCGGATGCCCGCCACCCGCTGGTCGGCGCCCTCCACGTCCACCGTCCGGGGCGAGGCGCCCTCCAGGCCGAGCAGCACGGCCTTCGGCGTGCCGTGGCCGTGTCCCGTCGCGCCGAGCGAGCCGTACAGCTCGGCACGGACCGACGCCACGGAGCCGAGCAGGCCCTCGTTGCGCAGCCGGCCGGCGAACATGCGTGCCGCGCGCATCGGGCCGACCGTATGGGAGCTGGACGGGCCGATGCCGATCGAGAACAGGTCGAACACCGAGATGGCCACGGTGACTCCTCCATGCGGGTGGTGCGGGACGGGGTGCCGCGCTCAGGGACGCGCGTGCGCGGCACCCCGTACGGCGGGTGCTACTTGCCCAGGCCGGGGTAGAGCGGGTGCTCGGCGGCCAGCGTCCGCACCCGTGCCGCCAGGGCGGACGCGTCGTACGACGGCTTCAGCGCCTCGGCGATGACGTCCGCGACCTCGGCGAAGTCCTCGGCCGAGAAGCCGCGGGTGGCGAGCGCGGGCGTGCCGATGCGCAGACCCGATGTGACCATCGGCGGGCGCGGGTCGTCCGGGACGGCGTTGCGGTTGACGGTGATGCCGACCTCGTGCAGCCGGTCCTCGGCCTGCTGCCCGTCCAGCTCGGAGGCGCGCAGGTCCACCAGGACCAGATGCACGTCGGTACCGCCGGACAGCACGCGCACACCGGCCTCGCGGACGTCCGGCGCGGTCAGCCGCTCGGCGAGGATCCGGGCGCCCTCGACCGTACGGCGCTGGCGCTCCGCGAACTCCGCAGAGGCCGCGACCTTGAACGAGACCGCCTTGGCGGCGATCACATGCTCAAGGGGGCCGCCCTGGAAGCCGGGGAACACGGACGAGTTCAGCTTCTTCGCGAAGTCCTTCTTCGCGAGGATGATGCCGCCGCGCGGGCCGCCCAGCGTCTTGTGGGTGGTGGAGGTGACGACGTCGGCGTACTCCACCGGGTTCGGGTGCAGACCGGCGGCGACCAGACCCGCGAAGTGGGCCATGTCGACCCACAGATACGCCTCCACCTCGTCGGCGATCCGGCGGAACTCCGCGAAGTCCAGCTGCCGCGGGTAGGCCGACCAGCCCGCGATGATCACCTTCGGGCGGTGCTCCTTGGCCAGCCGCTCGACCTCGGCCATGTCGACAAGACCGGTCTCGTCGACGTGGTAGGCGACCACGTCGAACTGCTTGCCGGAGAAGTTCAGCCGCATGCCGTGGGTCAGGTGGCCGCCGTGCGCCAGGTCAAGACCGAGGATGGTGTCGCCGGGCTGGGCCAGCGCGAACAGCGCGGCCTGGTTGGCGGAGGCGCCCGAGTGGGGCTGCACATTGGCGTACTCGGCGCCGAACAGCTCCTTGACCCGGTCGATGGCGATCTGCTCGGTCACGTCGACGTGCTCGCAGCCGCCGTAGTAGCGGCGGCCCGGGTAGCCCTCGGCGTACTTGTTGGTGAGGACCGAGCCCTGCGCCTCCATGACCGCGATGGGCGCGAAGTTCTCGGAGGCGATCATCTCCAGGGTGGACTGCTGGCGGTGCAGTTCGGCGTCGACCGCGGCGGCCACGTCCGGGTCCAGCTCGTGCAGCGGGGTGTTCATCAGCGACATATGGTCCTCGACTCCTCAGCCGGCGGTGAAGGCGACGTACTCGTCGGCCGAGAGCAGATCGGCCGGCTCCTCGGCGACGCGCACCTTGAACAGCCAGCCGCCCTCGAAGGGGGCCGAGTTGACCAGTGAGGGGTCGTCCACGACGTCCTCGTTGACGGCGGTGACCTCACCGGTCACGGGGGAGTACAGGTCGGACACCGACTTGGTCGACTCCAGCTCACCGCAGGACTCGCCCGCGGTCACGGTGGAGCCGACCTCCGGGAGCTGGGCGTAGACGACATCGCCGAGCGCGTTGGCCGCGAACTCCGTGATGCCGACCGTCGAGACGCCGTCCTCGGCGGCCGACAGCCACTCGTGTTCCTTGCTGTAGCGCAGCTGCTGGGGGTTGCTCATGACCTGAATTCTCCTGTACGCGAGGGAGTGCTGATGACGGGGGAGGGCGGAAGGCGCAGGTGAGCGGGGTGGTGTGCCCGGCATCACAGCGGGGCGGGGGCCGCGGCCCGCCCTGTGGGTTCAGTCTCTACTTCTGCCGCCGGTAGAAGGGCAGCGCCACGACCTCGTACGGCTCGTGGGTGCCCCGGATGTCCACGCCGACGCCCGCCGTGCCGGGCGCCGCGTGCGCCGCGTCGACGTACGCCATCGCGATGGGCCGGCCCAGCGTGGGCGAGGGGGCGCCGGAGGTCACCTCGCCGATCACCTCGCCGCCCGCGACGACCGGGTACCCGGCGCGCGGCACCCGGCGGCCCTCGGCGACCAGGCCGACCAGCACGCGCGGCGGATTCTGCGCAGCGCGGGCGGACGCCGCCAGCAGCGCCTCGCGCCCGACGAAGTCGCCCTCCTTCTCGAACTTCACCACCCGGCCGAGCCCGGCGTCGAAGGGGGTGAGCGAGGTCGACAGCTCATGCCCGTACAGCGGCATGCCCGCCTCCAGGCGCAGCGTGTCCCGGCAGGACAGGCCGCACGGGACCAGGCCGGCGCCCTCGCCGGCCTTGGTCAGCGCCTGCCACAGCTCCACGGCGTGCTCCGGCTTCACGAACAACTCGAAGCCGTCCTCGCCGGTGTAGCCGGTACGGGCGATCAGCGCGGGCACGCCGGCGACGGTGCCGGGCAGGCCCGCGTAGTACTTCAGGCCCGGCAGATCGGCGTCCGTGAGGGAGGCCAGGATGCCGGGGGACTCGGGGCCCTGGACGGCGATCAGCGCGTAGGCGTCGCGGTCGTCGCGGACCTCCGCGTCGAAGCCGGCGCCGCGCTCCACCAGCGCGTCGAGCACCACCTGTGCGTTGGCGGCGTTCGCGACGACCAGGAACTCGTGCTCGGCGAGCCGGTAGACGATCAGGTCGTCCAGGATGCCGCCGTCGGCCCGGCAGATCATGGTGTAGCGGGCGCGGCCGACTCCGACCGAGGCGATGTTCCCGACCAGGGCGAAGTTCAGCAGGGCGGCGGCCTCGGGCCCGGCCACCGCGATCTCCCCCATGTGGGAGAGGTCGAAGAGGCCGGCCCTCGTGCGTACGGCCGTGTGCTCGTCGCGCTCGGAGCCGTAGCGCAGGGGCATGTCCCAGCCGGCGAAGTCGGTCATCGTCGCACCGAGCGAACGGTGCAGCGCGTCCAGCGCGGTATGCCGCGGTGTCGAGTGTTCGGTACTGCTCATCGGCGGATGTCTCCCAGGGCGTGGGGAAGGCGAGGTGGATCCTCCCCATCTGTCATCGGAACCTGAGAGGTTCGCCCTGACCACCTGCGTGGTCACGGCTTGCACCTTGGGTGGAGCCACTGGACAGCGGCCCGCTTTTCAGATGTGCCTCGCCCGCGCGGTAACGGGGGCCTGAGAGATTCAAGGGAGGGACTTGCTCCTTCGGCGTCCCAGCGGAGCTGCTGGGAACTCTCCCGCGCGGATTCAAGCGGCCGGTATGCAGTTGGCGGGCTCATCATTGCACGCATCGCCGCCGCACGGCAGGCCGGATCCGTAACCGTGCTGTGGCAGAACGCGCACGACACCGTGAGACTCCACGCATTACCTTCTCTTTACACTCGACGGGGATGGGATGTCCGGACCCAAGGGGAGGACGATCACGGTGAACAGGACCACGGCGTACGCCACGACCACGGGCCTTGCACTACCCGGGCAGCCGGGTGCCCCCGCCGCCGAGCACTGCGCGGACCGCCCGGCCCCGGTGGTCCGCGACCTGCGCGAGCGGGCCGGCCGCAGCCCGCACGCGCTCGTCTTCGGCCGCCACGACCTGGCCGTGGTCACCGGCCTGCCCGGCAGCGGCAAGTCGACCCTGATGGACCGCGCGGTCGACGGCATCCGCATCGACTCCCAGGACACCCGGGACCGCTGGGACGCCCGCGTCCCGCGCCTGCTGCCCTACGCGCTGTACCGCCCGCTGGTACGCCTCGCCCACTACGCCGCGCTGCGCCGCGCCCTGCGCACCGGCGAGGGCGTCGTGGTGCACGACTGCGGCACCCAGTCCTGGGTGCGCGGCTGGCTGGCCCGCGAGGCCCGCCGCCGCGGCGGCACCCTGCACCTGATCCTGCTCGATGTGCCGCCCACGACGGCGCTCGACGGGCAGCGCGAGCGCGGCCGGGGCGTCTCCCGCCACGCCTTCCTGCGTCACCGCAGGTCGGCGGCCCGGCTGCTGCGCGCCGTGGAGCGGGGAGAACTGCCCGAGGGCTGCGGCTCCGCGGTGCTCCTCGACCGGGACGCGGCGGACCTGCTGCACCGGATCGGCTTCGCACGGTGAAGGTCGTCGCCGCCACCCGTTAGCCTTTTCAGCCACAGCAGCGGTTCCCAGCAGGCGGTAGACAGATGGACTTCCCGGCACAGGCGCACCCCCACCCGCACGGCGGATGGCCCGGCAACGAGCTGGAGGAGGTGCTCTCGGCCTCGCTCGGCGTCCCGTCGGCCGGCGGCCGGATCATCGAGGTCCTCGGCCGCAGCTTCCTGTGGATCCCGCTGCCGAGCGGCGGCGGCCCGCACAGCGGCCCCCTGGACCTGCCCACCGTGGACATCGACGGGCAGGTCCATGTGCCGGTCTTCACCTCCGAGGAGCAGTTCCGCCAGGTCGTCGGCTCCCACATGTCGTACACCATCGCCCCCGCCGTGGAGTTCGCCCGCGGTCTGCCCCCGCAGGTCGGCATCGCGGTCAACCCGGGCGGCGTGGTCGGTGCCCCGCTCCCGCCGGACGCGGTGGCCGAACTGTGCCGGGCCGGCCGCACCGAGCTGGACGGCCCGGCGGGCGGCGGCCGGGTCCGGCTGTTCGAGCCCGACTGGCAGGACGACCCGGTCGACTTCCTGTCCGCCGCCTCCGCCGAGTTCACCGCGATCGGCGTCATCCGCACGGCCCGCCGGTGCCTCGCGGCCATCGAGACGGCGGAGCCGGTGCTGTTCG
The DNA here is from genome assembly GCF_042873595.1 of Streptomyces sp. NPDC004629. Classification (NCBI taxonomy): domain Bacteria; kingdom Bacillati; phylum Actinomycetota; class Actinomycetes; order Kitasatosporales; family Streptomycetaceae; genus Streptomyces; species Streptomyces sp. NPDC004629. Next base: position 195,510 of record NZ_JBIALO010000013.1, on the reverse strand, counting down.
TGGGGGTCGAACTCACCCAGTGGGAAGGCGATCTGCGCGCGCTGCCGCTGGAGGCACTGGGCCGGGCCCTCGCGAAGGCCCCGGTGCGGTGGCCGGTCAACCTGGTCCTGCTGGACGTCGCCGAGGACCCGGTGGGGGAGTGGCTTCGGACGAATGTACGGCCGTTCTACGAACGGTAGCGCTCCGCTGGGTGGGCCGTTTCGACGCGGTCGTTTCGTCTGCGGCGCCGTTGGTGGCTGGGCGCGGGACGTTGCCGGGCGTCGTCGTTCGGCTGCGGCGCCGTTGTGGCTGGTCGCGCCGTTCCCCGCGCCCCTTTGGGGCGCCGGCCTGATGGGCGGGGTGGGGTGGGGGGTGGGGCGCTTAAGCTGTGGGGGAATTCGGGGTACTCGAAGAAGAGGCGGTAAGTCAGGTGAGCGCGAGCCTCAGCGGCAGCGTCGAGCACACGCTGCGCCAGGTCACGCCCGGGCGCTACGACGCCTATGAGGCGCTGCTGCGCGCGCTCGCGACCCCCGGCTCCGGCCAGGTCTGGATGCTGCTGTGGCACGGTCAGTCCGGCTCGCCCGACGCCCAGTACGGGACCATGGAGATCGACGGTCACGGCTACGTCCCCTGCGTCACCTCCGCCCAGGAACTCTCCGCGAGTGGCTGGAACCGCTCGTACGAGGTGGTCGACGGGGTCGACGTCGCCCGCACCCTCTACCCCGACCACTACGGGCTCTGGCTCAACCCGCACGCGCCGGGCGGCGGCGTCGGCGTCCCCTGGCTCGATCTGCGGCGCATCGCCACGGGCCTGGACCGTCAGCCGGCCGGCCCGCTCAGACTGTCGGAACCCGGCATCGAGATCCCGCAGTTCTACGCCCTGCTCGCGCAGAACGCCCACCGCACTGCGGCCGTCCGCTCGCTGCGCCGGGCCTGGGTACAACCCGCCCTCGGGGCGCCGTACCTCGCCATCGGCCTTGATGTGTACGACACTTCGCCGCCCGCGGTGGACTCGGTGCGCGCGATGATGCAGCAGTCGATGGGCGCCGTCCCGGACGGGCTGCCGGTCGCGACCGTCGCGATGACCGACGAGTACGACCCGGTCGTCATGTGGATGCGGGCCGGCACCCGCCCCTTCTACGACCGTGACGCGCACGCCGCCCAACCGCCCGCCCCGGCCGCCGGGTACGGCTATCCCCCGGTTCAGGGCAGGTACTGACGCGATGCCGTCGCGGGCGGATGGTGAGCCGGGTGACGGAGTGACAGCGATGGGTCTTCGCGTGTAGAGCGGGCTGGAAAGTCCGACTCCGTCCCGTTGGTCCAACTCCTCCGCGTCCGAACCCCGTTACCCACTGTCCGGATAACGGAACCCTCCAGACAGCATCACGTTTGCGCATCCATTCGCCGCCAAGTCTGGCAGCAGATCGCCCAAGCGTTGAAGACTCCCGCAGCAGGGGCCTGTCGCCCCTTTGTACGACGGACTGATCATGCCGCCACAGCGGCAAGTGCGGGCCGGCTACCGCCGGTTGAGAGGGGTCCCTGCCAGATGACGGCACCATTGCACGAGCCGACCGCGGAAGCGGCCCCGAGCCCGGCCGAGGAAGCGGCGGTTGTCAGCGCCGGCGCCAAGGCCGTCCAGGGACGCTCTTTGGGGCGGATCGCCTGGGAACGCCTCAAGCGGGACAGGCTCGCCCTCACGGGCGGCATCGTGGTCCTGGCGCTCATCGTGATCGCCCTGCTGGCGCCGGTGATCACGAGCCTCGTCGGGCAGGACCCCGACGTCTACCACGAGGATCTGATCGACCCGCTGTTCGGCACTCCCACCGGCTCGCTGGGCGGCATCAGCGCGGACCACCTGCTGGGCGTCGAGCCGGTCAACGGCCGCGACATCTTCGCGCGCATCCTCTACGGCGCCCGTATCTCGCTGCTGGTCGGCTTCCTGTCCGCGGTCGTGGCCGTGATCCTGGGCACCGTCCTGGGGATCCTCGCGGGCTTCTTCGGCGGCTGGGTCGACTCCGTCATCAGCCGGGTCATGGACGGCCTGCTGGCCTTCCCGCAGCTGCTCTTCATCATCGCCCTCGTCTCCGTCATGCCGAGCGACATGCTGGGGCTGACCGGTACGAGCGTGCGCGTGTTCGTGATGATCCTGGTCATCGGCTTCTTCGGCTGGCCCTACATCGGACGCGTGGTGCGCGGCCAGACGCTGTCCCTGCGTGAGCGGGAGTACGTCGAGGCCGCCCGATCGCTGGGCGCCGGGCGGCTGTACATCCTCTTCAAGGAACTGCTGCCCAACCTCGTCGCGCCGGTCATCGTCTACACGACGATGATGATCCCCACCAACATCCTCACCGAGGCGGCACTCAGCTTCCTGGGCGTGGGCGTCAAGCCGCCCACGGCCTCCTGGGGGCAGATGCTTTCGAGCGCGATCGACTACTACGACTCGGATCCCATGTACATGGTGGTCCCGGGCGTGGCGATCTTCATCACCGTTCTTGCCTTCAACCTCTTCGGCGACGGCGTGCGCGACGCGCTGGACCCGAAGGGCTCCCGCTGAACTGCCGTACCCCAAGCGACCCGTGGCTCATACACGGGATCTCTCATCAAATCCATCCGGAGGATCCGAGATCGTGACTACCCAACGCACCTCAGGGCGGCGCAAGCAGGCCATGGCCGCTGCCGCCGTGGTCGCCGCGCTGCTGACCACGGCAGCGTGCGGCGGCGGCGACGACAGTGGCGACAAGGGCTCGAAGAACGGCGCCGCGGGCTTCGACGCCGCGAACAACAAGGTCGCCCAGGCCTCGCTGGCCAAGAAGGGTGGCACGCTGAGGTTCGGCGGTGCCCAGGACGCCGACTCGTGGGACACCACCCGCGGTTACTACGGCTTCATGTGGGACTTCTCGCGCTACTACAGCCGTCAGCTCGTCACCAACAAGCCGGCCCCGGGCAAGGAAGGCGCCGCTGTGGTGCCGGACCTCGCGACGAGTGTGGCCAAGGTCAGCGACGACGGCAAGACCTACACGTACACCCTGCGCGACGGCATCACGTGGGAAGACGGCAAGCCGATCACCTCGAAGGACGTCAAGTACGGCATCGAGCGGGTGTGGGCACAGGACGTGCTCTCCGGCGGTCCGACGTACCTGAAGGAGGTGCTCGACCCCAAGGGTGAGTACCAGGGTCCGTACAAGGACAAGTCCGCGGACAAGCTCGGCCTGAAGGCGATCGAGACGCCGGACGACAAGACCATCGTCTTCCACCTGCCGAAGGCCAACTCGGACTTCGAGGAAATGCTGGCCCTGACCTCCGGCTCCCCGGTCCGTCAGGACAAGGACACCAAGTCCAAGTACCAGCTACGCCCGTTCTCCTCGGGCCCGTACAAGTTCGAGTCCTACAACCCGGGCAAGGACCTCACCCTGGTCCGCAACACCGAGTGGAAGCAGGCCTCGGACCCGGTCCGCAAGGCGTACCCGGACAAGATCACGGTCAAGTTCTTCACCAACGCCAACGACCTCGACCAGCGCCTGATCAACGGTGACCTGGACCTGGACCTCAACCAGACCGGCATGTCCCCGCAGGGCCGCACCATCGCCCTGAAGCAGCACAAGGCCAACCTGGACAACCCGGTCACCGGCTACATCCGTTACGCGGTCTTCCCGCAGAGCGTGAAGCCGTTCGACAACATCCACTGCCGCAAGGCCGTCATCTACGGCGCCGACCACGTGTCGCTGCAGACCGCCCGGGGCGGCCCGCTCGCCGGTGGTGACATCGGCACCAACATGCTGCCTCCGGCGGTGCCCGGCTCCGAGGGCCAGAGCTACGACCCGTACGAGCTGGCCGGCGCCGACAAGAACGGCAACGCCACCAAGGCCAAGGAAGAGCTGAAGGCCTGCGGCAAGCCGAACGGCTTCAAGACCACCATCGCCGTCCGCAACAACAAGCCGGTCGAGGTGGCCACCGCCCAGTCGCTCCAGGCGTCGCTGAAGAAGATCGGCATCGACGTCGAGATCGACCAGTACGACGGTTCGCAGACCACCGGCATCATCGGCAGCCCTTCGAACGTGAAGAAGAAGGGCTACGGCATCATCATCATGGGCTGGGGCCCGGACTTCCCGTCCGTCCAGGGCTACGGTCTGCCGCTGTGGGACAGCAAGTACATCCTGGAGAGCGGTAACAACAACTACGCTCTGATCAAGGACAAGGCGATCGACGGCCTGTTCGACGACTACGTCAACACGCTGGACGACGCGGGCAAGGCCAAGATCGCCACGGAGATCAACCACAAGGTCATGGAGGGCGGCTACTACCTGCCCTTCGTGTTCGAGAAGTTCATCAACTGGCGCTCCAGCAACCTGGCGAACGTCTACACGTCCGACGGCTACAGCGGCTTCTACGACTTCGTCAACATCGGCCTGAAGAACCCGAAGTAACCCGGCACACCCGCCGTACGGCACGAAAGGCAGGTGAAGGCCGGCGACGCGTGATCGCGGGCCACCGGAGGTCCCCCACCGCCCACAAGGCGTGGGAGGCACCCCTACCGGTGGCCCGCGGCCCGCGGCGGGCCGAGAGCTGTGCTCGCTTACCTCATCAGGCGGTTGTTCGCCGCCGCAGTGATGCTCGTGGTCATCATCATGGTGGTCTTCGGCATCTTCTTCCTCGTCCCCAAGTGGGCGGGCGTCGACATCGCCACGAGCTTCGTGGGCAAGCAGGCCGATCCCGCGGCCGTCGAGGCCGTACGGGTGAAGCTGGGCCTGAACGACCCGATCTACGCCCAGGTCTGGGAGTTCTTCAAGGGCATCTTCGCGGGCCGCACCTACGCGGCCGGCGGTGACGTCACCCACTGCGCCGCGCCGTGCTTCGGCTACTCCTTCCGCAGCGAGCAGGCCATCTGGCCGGTGCTCACCGACCGCTTCCCGGTGACCCTGGGTCTCGCGCTCGGCGCTGCCGTCCTGTGGCTGATCTTCGGCGTCGCGGCCGGTGTCCTCTCCGCGCTCAAGCGGGGCAGCATCTGGGACCGCGGCGCGATGGTCGTCGCGCTGGCGGGTGTCTCGCTCCCCATCTACTTCACCGGTCTGCTCGCCCTGGCGATCTTCTCCTATGGACTCGGCTGGATCGACGCGCAGTACGTCCCGCTCGCGGACAGCTTCACCGGCTGGCTCGGCGGCATGATCCTGCCCTGGGTCAGTCTCGCGTTCCTCTACGCGGCGATGTACGCCCGGATCACCCGGGCCACCATGCTGGAGATCCTCGGCGAGGACTACATCCGCACCGCCCGTGCCAAGGGGCTGCGGGAGCAGACCGTCATCGGCAAGCACGCCATGCGCTCCACGATGACGCCGATCCTGACCATGCTCGGCATGGACCTCGGGGCCCTGATCGGCGGCGCGGTCCTCACCGAGACCACGTTCAACCTGCCCGGTCTCGGCCAGGCCGTGCTGAACGCGATCAAGACCCAGGACCTGCCCATCATCCTGGGCGTGGTCCTGATCACCTCGCTCGCCGTGCTCATCGCCAACCTGGTCGTGGACATCCTCTACGCCGTGATCGACCCCCGAGTGAGGCTCGCATGACCGAACTCAGCAAGAGCGGAGCGGCCGTGGGCGAGCCCACCGCCGCCTCGCCCAGCACCGCCTTCCTCGAAGTGCGCGACCTGAAGGTGCACTTCCCGACCGACGACGGCCTGGTCAAGTCCGTCGACGGACTCAGCTTCAAGCTGGAGAAGGGCAAGACCCTCGGGATCGTGGGCGAGTCGGGCTCCGGCAAGTCGGTGACCTCGCTCGGCATCATGGGCCTGCACACGGCCGGCCAGTACGGCAAGCGCAAGGCGCAGATCTCCGGCGAGATCTGGCTGGACGGCACCGAACTGCTGTCCGCGGACCCCGACCACGTCCGCAAGCTGCGCGGCCGGCAGATGGCGATGATCTTCCAGGACCCGCTGTCCGCGCTGCATCCGTACTACACGATCGGCCAGCAGATCGTGGAGGCGTACCGGATCCACCACGACGTCGACAAGAAGACCGCCAAGCGGCGTGCGGTCGAGATGCTCGACCGGGTGGGCATCCCGCAGCCCGACAAGCGGGTCGACAGCTACCCGCACGAGTTCTCCGGCGGTATGCGCCAGCGCGCGATGATCGCGATGTCGCTGGTCAACAACCCCGAGCTGCTGATCGCGGACGAGCCGACCACCGCCCTGGACGTGACGGTCCAGGCGCAGATCCTGGACCTGATCCGGGACCTGCAGAAGGAGTTCGGCTCCGCGGTCGTCATCATCACCCACGACCTGGGCGTCGTCGCCGAACTGGCCGACGACATCCTGGTGATGTACGGCGGCCGATGCGTCGAGCGTGGCCCGGCCGAGAAGGTCTTCTACGAGCCCCGCCACCCCTACACCTGGGGCCTGCTGGGTTCGATGCCGCGCCTCGACCGCGAGCAGCAGGAGCGGCTGATCCCGGTCAAGGGCTCCCCGCCCTCCCTGATCAACGTCCCGTCCGGCTGCGCCTTCAACCCGCGCTGCCCGTACGCCGACGTACCGAAGGACAACGTCACCCGCACGGTCCGCCCCGAGCTGACCGAGGTCGGCAGTCGGCACTGGGCCGCCTGCCATATGTCGCAGGAGCAGCGGGAGCGTATCTGGACCGAAGAGATTGCGCCGAAGCTGTGAGTGAGAACGCAGAGGACAACGCAGTGAGCATCCCTGCACAGAGCGACGACGCCGACGACGCCAGGGCGCAGACCGCGGGGACGGCCACCCTGGACAAGGACGCCGCACCCGGCGAGGTCCTGCTGAAGGTGACCGGGCTGCAGAAGTACTTCCCGATCAGGAAGGGCCTGCTGCAGCGGCAGGCCGGTTCGGTGCGGGCGGTCGACGGCCTCGACTTCGAGGTGCGCTCCGGCGAAACCCTCGGCGTGGTGGGCGAGTCGGGCTGCGGCAAGTCCACGATGGGCCGGCTGATCACCCGGCTGCTCGAACCGACCGCCGGGAAGGTCGAGTTCGAGGGGAAGGACATCACGCACCTCGGCGTCGGCGGCATGCGTCCGCTGCGCCGCGATGTGCAGATGATCTTCCAGGACCCGTACTCGTCGCTGAACCCGCGGCACACCATCGGCACCATCATCGGCGCTCCCTTCAAGCTCCAGGGGGTGATGCCCGAGGGCGGCATCAAGAAGGAAGTGCAGCGGCTGCTGTCGGTCGTGGGCCTCAACCCCGAGCACTACAACCGCTATCCGCACGAGTTCTCCGGCGGTCAGCGCCAGCGCATCGGCATCGCCCGCGCGCTCGCGCTCAACCCGAAACTGGTCGTGGCGGACGAGCCGGTGTCGGCCCTCGACGTGTCGATCCAGGCACAGGTCGTGAACCTCCTCGACGACCTCCAGCAGGAGCTGGGCCTGACCTATGTGATCATCGCGCACGACCTCTCGGTCGTCCGGCATGTCTCGGACCGGATCGCGGTGATGTACCTCGGCAAGATCGTGGAGCTGGCCGACCGCGAATCGTTGTACAAGGCGCCGATGCACCCGTACACCAAGGCGCTGATGTCGGCCGTGCCGATCCCGGACCCGAGGCGGAAGAACGCCAAGAGCGAGCGCATCCTGCTCAAGGGCGACGTGCCCTCGCCGATCGCCCCGCCGAGCGGCTGCCGCTTCCACACCCGCTGCTGGAAGGCCACGGAGATCTGCCGCACGACCGAGCCGCAGCTCCTGGAGCTCCAGCCCGGTCAGCGCGTCGCCTGCCATCACCCGGAGAACTTCGCCGACCAGGCGCCGCAGGACACCGTCCTGCTGTCCGCGGCGAAGGAGGCCGGGGAACTCGTCCCGGACGCGATCCTGGAGGAGTCGGCGGAGACGTCGGCCGCGGTCGCGGCGGCGGTCTCGGAGCAGGACGCGGACGCGCCCGCCGAGGAGACCGCGAAAGCACCTGCCGGTGAGCCCGCGGCGAAGACCACCGAGAAGACCACCGAGAAGACCGCTGAGGAGCCCGCTGAGGCGAGTGCCGAGAAGGGTGCCGCGGTGACCGCTGAGAAGACCGCGGCACGGCCCGCCGAGGCGAGCGCGGAGGCGTCCGCGTCCAACGCGTCGACCGCGGCGGAGTCCACGGCGGACGCTCCCGCGGGCGAGTCCCGGGAGACCTCTGACGACGAGCCCGAGGAGGCCGCTCGTGACGCCGCCGGTGAGGCGGCGACGGACGAGACGCCGCGGTCGAAGGACGCATAGGGACACCGGGCGAGGCGGCCCGCTGAGGCCGCCGAAGGACCGGACGGGAGGGTGTGCGGGGCGCGCCCTCCCGTCCGGCATGTGCGGCGACCGTCCCGCGCCCGGCCGTGCCGGACCCGCGTTCCACCGCGGGTGAGAATGTCCGGGTGTCCCAGCAACTCTTCGGCCCGTCCGTCCAGCACACCCTCGACCTCGTCGGCATCTTCGTCTTCGCGATCTCCGGTGCGCTGCTGGCCGTGCGCAAGAACTTCGACGTCTTCGGCATCGCCGTGCTCGCCGAGGTCACCGCGCTCGGCGGCGGGCTGTTCCGCGACCTGGTCATCGGCGCCGTCCCGCCGGCCGCGTTCACGGACCTGGGGTACTTCAGCACGCCGCTGCTCGCCGCCCTGCTGGTCATCTTCCTGCACCCCCAGGTGGAGCGCATCCAGGTCGCGGTCAACGTCTTCGACGCGGCGGGCCTCGGGCTGTTCTGCGTGGCGGGGACGACGAAGGCGTACGCCTACGGGCTCGGCCTGACCGCGTCGGCGGCGCTGGGCCTGGCCACCGCGGTCGGCGGCGGCGTCCTGCGCGACGTGCTCGCCAACGAGGTGCCCTCCCTGCTGCGCTGGGACCGCGATCTGTACGCGGTCCCGGCGATCGTCGGCGCCGCCTTGGTGGCGCTGTGCCTGCGCTACGGCGCGCTGAACCCGTTCACCAGTGGGCTCGCGGCGCTCACCGCCTTCGTCCTGCGGCTGCTGGCGATGCGTTTCCACTGGCGAGCGCCGCGCGCGTGGAACCGGCGGTCGACGGTGACGGAGGAGTAGCGCCGACGATCCGGCCCCGGCCCATCTGCACGGTCAGCCAGCGGAACACAGCCGGCACCTGGGGCCGCCACAGCGCCAGGGTGTGCCCGCCCGCGCTGCGCGGCAGGAACACCACATGCACCGCCGTCGGCGCCCTGGCCACCGACTCCAGGGCCACGCCGGCCTGGTAGCCGTCGCCGGACTCGCCGGAGACGTAGAGCGCGATCCTGGGCGGTACGGGGGCCTTCTTCAGCAGCAGATAGGGGTTGTTGCGGGCGCGCACGGCCGGGTCCTGCGCCGTCAGCGAGTTCCGCTCGCCGATGGGGTCGTTGTAGCCGGACAGGCTCACCGCGGCGCGGTAGCGGTCGGGGTGGGCCACGGCCAGCTTGACCGCGCAGTGCGCGCCCGCCGAGTACCCGGCGACCGCCCAGCCGGCCGGCCCGGTCTCCGCGCGGAAGTTGTCCGTGACCATCTTGGGCACGTCGATGCTCAGCCAGCTGTCGGCGTTCACCGTGCCGGGGATGTTCGCGCATCCCGTGTCCACCCCGGCCAGCAGGTTGGTGCGGGGCGCCACCAGGATGAACGGCGCGACCCGGCCGCTCTCCATCAGCGGCAGCACCTGCTCGTGCGCCTTCAGCGAGCCGAACCACGCCTTCGCCGAGCCGGGGTAGCCGGGCAGCAGTTCCACCACGGGGAACTTCCGGTGCCGGTAGGCGGGTTGGCCGTACTGCGGCGGGAGCCAGACGTAGACCTCCGCGTTCACCCCGGACACCCGGCCCCGTAGCTGGGTCACGCGGACCCCGCCGGCCGCGCGCATGCCGGGGCCGTCGGCCGCCTGGAACGCCTGCTTCACCTTGGGCAGCCGCTGGAGCGCGAGCCCGCCGGTGCCGTCCCGGCCCAGGTTCGCGGCCTGCTGGACATGGTTGCCGGTGCCGAGCAGGTCGGACCAGTTGTCGTACAGGTTGTTGGAGTTGTTGACCAGGACGAAGACCAGGGTCACGGCGGTGCCCTGGGCGAACAGCAGCATCAGCGTCCGGGCGACGCCGCGCAGGGCCCTCGGCCCCCGTATCCGCGACCACAGGACGAGCGGCAGGACGAGGGCGACGACGCACAGCACGAAGGTCGTGTAGAGGAACGCGGTCCCGGTGAGGCTCATGCCCCCATAGAGGGGAAAGACCGGCGCGGGGTTACGGACGTGTCCGGACACTTACCGAGAAATTGCCGGAACCTCACCCGGCGGACGAATCGTCATGTGATCAGACCAGCGCGCCCGAAGCTACCGCTTAGTAGTTATCCGTTGTACGGTTCACGCATGCCAGAACAAGCCACCGCAGCGGACCGGCGGGCCGTGCCCGGCGACAGCGAGTTCGACCGCGACACCGCCGTCACCCGGCGCGCGCCCGGCGTCTACGACATTGACCTGCACGCCGGCTGGACGATCGCCAACGCGGTCAACGGCGGCTATCTGCTGGCCGTTCTCGGCCGGGCCCTCGCGGACACCCTTCCGCATCCCGACCCGTTCACGGTCTCCGCACACTACCTGACCGTCTCCCGGCCCGGCCCGGCCGTCGTCCGCACCGAGACCGTGCGCACCGGCCGCACCCTCTCCACCGGCCAGGCCTCCCTCTACCAGCGCGACGAACACGGCGACGAGGTCGAGCGCATCCGCGTCCTCGCCTCCTACGGCGACCTCGACGCGCTCCCGGACGACGTCCGTACGACCGCGACGCCGCCCGCGCTCCCGCCCATGGACCGGTGCTTCGGCCCCCAGGACGGCCCGAACCCGGTGGACGTCGGCTCGGCCCTCGCCGACCGGCTGACGCTGAAGCTCGACCCCGCCACCCTCGGCTGGGCGCTCGGCACACCCTCCGGCAAGGGAGAGATGCGCTCCTGGTTCGGCCTCGCGGACGGCCGGGACGCCGACCCCCTCGCGCTGCTGCTCGCGGTCGACTCCCTGCCGCCCACCGCCTTCGAACTGGGCCTGTCCGGCTGGGTCCCCACGGTCGAGCTGACCGTGCATGTGCGGCACCGTCCGGCGCCCGGCCCGCTGCGGGTGTCGATCACCACCCGCAATCTGGCCGGCGGCTTCCTGGAGGAGGACGCCGAGGTCTGGGACGGCGCGGACCGGCTGGTCGCCCAGTCCCGGCAACTGGCCCGGGTCAGGCTCGGCTGAGCGGCCTGCGCCCCGGCCAGGCCGCCAACCGGCCGTAGGCATCGGCCCCTTCGGGCGCCGCGACGGCGGCGTCGAAGGGGGTCTCGGCGCCCCGCGGCCGGGACTCCGGCAGCACCCGCCGGGCGTTCGCCAGCGCGAACTAGGCAAGATCCGGGGCGAGTTCAGGCGGATACCCAAGGGCCTCGGAGAGATCCCGGGTGTGCGTCACGATCTCCCTCATATAGCCGGCGAGCGCGGCCCGACCCGGAACCTCGCCCCACGGCACCCGCACCGGTGCCGCCATCCGCTCGTCGCTCTCCTGTGTCTTCACCGTGTTGTGCCGGGCGCCGCCGACGATATGGCTCAGCAGCGTGCGCACGTCGAATTCGGCGCACGGCGTCGGACCGGCCGGCTGCTCCGGGCCTGGGGGAGCGGCGCGACGAGCGGCTGACTTCGGGGGCCGGGGCCTTGGGGGCGTGGAGCGCGGCCGGCTTCGACGCCGGGGGCCCGGTGGGCCGGTGGCCGGGGTGCCCTGTGGTGGGGGACCGGTGCGAGGAGCGGTCCGTCTCGGTCGTCGGGTCCGGAGGGCCGGCGCGGGGTGCGGTCAGGGCAGCCAGTGCCGGCGGCCGATGCCGATCAGCCGGAGCCGGCTGGTCGCGACCCGGGTGACGTGTTCGCGCTCCGCCTCCGACGCGTCCGGCGCCTCCATGGCCTCCAGGAACAGTGAGGCCGTGCTGATCATCTGGTCGACGTAGAGGTGGGCCAGCATCAGCAGGTCGTCGTCGTCCCAGCCCGCGGCCTCCGGATCCTTGGCCAGCTCCGCCTTCACCTCCTGCGCGAACCGCGCCAACTGCTCCCGGATGGCCTCGCGCACCGGCTGCACCCCGCCGTGCCGCTCCCGGGCGAGGAAGCGGATGTGAGCGGGGTGTGTCCGCACATGACCGGAGATCAACTCGACGGCGCGGGCGATGCGTTCGTCGCCGTCGGCCGTGGCGACCGTCATGCGCACCATCGGGTGCAGACTCCCCAGCGCCTCGTCGACGAGGGCCACGCCGAGGTCCGCGATGGAGCGGAAGTGCCGGTAGAAGGCGGTCGGCGCGATCCCGACGGCGCGGGTGACCTCGCGCAGGCCCAGGCTGCTCAGGCTCTGCTCCTCCAGCAGCCCCAACGCCGCGTCCAGGAGCGCCTGCCGGGTCTTCTGCTTCTGGGCCTGCCGGATTCCGAGGGTGTGACTCATGTCATCCAGTTAACAACTGTTCTCCAGGATTGGGAAGGTGTCCGGCGCGCTAGGGTGGGTAGTCAGTGAACAGTTGTAGCCACAACCGTTCACCGAGACCTCACGAGAGCATCTCGGAAGGGGATCACATCCCATGCTGTTCATCGTCGCCGCGCTCCTGCTGCTGGGCGTCCTGATGGGCACCGTCGCCCATGCGCCGCTGCCCCTCACCGCCGTCGCCGGCGCCGCCATCGCCGTCTGGCTCGGTGTCTTCGCCCTCCGCGAGCGCCACGCCCGCCGTCGCGGCCGGTCGGCCGACTGACCCCGACGCACCGCACCCCCACAGTCCACGCCCACAGTCCACCCCCACCGTCTCCGAACCAGCCGACCGTCGGGAGCTGACCACCATGCACCTCACCGCACCGGCCACCCGCCGTCCCGCCACCCGGGACGCCGACGGCATGGCCGTCGCGTCCTTCATCCTGGGCCTGCTCGGCCTCCTCGTCCTCAACCTCGTCCTCGGCCCCATCGCCGTCGCGCTGGCCGGCGTCGCCCTGTGGCGCGGCACCACCCGCCCCGGCCGCGCCGTCCTCGGCCTCACCCTGGGCATCGCCGACCTGCTGGTCCTGGTGGCCTTCATGGAGGCCGACCGCACGGTTTCCTGGAGCTTCTGAGCCGGGCGACCGCCGCCGCGCGCGGGCACGGCCCCGGCTTCACGGGGCGAGCGGCCAGGGACGGGCCGCACCCCGCCGCCCCGACTGGCCGAGATGCAGCCCCACACCCCCCTAGGCTGCCGGAGCAGGCGCCGTAGAATCGGCCTCACCATGGCTTACCTCGACCACGCCGCGACCACTCCGATGCTCCCGCAGGCGGCGGAGACACTGACCGCCCACCTGAGCGTCACCGGCAACGCGTCCTCGCTGCACGCCTCCGGCCGGCAGGCCCGCCGTACGGTCGAGGAGTCCCGGGAAACCCTCGCGGAGGCGCTGGGCGCCCGCCCCAGCGAGGTCGTCTTCACCTCCGGGGGCACCGAGGCCGACAACCTCGCCGTCAAGGGCCTGTACTGGGCCCGCCGTGCCGCCGACCCGGCCCGCACCCGCGTCCTGTCCAGCCCCGTCGAGCACCACGCGGTCCTCGACGCCGTCCACTGGCTCGGCGAACACGAGGGCGCCACCGTCGAATACCTGCCCGTCGACCGGTACGGCCGCGTCCACCCGGACGCCCTGCGCGAGGCCATCGCCCGCAACCCCGACGACGTCGCCCTGGCCACGGTCATGTGGGCCAACAACGAGATCGGCACCGTCCTGCCGGTCCATGAACTGGCGGAGGCGGCGGGCGAGTTCGGCATCCCGCTGCACGCCGACGCGGTGCAGGCGTTCGGTCAGGTTCCGGTCGACTTCGCCGCGTCCGGGCTTGCCGCGCTGACCGTCTCCGGTCACAAGATCGGCGGCCCGTACGGCATCGGGGCCCTGCTCCTAGGCCGTGAGTACACCCCCGTACCCGTCCTGCACGGCGGCGGCCAGGAGCGGCATGTCCGCTCCGGCACCCTCGACGTCCCCGCCGTCGCCTCCTTCGCCGTCGCCGGCCGGGTGGCGGCCGCCCAGCGCGCCTCGTTCGCCCGCGAGATCGGCGCCCTGCGCGACGAACTCGTCGCCGCCGTGCGGTCGGCGGTGCCGGACGCGATCCTCGGCGGCGACCCCGTGGACCGTCTCCCGGCCAACGCCCACTTCACGTTCCCCGGCTGCGAGGGCGATTCCCTGCTGCTCCTGCTGGACGCCCAGGGCATCGAGTGCTCCACCGGCTCCGCCTGCACCGCGGGCGTCGCCCAGCCCAGCCATGTCCTGCTGGCCACGGGCACCGACCCGGACCTGGCCCGCGGCACGCTCCGCTTCTCCCTGGGCCACACCTCGACCCAGGCCGACGTGGAGGCCGTCGCCAAGGCCATCGGTCCCGCGGTCGAACGAGCCCGAGCAGCCGGCCTCACCTGACACCCCCGGCCCCAACGGGGCGTCCCCCAACCGCCGCCCGGCCCCGTCCGCTTCAGACGACCGATCGCGCCGGCACCGTCACCACCAGAACACCGCGGCATTCCACCCTCGCCGTGGTCGTGGTTTCGACGGGCTGGTATGCGTCGTCGCCGTGGTCGTGGTCTCGACGGGTTCGTATGCGTCCTCGCCGTGGTCGCGGTTTTGACGGGCCCGGATGCGTCCTCGCCGTGCTCCTGGTTCTCGACCGATCCGAATACATCCTCGCTCGGTCCTCCTGTCGACCGGCCCAAACCCGCCCGCGCCGTCGCCCTCGGTTCGACCCGCCCGAATACCCCCGCCGTCCCCTTCACGCGGCCTGCCCCCGCGCCGTGTGCCTCATGCGACTGCGCATACGCGCCCCGCGGGCCTCCCTTGCTTCAACGCGCCTTGCTCCTTGTCCTCATTGATGTTTCCCCGGGCCGAACCCGCCTCTGCCGTCGGCCCGCCGAGTCCTCACGCCCCGCCCCGTCGGCGCCCTCGTCGTCGAACGTTCCGCGCCGTCGCCGCTCTCGACCTGCCGGACCGGCCTGCCCCGCCGTCTCCCGCTCTGCCGTCGTTCTGGCCTCCAGCGGGGCCGCGTGTGCCGGCAGGCGTCATGTCGCCGACGTGGTGGACTGCGCGCGGTCGGTCGATGCCTCGCGCACCAGCCGCAGGTACCGGTCCCAGTCCCAGTGCCGCCCCGGGTCCGTGTGGTCCGTGCCGGGTACCTCCACATGCCCGATGATGTGCCCGCGGTCCACGGGTATGCCGTAGCGGGCGCATATCGCGGCCGTGAGCCGCGCGGAGGCCGCGTACATCTCGGCCATGAAGGACGAGGCGTGCTCCACGAACCCTTCGTGCTCGATGCCGACGCTGCGCTCGTTGTACTCCCGGTTCCCCGCGTGGAACGCCACGTCCAGCTCGCGCACCAACTGCGTGACCCGGCCGTCCTTGCGGACGATGTAGTGCGAGGCCGCCCCGTGCCCCGGATCCTGGAAGACCCGCACCGCGCTGCGGTAACCACCCTGCGTCACATGGACCACCACCCGATCGATCCGGTAGTCGGCCGGCCGGTCCGCCCGCCGGTAGTTCGCCGTGGACGCGGCCACCCAGCGCGCGCCCCGGAAGTCCACCGCGCCCGCCACCCGCGGCTTGTCCACCCCCGGAAGGCGCCACCACAGGTGGGACAGCTCCTCACGGGCCAGCACGGCCGTGCCCACCGCCGCCACGGCGCCGCCGACCAGCAGCGCACGCCTGCCCAACTGCCGGTCCCCGTCCCGCTTCGTCTCCCCCATGTGATCGTCAACGGATACTCGCGCGCCCCGGTTCCCGCGTCCCCGTACCCTGGAGGGGCTATGACTGACACCCCGCAGCGCACCCGTCCCCTCCGTGTCCTCGCCGCCATGTCGGGCGGCGTCGACTCCGCCGTGGCCGCCGCCCGCGCGGCCGAGGCGGGCCACGACGTGACCGGCGTCCACCTCGCGCTCTCCGCGAACCCGCAGTCGTTCCGCACCGGCGCCCGGGGCTGCTGCACCATCGAGGACTCACGCGACGCCCGCCGCGCCGCCGACGTCATCGGCATCCCGTTCTACGTCTGGGATCTCGCCGACCGCTTCCGGGAGGACGTGGTCGAGGACTTCGTCGCCGAGTACGAGGCCGGCCGCACCCCCAACCCGTGCCTGCGCTGCAACGAGAAGATCAAGTTCGCCGCGCTCCTGGACAAGGCGCTGGCGCTGGGCTTCGACGCGGTCTGCACCGGCCACTACGCGAAGGTGGTGACGCTCCCCGACGGCACCCGGGAACTGCACCGCGCCTCGGACCTGGCCAAGGACCAGTCGTACGTGCTCGGCGTGCTGGACGACCGGCAGCTGGCCCACGCGATGTTCCCGCTGGGCGACACGGTGACCACGAAGGACGAGATCCGCGCCGAGGCCGAGCGCCGCGGGCTCGCCGTCGCCAGGAAGCCCGACTCGCACGACATCTGCTTCATCGCCGACGGCGACACCCAGGGCTTCCTCGCCCGGCGGCTCGGCCGGGCCGAGGGCGACATCATCGACGAGGCCGGCACCAAGGTGGGCACCCACGACGGCGCGTACGGCTTCACCATCGGCCAGCGCAAGGGGCTGCGCATCGGCACCCCGGCCCCCGACGGCAAGCCCCGCTACGTCCTCGACATCTCCCCGGTGGCCAACACCGTGACCGTCGGCCCGGCCGCCGCCCTGGACGTCACCGCGCTGACCGCGATCAAGCCCCGCTGGTGCGGCGCCGCCCCCGAAGGCCCCGGCGGCTACTCCGCGCAACTGCGCGCGCACGGCGACGAGACCGAGGTGACCGCCGAACTGGTGGACGGCGCCCTGGAGGTGTCGTTCGCGGCACCGGTCCGCGGCGTCGCCCCGGGCCAGGCGATCGTCCTGTACGACGGCACGCGCGTGGTGGGCTCGGCGACCATCGCCTCGACCACGCGCGCGACGGCCGCAGCGATCTGAGCAGGCGCCCCGAAGGGGCGCGGGGAACTGGGCGACCAGCCACGACGGCGCCGCAGCCGAGGACGGCGGTCCGGCGGTTGTGCCAAGGGCACCGGGGCCAGCGCCCCGAAGGGGCGCGGGGCTCTATCGATATGCGGCTCCGCCGCGCGGGCGCGACCAGCCACGATCGGCGCCGCAGCCGACTGACGGCACAGCGCGGCACAGACCGGCGCCGTCGGCCCGCGCGGAGCGCCCCGCTCAGGCGGCGAAGAACCCGGCCAGGACCGGGGCGAGGACGTCCGGGTCGACCATGTGGGTCTGGTCCGCCAGGGTGCGGAACGCGCCCAGGGGAGCCGCCTCCGCGACCTCAGCCGCCGACGTCCGCAGCCACTCGGGGCTCGCCCCGCCCGCCACGGCCAGCACCGGCACGGCGATCGACGCGATCCGCTCCCGCGGCAGCACACCGCCGCTCAGCACGGCGTCGTCATAGGCCAGGGTCGGCGCGATCGCCTCCATGTCGGCCCACATCGGGGACTGCCGGGCACCCTGGATCATCTGCTCGGCCAGCCCGGTGAGCCGCAGGAACAACTCGACCGCGTCCTCGCGCCGCCCTCGGGCCAGCGCCTCGGTGAGCCGCTCGGTGTACTCGGCGCGCTCCTTCTCACCGCCGGGCTGCGCGAACGGCGGCTCGTACACGGCGACCCGAGGAACCGGCAGGCCGCTCGCCGCCGCCTCCAGCGCCAGCGCACCGCCCGACGAGACGCCGTACAGCGCCGCCCGGCCGCCCACCGCGTCGATCAGCGCCGCCAGGTCCTCGACCTCACGGGCGACGGCGTACGGCGCCGTGTCACCGCTCGCGCCGCGGCCCCGGCGGTCGTACACGACGACGGTGAACCGGTCCGCGAGCCGCTTGGCCAGCGGGGCCAGCGTGCCGCCCGTCGACATCGC
This sequence comes from Streptomyces sp. NPDC004629, assembly GCF_042873595.1. Classification (NCBI taxonomy): domain Bacteria; kingdom Bacillati; phylum Actinomycetota; class Actinomycetes; order Kitasatosporales; family Streptomycetaceae; genus Streptomyces; species Streptomyces sp. NPDC004629. Next base: position 177,757 of record NZ_JBIALO010000013.1, on the reverse strand, counting down.
GCCGCTCACCAGGACGACGGCAGGGCCCGCTCCCGAGCGTCCGTACGCGATGGGCGTGCCGTCAGGCGAAATGATCTGCTTGTCCATGCCTGTGCAGACTGCCATCCGGCACGCGCGTCATCGGTCCGACACTTCGGTCACGCCACTTCAGCGGGCGACACTTCCACTTCGTAGAAGCACAGGTGGTCCTTGATCCGGGCCACGTCGTCCTTGGGCTGCGGATAGCCCCAGACGAGGTCCGGCGCGTCCGGCAGCGACCAGTAGGACGCCGTGCCCTTGAAGGGGCAGTAGGTGTGGGTGTCGGAGGGGGTGAGGAGGTCGAGGCGCACGTCCTCGGCCGGGATGTAGTACCGCACCGGGCAACCGGTCTCGCGCAGCAGCAGGGGGCGGTCGGTCTCGGCGAGCACCTGGTCCCCGTGCACCACGCGCACGTGCTGCCCGCCCTGTTCGATGGTGATGGTGTGTCCTTCGGCCATATCCGAACAGCACCCGTCGGCCCCGACTTCTTCCCGCGTACGGTGGGGCCCATGAACATCTGCGTCTTCCTGTCCGCCGCCGACCTCGACGACCGCTACACGCGCCCCGCGCGCGACTTCGCGACCCTGATTGGGAAGGGCGGCCACACGCTGGTGTGGGGCGGCTCCGACGTCGGTCTGATGAAGGTCGTCGCGGACGGCGTGCAGGAGGCGGGCGGCAGGCTGCTCGGCGTCTCCGTGGAGTTCCTTTCGGCGAAGGCGCGGCGCGACACGGACCACATGGTGATCGCCAAGGACCTCGCCGAGCGCAAGCGGCTGCTGCTGGAGAAGGCCGACGCCGTGGTGATCATGGTGGGCGGCACCGGGACGCTCGACGAGGCCACCGAGATCCTGGAGCTGAAGAAACACGGGCACACCGACAAGCCGGTCGTGCTGCTCAACACCGCGGGCTTCTACGACGGCCTCAAGGAGCAGTTCCGCCGCATGGAGACCGAGGGTTTCCTGCCCCGCCCGCTGAGCGACCTGGTGTTCTTCGCCCAGGAGCCGGTCGGGGCGATGGCATACCTGGAGGAGAGCCGCGGCATCGAGTGACACCTCGCTGATGCGACCATGGCCCGCATGGCTACTCATGTGATCACCGGGACGGGCTCCGGCATCGGCGCGGCCGTGGCGCGCCGCCTCCAGGCGCGCGGGGACGAACTCGTCCTGCACGCGCGTGACGCGGGCCGCGCGAAGGACCTCGCCGCGGAGTTCCCCGGGGCGCGCACGCTCGTGGGTGACCTCGCGGACCCGGACCGGCTGTCCTGGGCCTTCTCGCACCAGACGCTCCCGGACCGGGTGGACTCGCTGCTGCACATCGCGGGCGTGGTCGACCTCGGCGCGGTGGACGAGCTGACCCCCAAGTCCTGGCGGCACCAGCTCGACGTCAACCTGATCGCCCCCGCGGAGCTGACCCGTCACTTCCTGCCCCAGCTGCGGGTCGCCCGCGGGCATGTGGTCTTCGTGAACTCGGGGGCGGGCCTGAGCGCCCACGCCGGCTGGTCCGCGTACGCCGCCTCCAAGCACGGCCTGAAGGCGCTCGCCGACTCCCTGCGCGAGGAGGAGCACGGCAACGGGGTCCGGGTCACCTCCGTCTACCCCGGGCGCACCGCCAGCCCCATGCAGGCCAAGGTCCACCAGCAGGAGGGCAAGGAGTACGACCCGGCCCGCTGGATCGACCCCGAGTCCGTCGCGACGACGATCCTGGCGTCCCTGGACCTACCACGCGACGCGGAAATCAACGACGTGACAATCCGCCCGGGCCGCTGAGCGCTCCACTGGATGCGCCGAGCCGTGCGACGCGGACCGTGCCGGATCACTCCCGCCCCGGAAACTGAAAGGGGGTGGCCGTAGCCGAGGTGCGCTGCTTCGGGGGCCGGTGGGGCCTTCCCGTGGGGGTGCTTCTCGGTGGGGCGAGTCGGGGGATGGGTGGGCGAGGAAGGGCGGCCCGAAGCGGAGCGCTTACGCTTCCGGGGTGAGTGAGAACGAGTTCAGGTTCCCGGGAGCCACCGGTGTCGGGTCCATGCCCGGCGAGGACGCACGGGAGGCGGCCAAGACCGTCACAGGCAGCTTCGAGGACTTCCCGCATCTGCCCGAGCTGCCCGCCCGCGGACCCGGCGCCGACATGATCGGGCGGACCGCGGGGATGCTCGTCGAGCTGTACGCGCGCGTGGAGCCCAGCGGCTGGCGCCTCGCCGACCGTCCGGGCCGGGACACCAGGCGGGCGCGGTCCTGGCTGGGGGAGGACCTCGACGCGCTGGAGGAGTTCACCCAGGGCCACGAGGGCGACCTCAAGGTGCAGGTGGTCGGCCCGTGGACACTGGCCGCCGCCCTGGAGCTGAGGAACGGCGAGTCCGCCCTCTCCGACCCCGGCGCCTGCCGTGACCTCGCCGCCTCGCTCGCCGAGGGCCTGCGCCTGCACCTCGCCGAGGTACGGCGCCGCGTCCCCGGCGCCCGGCTCGTGCTCCAGCTCGACGAGCCCTCCCTCACCGCCGTACTGCGCGGACAGGTCCGCACCGCCAGCGGCTACCGCACCCACAGGGCCGTGGACCGGCAGATCGTGGAGGCCACCCTGCGGGACGTCGTCGCTACGCACAGCGGCGACCCCGTCGTCGTCCACTCCTGCGCACCCGACGTCCCGTTCGCACTGCTGCGCCGCGCCGGTGCCGCCGCCGTCTCGTTCGACTTCGCACTCCTCACCGAGCGTGACGACGAGGCGATCGGGGAAGCCGTGGAGGGCGGCACGCGGCTGTTCGCCGGTGTCGTGCCGTCCACGGACGGCCCATTGTCAGACCCTGCCGGTAGCGTCGTGGGTGTCAGGACGCTGTGGCGCAGGCTGGGGCTGCACCCGGGGCTTCTCGCGGACGCGGTCACCCTCACCCCGTCGTGCGGTCTCGCGGGCGCTTCCCCCGCGTACGCCCGCGCGGCGCTCGCCCACTGCGTCCGGGCGGCGAGATCCCTCGCGGACAACCCAGAGTAACGGGAGGACGATACGGTGGCCGGCGACAAGCAAGCGGAGACGACGGTGCCCGCCGAGGCACGCGACAAGCACGCGCGGCTCGCTGAGCAGATCGAGGAGCACCGCTTCCGGTACTACGTGAAGGACGCTCCCGTCATCAGCGACGCGGAGTTCGACAAGCTCCTGCGCTCCCTGGAGGCGTTGGAGGAGGAGTATCCGGAGTTGCGCACGCCCGACTCGCCGACCCAGAAGGTCGCCGGGGCGTACGCGACGGAGTTCACCGCGGTCGAGCACCGCGAGCGCATGCTCTCCCTCGACAACACCTTCAACGACGAGGAACTCGCCGCCTGGGCCGACCGTATCCACCGCGAACTCGGCGACCAGGAGTACCACTTCCTGTGCGAACTGAAGGTCGACGGCCTCGCGGTGAACCTCACCTACGAGCGCGGCCGGCTCACCCGCGCGGCGACCCGCGGCGACGGCCGCACCGGCGAGGACATCACGCCCAACGTCCGTACGATCGCCGAGATCCCCGACCGGCTGCACGGCGAGCGCGTCCCCGACGTGGTGGAGATCCGCGGCGAGGTCTACTTCCCGATGGAGAAGTTCCTGGAGCTGAACGAACGACTGGTCGCGGCCGGTGACAAGCCGTTCGCCAACCCGCGCAACGCGGCCGCCGGTTCACTGCGGCAGAAGGACCCGCGCGTCACCGCCACCCGGCCCCTGCACATGGTCGTCCACGGCATCGGCGCCCTGGAGGGCTACTCGGGCTTCACCCGCCTCTCCCAGGCCTACGATCTGCTCAAGGGCTGGGGCCTGCCCACCTCCCCGCACAACCGGGTGGTGGACGGCCTCGACGGCGTGCGGGAGTTCATCGCCCACTACGGCGAGCACCGCCACTCCGTGGAGCACGAGATCGACGGCGTGGTCGTCAAGCTGGACGAGATCCGCCTCCAGGGCCGCCTCGGCTCCACCGCCCGCGCCCCGCGCTGGGCGATCGCGTACAAGTACGCGCCGGAGGAGGTCAACACCAAGCTCATCGACATCAAGGTGGGCGTCGGCCGCACCGGCCGGGTCACGCCGTACGCCCAGGTCGAACCGGTCACGGTCGCCGGCTCCGAGGTCGAGTTCGCCACCCTGCACAACCAGGACGTGGTCAAGGCCAAGGGCGTCCTCATCGGTGACACCGTGGTGATCCGCAAGGCCGGTGACGTCATCCCGGAGATCCTCGGCCCGGTCGTCGACCTGCGCGACGGCACCGAGCGGGAGTTCGTGATGCCCGCCGAGTGCCCGGAATGCGGGACGCCGCTGCGGGCCATGAAGGAGGGCGACATCGACCTGCGCTGCCCCAACGCGCGCGCGTGCCCTGCCCAGTTGCGGGAGCGCGTCTCCTATCTCGCCGGCCGGGAGTGTCTGGACATCGAGCACTTCGGCGAGGTGGCCGCGGCGGCGCTGACCCGGCCGCTGGAGCCGGCCGAACCGCCGCTGAGCGACGAGGGCGACCTGTTCGACCTCACGGTGGACAAGCTGCTGCCCATCAAGGCGTACGTCCTCGACCCGGACAGCGGACTGCCCAAGCGGGACCCCAAGACGGGCCAGGAGAAGGTCGTCACGGTCTTCGCGAACCAGAAGGGCGAACCGAAGAAGAACACCCTCGCGCTGCTGGAGAACATCGAGGCGGCCAAGCAGCGTCCGCTCGCCCGCTTCCTGAACGGGCTCTCCATCCGCCACGTGGGACCGGTCGCCGCCCAGGCGCTCGCCCGCGAGTTCCGTTCCGTCGACCGCATCGAGCAGGCCACCGAGGAGGAACTGGCGGGCATCGACGGCGTCGGCCCGATCATCGCCGCCGCGCTCAAGGAGTGGTTCGCCGAGGACTGGCACCGCGAGATCGTCCGCAAGTGGAAGGCGGCCGGAGTCCCCCTGGAGGACGAGTCGTCGGGCGAGGAGGAGGGCCCGCGCCCGCTGGAAGGGCTCACCGTCGTCGTGACCGGCACCCTGGAGAACTTCACCCGCGACGGCGCCAAGGACGCGTTGCAGAGCCGCGGCGCGAAGGTGACCGGATCGGTGTCGAAGAAGACCTCGTTCGTCGTCGCGGGTGACAACCCGGGATCGAAGTACGACAAGGCCATGCAACTCAAGGTGCCGGTGCTGAACGAGGACGGCTTCGGTGTCCTGCTGGCCCAGGGGCCCGAGGCGGCGGCCGAAGTCGCCCTTCCGACCGGCGAGTAGCGGTTGAAGACCACCCGATCGGCGCATACCAGATGCATACGGGAGGCCGGGGCGCATTCGGGCAACCGTCGACGACCGCTGCCCGTGAAAGCCTTCCGCGGCCTACTGTTGGGATGTGCGCCTGCCGTGCCCAGCTGCGGTCGGGGCATCCCCGTGTGCCCGAAGAGCACGGGGAAGGAATGTTCCAACGCGGAGCCGTCGACGGACGTCGGGCGTCGGGCCGCGTGGCGTGGGCACCGCCGGCTGTGAGAGGGACGGGAATGGAACCGACCGAGAGCGCCGCCCCGGACGCGTGGCTGCGCCTGCGCCGCAGAGCGGTCGCATGGCGGGAGAGCCGGTGGCCGGGCCGGACCGCGCAGCGCGCGGGCGCCGACGGACGCGCCGCCGCCGCGCGCTCGGCGTCCCGGACACGCCCCGTTCCCCTGGTCGTCCAGGGCGCCCCGGTGCCGGCCGGCACCGACCACGCCCAGCCGGCCTGGCCCGCGCTGCCCGCCGCCGTCGTCGCGGCGGCCGGGTTCGCGCTGGGCGCCGGGTTCTACCGGGCGTTCACCGACAACCACGCCCTCTTCCCGTCCGGCACCGTCGGCTGGTCGCTCGCGATGCTCACCGGCATCATCGTCGGCCACCTCGTCATGCTCGGCCGGGCCCGCTGGTGGGGCGGCACCGGCTCCGGCGCCGCGCTCACCCTCGCCGTCCTGCTGCTCTACGGCTGGGTGCCCGCCGGCATGGTCAGCCTCACCGTCGTCGTCCTGGTCGGCATCGCCCGCAGGCACCGCTGGCGGCAGGGCGTGCTGCACGGCGCGGTGGACATCCTCGGCATCGGCGCCGCCGCCCTGCTACTTGGCTCCTTCGGCCGCGTACCGACCGTCGAGGACCCCTGGAACCCCGAGCACTGGAACGTCACCACCGTCCCCGAGGTCGTGCTGGTCGCCGCGGCCTACCTCGCCGTCACCCGCATCCTGCTGTGGTACCTGAGCGCGCCCCGCGGCGGCGGCCTGCCCACCGTCGCCCGCACCGCCCTGGTCAGACAGGGCCTCGTCGCGGTCGCGCTGCTCGGCATCGCCCCGCTGATCTGCGTCGTGGCGGTCGCCCATCCGGTGCTGCTCCCGCTGTTCGCCATCCCGCTGGTCGCCCTCGACTCCACCCTGTGGATCGCCCGGGCCCGGGCCGAGGAACAACTGCGCGACCCGCTGACCGGACTGCCCAACCGGCAGTGGCTGCTGGAACGTATCTGGACGGCCCTCGACGACGCCGAACGCATCGGCGCCCGGTCCGCGCTCATGCTGATCGACCTCGACCGGTTCCGCTCCGTGAACGACACCCTCGGGCATCTCGCCGGGGACCGGCTGCTGCTCCAGATCGCCGACCGGCTGCGCCTCGCGCTGCCGCGCGGCGCGGAGGCCGCGCGCCTCGGCGGCGACGAGTTCGCCGTGTTACTGCCGGTCGCCGACTCCACGACGTCCGCCACCCGGGTCGCCCGCAATCTGGTCACCGTGCTCAGCTCGCCGCTCGACCTCGACGGGCTCACCCTCGTCCTGGAGGCCAGCGCGGGCGTCGCCGTCTTCCCGGACCACGCGCTCGACGCCGAGGGCATGCTGCGCCGCGCGGACGTGGCGATGTACCAGGCGAAGCGGGACCGCACGGGCGTCGAGGCGTACGAGTCGAAGCGGGACTCCAACACCCCGGACCGGCTCGGACTGCTGGGCGATCTGCGCCGGGCGCTGGAGGCGCACGAGGTGCAACTGCACTACCAGCCCAAGGTCCGCTTCGACGGGCAGGTCGCCGGCCTGGAGGCGCTGGTGCGCTGGGTGCACCCCGAGCGCGGGAAGGTGCCACCGGACGAGTTCATCGCGATCGCCGAGTCCTCGGGGCTGATGCCCCATCTGACCGAGTACGTGCTGGAGACCGCGCTCGGGCAGGTCGCCAAGTGGCGGGCCCAGGGGCTGCGGGTGCCGGTGGCCGTGAACGTCTCCCCGCGCGATGTCCACACGCCCGGCTTCGCGGGTTCCGTCGCCGCCCGACTGGCCCGGCACGGAGTACCCGCGGGAGCGCTCCAGCTGGAGATAACCGAGCATGTGCTGCTGGAGGACCCGCAGCGGGCCGCCGACACCCTCGCCGGGCTCACCGGGCACGGCGTGAAGATGTCCCTGGACGACTTCGGAACCGGCTACTCCTCGCTGGTGCACCTGCGCCGGCTGCCGGTGAGCGAGCTGAAGATCGACCGGTCCTTCGTGGCCCGGCTGGCGGTGGACAACGAGGACGCCGAGATCGTGCGCTGCACCGTCGACCTGGCGCATTCGCTGGGGCTTCTGGTCGTCGCCGAGGGCGTGGAGGACGACGAGACCTGGGAGCGGCTGCGGGACCTCGGCTGCGACGCCGTACAGGGGTGGCTGGTGGCCGCGGCGATGCCGCCCGAGGAGACGACGGCATGGCTGCTGGCGCGGGGTTCCCGTGGCTGGCAACGGCCGCGTGCCGCGTTGCCCGCCGCCGAATGACCCCGCCCGCCGGGCTTCGTACCGCCTCCCGGGCGCTGTCGGCGACGCCCGGCGGCCGCGCGCGCCGGGGTGATCCGCAGCCGGGCTGCTGCCCATACGGCTCCGGCTGCTGCGGCGCCGCGCCGTTCTTCGTCGGCCGGTCGTGGTACCACCGTCACCAAGGGGTTCTGGGATGTCGCTGTTCGTTCCGAGGTTCGAGGAGTCCGTGATCGTCCGGGAGGCCGAGGCGGAGGTCGTCGGCCGTGCGCCCACCACCGTGCGCCTGCTGGCCGACAGCAGCCGGACCGGCGGCGCCCTGTCCACCCAGCGGGTCACCCTCACGGCGGGCGCCGACGGCGCCAAACCGCACTGGCACGACAACTCCGCCGAGCTGTTCTTCCTGCTCGACGGCGCCGCCGACATCCTCTCCGGCGAGGACGTCGTCACCGCCGGCCGCGGTGACCTCGTCGTCGTACCGCCCGGCAAGCCACACGCCTTCGCCGCCGTACCCGGCGCCGACGCCGACCTGCTGATCGTCATCACCCCTGGCGTGGAGCGCTTCGAGTACTTCCGCCACCTGCGGCGCATCGCCGTCGGCGAGGCCACCCCGGAGAGCCTGCTGGAGGTCCAGGAGCTGTACGACAACCACTTCCTCACCAGCGAGGTCTGGGAGGCGAGGCGGCGCTGACGGCCGCCCACGGCAAACCGTTTCACGGGTACCGGGGCCCGCCCCATAGGATTGGCCCCAAACCACACACACTCACCCCAGAGGATCGCTGCATGCCTGGCATCACGCGCGAGGAGGTCGCCCACCTCGCCCGGCTGGCGCGTCTGGAGCTGAAGCCCGAAGAACTCGACCACTTCGCGGGCCAGCTCGACGACATCATCGGCGCGGTCGCCCGCGTCAGCGAGGTCGCCGACCAAGACGTACCGCCGACCTCGCACCCGCTCCCGCTGACCAACGTCATGCGCGCGGACGAGGTCCGTCCCTCGCTCACCCCCGCGCAGGCGCTCTCCAGCGCCCCCGCCCAGGAGCAGCAGCGTTTCAAGGTGCCGCAGATCCTGGGGGAGGACTGACCATGACGGACATCATCAAGCTCACGGCCGCCGAGACCGCCGCGAAGATCGCCTCCGGCGAGCTGACGGCCGTCGAGGTCACCGAGGCCCATCTCGCCCGCATCGAAGCCGTCGACGAGAAGGTGCACGCCTTCCTGCACGTCGACCGCGAGGGCGCGCTCGCCCAGGCCCGCGCCGTCGACGACAAGCGCGAGCGCGGCGAGGAACTGGGCCCGCTGGCCGGTGTCCCCCTCGCCCTCAAGGACATCTTCACCACCGAGGGCGTCCCCACGACCGTCGGCTCGAAGATCCTCGAAGGCTGGATCCCGCCGTACGACGCGACGCTCACCCGGCGGCTGAAGGCCGCCGACGTCGTGATCCTCGGCAAGACCAACATGGACGAGTTCGCCATGGGGTCCTCGACGGAGAACAGCGCCTACGGGCCCACCGGCAACCCTTGGGACCTCACCAGGATCCCCGGCGGCTCCGGCGGCGGCTCCAGTGCCGCGCTGGCCTCCTTCCAGGCGCCGCTCGCCATCGGCACCGACACCGGCGGCTCCATCCGCCAGCCGGCCGCCGTCACCGGCACCGTCGGCGTGAAGCCGACGTACGGCGCCGTCTCCCGCTACGGCATGGTGGCCTTCTCGTCGTCCCTGGACCAGGGCGGCCCCTGCGCCCGCACGGTCCTGGACGCGGCCCTGCTGCACGAGGTCATCGCCGGACACGACCCGATGGACTCCACCTCCGTCGACGCCCCCGTCCCGCCGGTCGTCGAGGCCGCCCGCAACGGCTCGGTGCGGGGCATGCGCATCGGTGTGGTCAAGCAGTTCCGCGGCGAGGGCTATCAGGCCGGTGTCATCCAGCGCTTCGACGAGGCCGTGGAGCTGCTGAAGGAGTTGGGCGCCGAGATCGTCGAACTGGACTGCCCGTCCTTCGACCTCGCCCTGTCGGCGTACTACCTGATCGCGCCGTCCGAGTGCTCCTCCAACCTGGCGCGCTTCGACGGGCTGCGCTACGGCCTCAGGGTCGGCGACGACGGCGGCCACTCCGCCGAAGAGGTCACCTCCCTCACCCGGGAGGCGGGTTTCGGCCCCGAGGTCAAGCGCCGCATCATGCTCGGCACATACGCCCTGTCGAGCGGCTACTACGACGCGTACTACGGCTCCGCGCAGAAGGTCCGCACCCTGATCACGCGCGACTTCGAGAGGGCCTTCGCGCAGGTGGAGGCGATCGTCTCGCCGACCACCCCGACCACGGCCTTCGAGATCGGCGAGCGCGCCGACGACCCGATGGCCATGTACCTCGCCGACCTGTGCACCATTCCGACCAACCTGGCGGGCAACGCGGCCATGTCGCTGCCCTGCGGTCTCGCCCCGGAGGACAACCTCCCCGTGGGCCTGCAGATCATCGCCCCGGCGATGAAGGACGACCGGCTGTACAAGGTCGGCGCCGCCGTCGAGGCCGCCTTCGTGGAAAAGTGGGGGCATCCGCTGCTGGAGGAGGCTCCGTCGCTGTGAGCAAGGCACTGTCCAAGGCCAAGGGCTTCAAGAAGTCGAAGTCCGGTACGTACCTGTCCATGGCCACCACCGCGTTCGGCGCGGTCGGCGTCGCCAAGCAGATCAAGAAGGCCCGCGCCGAACACGACACGCTGCGCATGATCGACGCCACCGTGTCCGCCGTCGCCATCGTCACCGGCCTCGCCCTGCTCTACCGCGAGCTGAAGCGGCTGGGCGACGACGACGTCCTCCTGGGCTGAGAGGGAAGTTTCACCGTGACCACCACGACCGACCTGGTGTCGTACGAGGACGCGCTGGCGTCGTACGACCCCGTCATGGGCCTTGAGGTCCATGTCGAACTCGGCACCAAGACCAAGATGTTCTGCGGGTGCTCCACCGAACTGGGCGCCGAGCCCAACTCGCAGACCTGCCCGACCTGCCTCGGCCTGCCCGGCGCGCTCCCGGTCGTCAACGCGACCGGCGTCGAATCCGCGATCAAGATCGGTCTCGCGCTGAACTGCTCGATCGCCGAATGGTGCCGCTTCGCCCGGAAGAACTACTTCTATCCGGACATGCCGAAGAACTTCCAGACCTCCCAGTACGACGAGCCGATCGCCTTCGGCGGCTACCTCGACGTACAGCTGGAGGACGGCGCGACCTTCCGCGTGGAGATCGAGCGCGCCCACATGGAGGAGGACACCGGCAAGTCCACCCACGTGGGCGGCGCGACCGGCCGCATCCACGGCGCGTCCCACTCCCTGCTCGACTACAACCGCGCGGGCATCCCGCTCATCGAGATCGTCACCAAGCCGATCGTCGGGGCCGGCGAGCGCGCCCCCGAGGTCGCCCGGGCGTACGTCCGTGAGCTGCGCGAGGTCATCAGGGCGCTCGGCGTGTCCGAGGCCCGCATGGAGATGGGCCAGATGCGCTGCGACGTCAACCTGTCGCTGATGCCCAAGGGCGCCGATAAGTTCGGCACCCGCTCCGAGACGAAGAACGTCAACTCGCTGCGGTCCGTGGAGCGTGCCGCCCGCTTCGAGATCCAGCGGCACGCGGCGGTGCTGTCGTCCGGCGGCACCATCGTGCAGGAGACCCGGCACTTCCACGAGGACACCGGGTCGACCACCTCGGGCCGGGTGAAGGAGGAGGCCGAGGACTACCGGTACTTCCCGGAGCCCGACCTCGTCCCGGTGGCCCCCGCGCGCACGTGGGTCGAGGAGATCCGGGCCGCGCTGCCCGAACTGCCGCTGGCCCGCCGCACCCGCCTCCTCGCGGAGTGGGGCATCTCGGTCACCGACATGCAGGCGATCCTCAACGCCGGTGCGCTGGACCCGATCGTCGCCACCATCGGCGCCGGTGCCGACGCCGCCTCCGCCCGCAAGTGGTGGATGGGCGAACTGGCGCGCAGCGCCAACGAGTCGGGCGTCGCCCTGGACGAGTTGGCCATCACGCCCGAGCAGGTCGCCCGCGTCACCCTGCTGGTGGCCGCAGGCGACCTGAACGACAAGCTGGCCCGCCAGGTCATCGAGGGCGTCCTCGCGGGCGAAGGCACCCCGGACGAGGTCGTCGACAAGCGCGGTCTGAAGGTCGTATCGGACGACTCGGCGCTCGGCACGGCCGTCGACGAGGCCATCGCCGGCAACCCGGGCATCGCGGACAAGATCCGCGGCGGCAAGGTGGCCGCGGCCGGCGCCCTGGTCGGCGCGGTGATGAAGGCCACCCGCGGCCAGGCCGACGCGGCCCGCGTCAAGGAGCTGATCCTGGAGAAGCTGGGCGTCGGCGAGGGCTAGGCCACCGCGTGCACCGACCGCCCCTGGGGGGACGCATCGCCACGATGCGTCCCCCCAGGGCGTTTTCGTCACCGGCGAGGCCCCGCGACGCACCCGAGATGCCCCGCGGGCGCACTCGCGTGGCGCCCGCGACGCAGCCGTCCTGGCGCGACCGCATCCGGACGACCTGCGGAAGTTCCCGGTTTCCGGCTCTTGTGAAGAAGCCCACGAACCCGGCAAACGATCTCTTTCAGCTGCAACAGTGGTCAACGATTGCTCATGTGTTCTTTGCGGGCTGTTTCGTTCATCGACGTTCGTTCCCAGGCAAAGATCCGCACATCGTCCCTGGGAGCAGGTCGTGGCAGCCCTTGCACGCTGGTGTGTCCGGCACCGTCTGGTCGCCGTCCTGCTCTGGCTGCTCGCCTTCGGCGGCGTCACCGCTGCCGCCGCCGTCACCGGCTCCGCGTACTCCGAGAGCTACGAGGTCCCCGGCACCGAAGCGGGCCGGGCGGGGGAACTGTTGGGCGCGGGCTTCCCCGGTATGGGCGGTGACAGCGACACCGTCGTCTGGCACACCGGATCCGGCGGTGTCCGCGCCGCCGACGTCGAGCAGACCATGAGCCACACCCTGGACGACATCGCGGACCTGCCCGGGGTGTCCTCGGTGACCAGCCCCTACGACGGCCAGGGCACCGGGCAGATCAGCCGCGACGGCCGTACCGCGTACGCCGTCGTCACCTTCGACCAGCCGATCGAGCACATCGACAGGTCCGAGGCCGAGGCCGTTGTCCACACCGCGAAGGCGGCCGAGACGGACGGGCTGCGCATCGAGTTGGGCGGCAGCGCCATCGGGCTCACCGCCTCGTCGGGCGGGCACGTCGCCGAGGCGGTCGGCGTGGTCGTCGCCGCCGTGGTGCTCTTCCTCGCCTTCGGCTCGCTCGCCGCCTCCCTGCTGCCCATCGCCACCGCCCTGGTCGGCGTGGGCACCGCGTACGCCGGCATCGCGCTGCTCGGCCACGCCATGACCGTCGCCGCGTTCGCGCCGATGCTCGGCCTGCTCATCGGGCTCGGCGTCGGCATCGACTACGCGCTGTTCATCGTCACCCGGCACCGTCGCGGACTGAAACGCGGACTGACCGTCACCGAGGCCGTCACCGAGTCCGTCGCCACCACCGGACGCGCCGTCGTTTTCGCGGGCGCCACCGTGTGCATCGCCCTGCTGGGCATGCTGATCCTGCGGCTGAGCTTCCTCAACGGGGTCGCCGTCGCCGCCGCGCTGACCGTCGTCCTGACCGTCGCCGCCTCCGTGACCCTGCTGCCCGCCCTGCTCTCCCTCATCGGCGAGCGCGCGCTGAGCCGGCGCGAGCGGCAGCGGCTGGCCGAGCACGGTCCGCAACCGGAGTTGCCCACCGGTCTCGCCGCCCGCTGGTCCGCGTTCGTCGAGCGCCACCCGAAGCTGCTCGGCTCGGTCGCCCTCGCCGTCGTCGCCCTGCTCGCACTGCCCACCCTCACCCTTCGCCTCGGCACCTCCGACCAGGGCAACGACCCCAGGGACTCGACCACACGGCAGGCGTACGACCTCATCGCCGACGGCTTCGGTCCCGGCGTCAACGGACCGCTGACACTCGTGTCCCGCGTCGACGGGGCCGACGCCCGGCTCGCCCTCGACAACCTCGACGCCACTCTGCGCACCACCCCGGGCGTCGCGTCCGTGACACCGGCGCGGTTCAACACCGGGGGCGACACCGCCTACCTCACCGTCGTGCCCGACTCGGCGCCGCAGTCGCGGCAGACCAGCGACCTCGTCGACCGGCTGCGCCACGAGGTGCTGCCGCGCGCGGAGCAGGGCACCTCGCTCGATGTGCACGTCGGCGGCGTGACCGCGAGCTACGACGACTTCGCCGCCGTGATCGTCGGCAAGGTGCCGCTGTTCGTCGGCGTGGTCATCGGGTTCGGCTGTGTGCTGCTCCTGCTCGCCTTCCGGTCGATCGGCATCCCCGTGAAGGCCGCCGCGATGAACCTCGCCGCCGTCGCGGGCGCCTTCGGCATCGTCGTCGCGATCTTCCAGTGGGGCTGGGCCAGCGAACCGCTGGGGCTCGGCCGGGCCGGACCGATCGAGCCCTTCCTGCCCGTGATCATGGTGTCGGTGCTCTTCGGGCTCTCCATGGACTACCAGGTCTTCCTGGTCAGCCGGATGTACGAGGAGTGGCTGGAGACGGGCGACAACCGGCGCGCCGTCCGGGTCGGCCTCGCCGAGACCAGCCGGGTGATCAACTCCGCGGCCGTCATCATGATCTCCGTGTTCCTCGCCTTCGTGCTCGGCGGCGACCGCGTGATCGCCATGTTCGGGATCGCGCTGGCAGCCGCCGTCGCCCTGGATGCCTTCGTGCTGCGCACCCTGCTGGTTCCCGCCCTGATGCACCTCCTCGGCGGCGCCAACTGGTGGCTGCCGGGCTGGCTCGACCGGCGCCTGCCCAGGATCAGCATCGAACCGCCCGAATGCCGCGCCGCCCATGAAAGGCTCGACGCCGTCGTGGCGGAACTGGAGAAGGAACAACAGCAGGATGTAGCCGACGGCCCTGGGTGACGACGGCGCCGAACCGCGGCCCCTGTGCTGTTGCGCACGTCCGACGCCGAGCAGGGCAGCTGCGAGACCGGCTGCCGGATCCACCGAGCGGGCGCGCCGCACACGCACGCGGCTCACAACGATCATTAAGGGACCTCTCAGACAGCGTCCGTACGGTGCGGGGCATGGGAACGAAGACAGTTGACGAAGCCGGCAACGACACCGGCACCGAGAGCAAGCAGGCGGCGGACACCGGCAGGGCCGACGACACCGCGGACACCGTGACCGAGACGGCCGCCCGGACCGACGAGGCGGCGGAGTCCGGGGCCGCCGGCCAGGCTGACGACCGGGCCGGCGACCGGGCCGGCGAGGCCGTCGGGGAGGCGGCCGAGCAGGCGGCCGAGGCGGAGGTCGAGGAAGCAACGGCGGACGGCCCGTCCGGAGTCGGCCAGGGCGCCGGGGCCGTCGTCTCCGCCGTGCTGGGCCTCGTCTCGCTGACCGGCGGCTGGATCGGCACCGTGGCCGGCGCGCGGCAGACCCTGATCGGCCAGCTGAAGACCTCCTCGAACGCGAGCGTCGCCACCCAGGTGCAGGCGGTCTACGGCGACGCCTGGCAGACCACCGCGCTGTGGGCCGGGGCGTTCGCGCTGGCGGCGCTGATCACCGGCGTCGTCGTGCTGGCCCGGCCCGCGTTCGGCTCCCCCGGCACACCGCAGGCCGCCTGGATCAAGTCGGTCGCCTGGGCCGGTGTCTCGCTCGGCGTCCTCGGCCTGCTGCTGGCCGTCCTCAAGTACTCCGACGCGCTCCTCGGACTGCCCTCGACCAGCTGAACCAGCCGTCCCACCAGGGGCCTTGGGCCCCCGTAAGCACCTTACGGGGCGCCTAAGGCCCCTTACGCGCCCCGGGAGCCCGCCGCCCGCCGGAAGATGCGGAACCCTCCCGATGTGCCGCGCCCCCCTGGCCGACGAAGGTGGTGGGCTCGCGGGGAGCGCGGCCCCCACCCCCCACCCCCCGGGCCCCCCCCCGCTCCAGGACGAACACCACCCCAAACGCCCCCCCCCACAGCGGCCCCCCGCCGCGCGTGAGGCTCGCCCCCCCCCGGGGGGGCGCCCCCCCCCCCGGGCGTTGTGTGTTCGGGCGTCTGGCGCCCCCCCCCCCCCCCACCCGACTCTCCGAGGGCCCCGCCATGATCGAGTACGAACTCCACCAGATCCGCGCCACCGAACTGCGCCGCCGGGCCGCGTACGAGCGCCTGGTCCGCGAGGTGCTGCGCGGACGCCGCGCGGCCCGCCGTGCGACGGCGGCCCGCCGCCGCGCCGACCGCGAGTCCCCATCCGATACCGGGAGTCCGGGCCGTCATCGGCATCCCCGCACCGCGTGAGCGCCTCGGCGGGCGCGGGCCTCCACGCGGGGGACGGTCGCCCGCACCCCGTGCACGGGCGCCCGCGCCCCCGCCCGGTCCGCGGTACGCCCCGGCCGCCCGCACCCGGTCCGGGTACCGACCCGCCTTCCCTGTGGACAACGGATGCCGCGCCGTCGGACCTCCGTGCGATGCTCAAACCCGTGGAGACCAGGTCCGTCAGTCCCGTGTTCGTCGGCCGCACCGACGAACTGCGCACGTTGAACGACGCGCTCGCCCGTGCCGGCGCCGGCGAGCCCCAGGCGCTGCTGCTCGGCGGCGAAGCAGGCGTCGGCAAGACCCGGCTGGTCGAGGAGTTCGCCACCGCCGCCGGCCGTCAGGGCGCCGTCGTCGCCCTCGGCGGCTGCGTCGAGATCGGCGCCGACGGACTGCCGTTCGCCCCCTTCTCCACCGCCCTGCGCGCCCTGCGCGGCGCCCTGCCCGACGAACTCGCCACGGCCGCCGCGGGCCAGGAGGACGACCTGGCCCGGCTCCTGCCCGAACTGGGCGAGGCCACCCCCGCCCGCGCCCCGGGGCGGCACGACGAGGAGGGCACGGCCCGCCTCTTCGAACTCACCGCCCGCCTGCTGGAACGCGTCGCCGCCGACCGCACGGTCGTCCTCGCCCTGGAGGACCTGCACTGGGCCGACGCCTCCACCCGCCACCTGCTCTCCTACCTCCTGCGCACCCTGCGGGCCGGCCGTGTCGTCGTCCTCGCCACCTACCGCTCCGACGACATCCACCGCCGCCACCCGCTGCGCCCCCTGCTCGCCGAACTCGACCGGCTGCGCACCGTCCGCCGCGTCGAACTCGCCCGCTTCAACCGCGAGGAGGTCGGCCGGCAGATCGCCGGCATCCTCGCCGCGGAACCGGACCCCGCCCAGGTCGACGAGATCTTCGCACGCTCCGACGGCAACGCCTTCTTCGTCGAGGAACTGGCCGTCGCGGCCTGCGAGGGCTGCTGCACCGGACTCACCGACTCGCTGCGCGACCTGCTCCTGGTCCGGGTGGAGGCGCTGCCGGAGACCGCCCAGCGGATCACCCGGATCGTCGCCGAGGGCGGCGCCACCGTCGAGTACCCGCTCCTCGACGCCGTCGCCGGGCTCGCCGAGGACGACCTCATCGAGGCGCTGCGCGCCGCCGTGAACGCCAACATCCTTCTCACCACCCCCGGCGGCGACGGCTTCCGCTTCCGCCACTCCCTGGTCCGCGAGGCCGTCGCCGACGATCTGCTGCCCGGCGAACGCCCCCGCCTCAACCGCCGCTACGCACAGGCCATGGAGAGCGACCCGGCGCTCGTCCCCGCCGACCAACGCGTCATGCGACTGGCCAGCCACTGGTACCACGCCCACGACCCCGCCAAGGCCCTGCCCGCCGTCCTGGACGCCTCCGTCGTCGCCCGCCGCCGCTACGCCTACAGTGAGCAACTGCGGCTCCTGGAGCGGGCGATGGAACTGTGGGACACCGCCCCGGACCCGGTACGGGCGGCGCTGCGACCCGTCGACTGCGCCGAGGTGTATCCGCCCTGCGACGCCGCCACCCCGCTGCGCTATCTCGACCTGATGGCGGAGGCCGCCGTCGCCGGACGGAGGTGCGGTGAACGCGAACGCGCCCTGAAGATCACCAAGCGGGCGCTGCAACTCCTGGAGGACGAGGACGATCCGCTGCGCGCCGCCTGGTTCTGGACCCAGCGCTCCGGCCTCGTCCAGGCGCTGGGACGCGGCGACGGACGGCATGAACTGGCCACCGCCGAGCAACTCGTCCGCGGACTGCCCCCCTCCGAGGTGCACGCCGACGTGCTCGCCGGCGTCGCCAACTGGTCGATGCTGCACGAGCCGGGCCCCGACGCCCTGGCCGCCGCCGAACGGGCCGTCGAGTACGCCCGCATGGTCGACGCCCGCGAGATCGAACTGGACGCGCGCATCACCCTCGGCACCCTCAGGGTCGACGCGGGCGACGTCGAGGCCGGACTCGCCGAACTGCGCCGGGTCAAGGACCGGTCCGTGCAGGAGCGCTACACCCATGTCGCGGGCCGTGCCTATGTGAATCTGCCCGCCGAACTCGACGCGGTCGGCCGCTCCCGGGAGGCCGTCCCCATCCTGGACGAAGGGATCGACTACACCCGGAAGTTCGGCCTGCTCGGCTCCGAGGCCCTGCTGTGGGCCAACCTCGCCGAATCCCAGTACGCCCTCGGCAACTGGAACCGGGCCGCGTCCGCCGCCGCGAACGCGACCCGCCGCGGCCCCAGCACCAAGCCCCTGGGCTCCGCCGCGCTGTCCCTGGCGCGCCTCGCCCTGGGCCGCGGCGACCTGGCCGAGGCCGCCCGCCAACTCACGGCCGCCCGCGGCTACTTCGGCACCCGGGACGTCATGCCCCAGCAGTGGCTGCCGCTGGCCCGCGTCGCGGTCGGCCTCGCCGCCGCGGAGGGCCGCGTGCTCGACGTCCGCGCCGAACTGCACCGTGCCCTGGACGCCGGCGTCCCGCCCGGCAGCCACCGCTACGCCTGGCCGCTGGTCCGGGCCGCCGCCACCGCGGAGGCCGACGCCCGCGCCCTGCCCACGGCGGAACCCGGCCGGGCGGAAGCCCTCGACCGCATCGCCGCCGCGGCCAAGAAGCTCACCACCGGCGCGCCCGTATGGCTCGCCCACGACGCCTGGGTCCGCGCCGAACTCCGGCGCGCCGCGGGCGAGGACACCCCCGGCATCTGGTCCGAGACGGTCACCGCCTTCGAGTCCCTGGACCGCCCCTACGACCTCGCTCGTGTCCGCCACCGGCTCGCGGCGGCCCTGCTGCCCCCGGGCGGCAGACGCCCGGGAGGCACGCCCCCCGGCGGGGACGACGAGCGGGACCGCGCCACAGAGCTGCTTCGGCTGGCCGGAGCCGTCGCCGATCACCTGGGTGCCCGCCCGCTCGCCGACTCCGTGGCGCTCCTCGCCCAGCGGGCCCGCCTCGTCCTGACCTGTGCCCCGCGGCGGACGCCCGCCCCGGGCGACCCGGTCGAGGCGCTGGGCCTGACCAGCCGGGAGCGCGATGTGCTCCGCCTGGTCACCGCCGGCCGCACCAACCGTCAGATCGCCGAGGAACTGTTCATCTCCCCGAAGACCGCGAGCGTCCACGTCTCCAACATCCTGGGCAAGCTCGGAGTCTCGGGACGGGGCGAGGCGGCGGCCGTGGCCCATCGGCTGGACCTGTTCCCGCTGCCGCCCGGGGCGGACGACCGGCTCACCGCACGGCCACGGCCGTAGCCGACGGCAGCCGGCAGGGAGCGGGCGGGACGGGGCGTCCGGCCGTCGTCGCGCTACGTCACCCGGAGTTCCAGGATCCGGTCGTCTCCCTTCTTCGGCTTGCCCCGGCCGTCCGTATTGCTCGTGACCAGCCACAGCGTGTCGCCGTCCGCCGCGACGACGGTACGGAGCCGGCCGTAGGTGCCCTTCAGGAACGCCTGGGGTGCCGCCGCGGCCTCCGTGCCCTTCAGCGGGATGCGCCACAGCCGCTGGCCTCTGAGCCCGGCCATCCAGACGGACCCGTTCACATAGGCGATGCCGCTGGGCGAGGCGACGTCCGTGTGCCACTGGGCCAGCGGGTTGTGGAACCGGGAGCCCGACGACTTGCCCTCGGCGTCCGGCCAGCCGTAGTTGTCGCCCGGCTTGATCGCGTTCAGCTCGTCCCAGGTGTCCTGGCCGAACTCCGAGGCGAACAGGCGCTGTTTGTCGTCCCACGCGAGGCCCTGCACATTGCGGTGGCCGTAGCTGTACACGACGGAGCCCTTGAACGGGTTGCCGGGGGCGGGCTCGCCCTCCGGGGTCATCCGCAGGATCTTGCCGCCGAGGGACTTCACGTCCTGGGACAGACCGCGCTCGCCGCTCTCGCCCGTGCCCGCGTACAGCATGCCGTCCGGGCCGAAGGCGATGCGGCCGCCGTTGTGGATGTAGCCCTTGGGGATGCCCCGGAAGACCGTGTCGGGCGCGCCGAGCTGTTCGCCGGGCGGCTTCCGCTCGTCGTACAGCATGCGGACGATCCGGTTGTCGGAGGCCGAGGTGAAGTACGCGTAGACCATGTGGTCCGAGGCGTAGCCGGGGGAGAGGGCGAGGCCCAGGAGACCGCCCTCGCCGGCCGGGGACACCCCGGAGACCTTGCCCAGCTCGGTCTGCTTGCCCGTCTTCTCGTCGACCCGGGTGATCGTCCCGTCGTCCCGGGAGGAGACGAGCAGGCCGCCGCCGGGCAGGGGAGCCAGGCCCCACGGCGACTTCAGATTCTCCGTGACCGTCCGCACCACCTTCACCGAGCCCTTGGCGGGCGGAGCCGGTGCGCTCGACGCCGCGGACGGGGCGGCGCCGGATGTCGTCCCCCGCGCGGTCTCAGTCCCGTCCCCGCCCGGTGGGCCGCCTCCGTCGGAGGAGCAGCCGGCCGTCAGCAGGAGCGCGGTTGCGGCCAGCACGGCCGACACAGCTCGACGTTGCACGATCATGGTCCCTTCGACGCGGTGGTTCCGGCGGCGGCTTCTCTATCTCTTACACCGCTCGCCCCGCCCGGGTTCCCATGCGGCCGCAGATCCGCGGTGTCAGTCCCAGGAGCCCTGGGCCGGCGGCAGCCGGGTCAGTTCCGTCAGGTCGTCCGGGGACAGCCGGACGGACGGGGCGCTCGCGTTCTCCGTCACCCAGCGCTCCCGCTTGGTCCCCGGCACCGTGACCACGTGCCGGCCCTGCGCCAGGGTCCAGGCCAGCGCCACCTGCGCCGGTGTGACGTGTTCGCCGTGCCGCCGGGCCACCCGGCGCAGCCCGGCGACGACGGGCTGGTTGGCGGCCATCATCTCGGCAGTGAAACGCGGATGGTGGGCCCGCACGTCGTCCGGTTCGAAGCCCTCGCCCGGGGTCAGCGTGCCGGTCAGGAAGCCGTTGCCGAGCGGCATCGCGGCGAGGAAGCCGACGCCGCGCGCCGCGCACCACGGCAGCAGCGCGTCCAGTGCCTCCGGCGACCACACCGACAGCTCCGCCTGCACCGCGCTCACCGGAAAGACCTGCTGGACGCGCCGGAGCTGGCGCAGCGTCGCGTCGTGCAGCCCGGTTCCCGCGCGGCGCCCGCCGCGCGCGCCCACCGCGCACAGGCCCAGCGCTCTGACCTTCCCGGCCCGGACCAGGTCCGCCATCGCGCCCCACGTCTCCTCGACGGGGACCTCGGGATCGGCGCGATGCAGCTGGTACAGGTCGATCACGTCGGTCTGCAGCCGGCGCAGCGACGCGTCGCACGCCCGCCGCACGTACCCGGGGCGGCCGTTGGCCACGATGTGCTGTTCGCCCACCAGCAGCCCGACCTTGGTCGACACGAAGGCCTCCGCGCGCCGCTCCTTGAGGACCCGGCCGATCAGCAGTTCGTTGGTGAACGGGCCGTACATGTCGGCCGTGTCCAGGAGCGTGCAGCCGAGGTCCAGGGCCCGGTGCAGGGCCCTGACCGACTCGTCCCCCCGCTGCCGCGACCCGCTGTACGCCCAGCTCATCGGCATGCAGCCGAGTCCGACGGCCCCCACCGCGAGCGCCCCCGCGCCGATCGTCCTGCGCTCCACCTGGTCGTGAACCTCCCTCTTCGGCCCCCAACCTAACCTCTGCCTGTTCACGAGCCTGACATAGCCTCCTGACCATGACTGCTGACGTGTGGCTGCCCATCCCGCCGGAGGAGATCGAGGGGCTTCCCGACGGGCCCGACTACCTGTTCTGGAACGGGGAAGAGGAGTTCCCCGCGGATCCGGCCGACTGCGCCTTCTACGTCGTCCCCTACATGAAGCCCAGCGAGGTCTGCGTCCGGCCGCTGCCGCGGATGAGCGGAGTGCGGGTCGTACAGACGTTGTCCGCGGGCATCGACAACGTGCAGCCGGGCCTCGGCCGGCTGCACCCGGGCGTCCGGTTGTGCAATGCGCGCGGGGTGCACGAGGCGAGCACGGGCGAGCTGACGCTGGCCCTGATCCTCGCCTCGCTGCGCGGCATCCCGGACTTCGTGCGCGCCCAGGACAGAGGGGAGTGGCGCGGCGGGTTCCACCCGGCCCTCGCCGACAAGAACGCCCTCATCGTCGGGTACGGCTCCATCGGCGCGGCCATCGAAGACCGGCTCGCGCCATTTGAACTCGCGCGGGTGGCGCGCGTCGCGCGCTCCGGGCGCACCTCGGCGCGCGGTCCGGTGCATCCGCTCACCGAACTGCCCGCCCTGCTACCGGAAGCGGACGTCGTGATCCTGTCCATGCCGCTGACCGAGACCACGCGGGGCCTGGTCAACGCCGACTTCCTCGCGCGGATGAAGGACGGAGCGCTGCTGGTCAACGTCGCGCGCGGACCCGTCGTCGACACCAAGGCGCTGCTCGCGGAGCTGGAGAGCGGCCGCATCACCGCGGCCCTGGACGTGACGGACCCGGAGCCGCTGCCGCCGGGCCATCCCCTGTGGCAGGCGCCCGGTGTGCTGATCAGCCCGCACGTGGGCGGGCCCACGTCGGCCTTCCTGCCGCGCGCGAAGCGGCTGCTGACGGACCAGTTGAGCCGTTTCGTGAACCGGGAGCCGCTGCGAAACGTGATCCTTACGACGGGCTCCACCCGCGCGTGACGGTAGACATGGCAGGCGTGTAATCCGTTTCGGGCACCCTCCGCATCCTTACGGACGCGGGGGGTACCTGTATCTCCGCGATCGTCACGGAGCGTAGAGAAGCTATGTCCCTGAGTGACGAGACTGGTGTATCGTCCCGACAGGGGCTGCGCCGCGCACCGTTCGGCGCCAGGGATGGACATTTCAGAGATGTGAGGGGGGCGACGGGCGATGCACGGCCTATGGACGAACGATCCGACGCGGCGGGGCCGCCGACGGCGGCCCTGGCGCACGGCGGCGCACAGACGCGGCCATCACACCAACCACCACTGCAGGCACAGCGGGCGCAGAAGGCATGCGCACCGGGACCCCCGGGGCCCGGGAGCGGCACGGACCGGGAGGGACCGGTGAGTTCGCCGCCCACGGTGACGACCACCCCGCGCGGGGCGCTGCGCACGCAGCACCCGGCAGGGCCGCCGCTGACCCGTCCGCCGGCCGTCGGCGGCGGGTCCAGCATGGTCCATCAGCTCGTTCTGGCCCTGGTGTGCGCGGGATACGCCGTCGGTTCCGCGCTCGACTGGGGTTCCAGTGAAATCGCGCTGATCATGGGTGACTTCGGGCTGGCCGCGGCGGCGGGCTGCGCCGCGGTCTCGTGTCTCCTCTACGCCCACAGGCGCAAGGTCCGCTTTCGACCCGCCTGGCTGCTGTTCGCCCTCTCCTCGGCGATGGTGGCCCTGGGCAACACGATCTGGGGGTGGTACGAGGTCGTGCTGCGGCGTCCCATGCCCAGCCCCAGCTGCGCCGACCTGTTCTTCCTGTGCTTCGCGCCACCCGCCATCGTGGGCCTGCTGGTCCTCGCCAAGCGGCCGGTGTCGAAGGCCGGCTGGATGTGCCTCGCGCTGGACGCCTGGCTGATCGGCGGCTCGCTGCTCACCCTGTCCTGGAGTCTCGCGCTCGCGCAGGCCGCCAAGTTCGACGGGCCGAGCGTCGCGCACACCGCGCTGTCACTCGCGTACCCGCTGCTCGACATCGCCCTGGTCAGCATGGTGCTCGCGCTGCACTTCCGACGCGCCCCGGGCAACCGCACGGCGGTCAACATGGCGATCGGGGCGCTCGCCCTGACCGTGATGTGCGACGCGCTGTTCACCTCGCCCCTGCTGCACAGCAGTTACCGCTCCGGGCAGCTGCTCGACGCGGGCTGGTTCGCGGGCTCGCTGCTGCTCGCCTACGCGCCCTGGGCGGCACCCCCGCGCCAGGGACAGCACGAGCGCGACCGGTCCGGCGGCGGGCACGCACGCGCGGCCCGCCGGCGTCCGTCCGAGCCGCGGGCCGGCGAGCCCGGGCAGCCGCCGCCGCCCGGCCAGGTGTCGCTGCCCGGCCAGGGGGTCGAGCACAGCCGGTATCCGGCCGGCCGGCCGATCACCGGCTCGCTGGCCGCGCTCACCCCGTATCTGGCCGCCGCGGTGTGCACCCTGGGCATCCTGTACAACGTGCTCAACGGGCGCAGCCCCGACCACGTCGTGCTCGTCACCGCCGGCTGCGTGGTGCTCGCGCTCGTCGTGCGCCAGGGCATCATGCTGCTCGACAACATCACCCTCACCCAGGAACTGGCGCAGAAGGAGAACCACTTCCGCTCCCTGGTGCAGGGATCGAGCGATGTCATCATGATCGCCGCGCCCAACGGCACCCTCCGGTACGTCTCCCCGGCCGCCGCCGGGGTCTACGGGCGGCCCGCGGAGGAACTGGTGGGCAGCGAACTGGCCGTGCTCATCCACCCGGAGGACCTGGGCTGCGTGGTGCACGAGGTGCGCCGCTTCCTCACCGCCAGCCCCCTCGAAGAACCCACCACCCGCATCGAGTGCCGCTTCCGGTCCGGCGACGGCGGCTGGCTCAACGTCGAGTCGACCGTCAACCGTCACCACGGCGGCCTCATCTTCAACAGCCGGGACGTGACCGAAAGAGTGCGCCTGCAGGCACAACTGCAGCACAGCGCGGAACACGACCCGCTCACCGACCTGCCCAACCGCGCCCTGTTCACCCGGCGCGTACAGCAGGCCCTGTCCGGCCGCCGTGCCTCCGATCGCGCCGCCGCCCTGCACGGCACGGCCGTCCTCTTCATCGACCTGGACGGCTTCAAGGCCGTCAACGACACGATCGGACACCAGGCCGGGGACGAACTGCTCGTCCAGGCCGCCCGCAGACTCCAGGACGCGGTCCGGCAGGGGGACACCGCGGCCCGGCTGGGCGGCGACGAGTTCGCGGCCCTGATCATCGGGGACGGCGTCCGGGACCGCGGTGCCCGGGAGCGGAACATCCTGGAACTGGCCGACCGCCTCAGGACCACCCTCTCCCAGCCCTACCTCATCGACGGCAATGATGTCCGGGTCAACGCCTCCATCGGGGTCGCCTTCGCCGAACCGGGCCTCGGCGCGGGCGAGTTGCTGCGCAACGCCGACCTGGCGATGTACCGGGCGAAGTCGGCGGGCAAGGGCCGCGTCGAGCTGTACCGGCCGCAGATGCAGCAGGACGTCGTGCGGAAGGCGGAGCTGGCCACCCGGCTGCGCGCCGCACTGCGCGACGGCGAGTTCACGCTGTTGCACCAGCCGGTGGTGTGCCTCGGCAGCGGCCGCGTCATGTCGGCCTCCGCACAGGCGCGCTGGCGCTCCTCCCAGGGGGTGCTGTTCACACCGGCCGAGTTCCTGCGGGTGGCCGAGGACAGCGACCGGACCTCGGAGCTGGACCGCTGGATCCTGGAGGAGGCGGTGGCCCAGGCCGCCGAGCGGGCCGCGACCGGACTCGCCGTACCCGTGGCCGTGCGGATGCCCGCGCGGCGGCTGCTGGACCGGTCGATGCCGCTCGGCTCGGTGGAGGCCCTGCTGACCCGGCACGGGCTGCCGTCGGGATCGCTGCTGATCGAGCTGGCGGACACCGACCCCCGGGTCTCCCTGGACGAGCTGGAGCGCCGGCTCGGCGCGCTCAGGCGGCTGGGCGTCCGGATCGCGCTGGACGGCTTCGGCAGCGGCCACGCGGCGATCACGGCCCTGCGCAGACTCCCCGTCGACGTACTGAAACTCGACCGCAGTCTGGTCGAAGGCGTCGTCGAGTCCGCGCGGCTGCACAAGATCACCAGTGGGCTGCTGCGGATCGCCGCCGACCTCGGGCTGCAGTCCGTGGCCGACGGCGTGGATCTTCCGGAGCAGGTCGTGGCGTTGCGCGCGATGGGCTGCACCCATGGGCAGGGCATGGCGTTCGCCGGGCCGCTGGACGAGTACCGGCTGCGCCGGGCGCTCGGATCCGGCCATTATCCGGTGCCGCACGGACCGGCCGAACCGGCGTTCGCGGGCGGCGCGAGGGAGCCGAACGGGCGCGTCGGGGCCGAGGGCGCCTGGGCGTCCACTCGCCCGGCCGAGGCCGAGGGCGGGGCAGCGCGGATGCCCGAAGGGCTGAGCACGGTCGTGGCCTCGCCCCCGACTGCGGCGCCCCGGAGGTGAACGAGCCAGGAAAGGGCGCGCGCGGGGTGTCCGCAGATGGTGTGTCCGCCGTGTCCGGAGACGGACGTGGCCTAGGCTCACATAATGAGACTCCCGTCCCACCCACTTGACACGTGGTGCGTGCCGGGGGGAGGGTCGGTGCCATGCGCACCCGAATTCTCGTACTTGGACAGCGCGTCGGCTGAGCTGGGACCCACCGGAGGACGATCCGGAAACCCCAGCGACCTCACCGGCGCGCTCCCCTCGCTTGCCCTACGGCACGAGGGGTTTTTTGTTGCACGGGCACCTGCCGTACAGCAGATCTACACCGCACAAACCTCGCAAAAACCCTCAGCATCGAGAAGAGAATGCCGATGACCGAGCAGGCCACCGGGGCCCATCATCCGCAGCCGCGGCCCCGTTCCGGAGGACAGCAGTCCGCGCCCGTCGAGCACGTCACGGGTGCGCAGTCCCTCATCCGCTCGCTTGAGGAGGTCGGCGCCGACACCGTATTCGGCATTCCCGGCGGTGCGATCCTGCCCGCGTACGACCCGCTGATGGACTCCACCCGGGTCCGCCATGTGCTGGTCCGCCACGAGCAGGGAGCCGGGCACGCGGCCACGGGGTACGCGCAGGCGACCGGCAAGGTCGGCGTGTGCATGGCCACCTCGGGTCCCGGTGCCACCAACCTGGTCACGCCGATCGCCGACGCGCACATGGACTCCGTCCCGCTGGTCGCGATCACCGGCCAGGTCGCCTCCAAGGCGATCGGCACGGACGCCTTCCAGGAGGCCGACATCGTCGGCATCACCATGCCGATCACCAAGCACAACTGGCTGGTCACCAACGCGGACGACATCCCGCGGGTCATCGCGCAGGCCTTTCACGTCGCCTCCACCGGCCGCCCGGGCCCGGTCCTGGTCGACATCGCCAAGGACGCCCTCCAGGCGAAGACCACGTTCTCCTGGCCGCCCGTCATGGACCTGCCCGGCTACCGCCCGGTGACCAAGCCGCACGCCAAGCAGATCCGCGAGGCGGCCAAGCTGATCTCCGCCGCCCGGCGCCCCGTCCTGTACGTCGGCGGCGGCGTCATCAAGGCGCAGGCCACGGCCGAACTGAAGGTCCTCGCGGAACTCACCGGCGCTCCCGTCACCACCACCCTGATGGCGCTCGGCGCGTTCCCCGACGGCCACCGGCAGCACCTGGGCATGCCGGGCATGCATGGAGCGGTGGCCGCCGTCACGGCTCTGCAGAAGGCCGACCTGATCGTCGCCCTCGGAGCCCGCTTCGACGACCGCGTCACCGGCAAGCTGGACAGCTTCGCCCCGCACGCCAAGATCGTCCACGCCGACATCGACCCCGCGGAGATCGGCAAGAACCGCGCCGCCGACGTGCCGATCGTCGGTGACGCCCGCGAGGTCGTCGCCGACCTGATCCAGGCCGTGCAGAAGGAGCACAGCGAGGGCCACTCGGGCGACTACACCGCCTGGTGGAACGACCTCAACCGCTGGCGCGAGACCTACCCGCTGGGCTACGACCAGCCCGCCGACGGCTCGCTCTCCCCGCAGCAGGTCATCGAGCGGATCGGCCGGCTGGCGCCGGAGGGAACGATCTTCGCGGCGGGCGTCGGCCAGCACCAGATGTGGGCCGCGCACTTCATCGAGTACGACAAGCCCGCCACCTGGCTGAACTCCGGCGGCGCCGGAACCATGGGCTACGCGGTCCCGGCCGCGATGGGTGCCAAGGCCGGCCGGCCCGACCGCACGGTCTGGGCGATCGACGGCGACGGCTGCTTCCAGATGACCAATCAGGAGCTGACCACCTGCGCCCTGAACAACATCCCGATCAAGGTCGCCATCATCAACAACGGCGCCCTCGGCATGGTCCGCCAGTGGCAGACGCTGTTCTACAACCAGCGCTACTCCAACACCGTCCTGCATTCCGGCCCCAACGGAGAGAACGGCGGGACCGCCTCGCAGCCGAGCGCCGGCACCCGCGTCCCCGACTTCGTGAAGCTGTCGGAGGCGATGGGCTGCTACGCGATCCGCTGCGAGTCCCCGGAGGACCTGGACAAGGCCATCGAGGAGGCGAACGCGGTCAACGACCGCCCGGTCGTCGTCGACTTCATCGTCCACGAGGACGCGATGGTCTGGCCGATGGTCGCCGCCGGCACCTCCAACGACGAGATCATGGCCGCCCGGGACGTCCGCCCCGACTTCGGCGACAACGAAGACGACTGAGCGAGGAAGAGCAAAAACACATGTCCAAGCACACGCTCTCCGTCCTGGTGGAGAACACGCCGGGCATCCTCGCCCGGATCGCCGCGCTGTTCTCCCGCCGCGGCTTCAACATCGACTCGCTCGCGGTCGGCGTCACCGAACACCCCGACATCTCCCGCATCACCATCGTGGTGGGCGTCGAGGAACTGCCGCTGGAGCAGGTGACCAAGCAGCTCAACAAGCTCGTCAACGTCCTGAAGATCGTCGAGCTGGAGCACTCGCAGGCGGTGCAGCGCGAACTCGTCCTGGTGAAAGTGCGCGCCGACAACGAGACGCGCTCCCAGATCGTCGAGATCGTCCAGCTGTTCCGCGCGAAGACGGTCGACGTCTCCCCGGAGGCCGTGACCGTCGAGGCCACCGGGTCCAGCGAGAAACTGTCCGCCATGCTCAAGATGCTGGAGCCGTTCGGCATCAAGGAGCTGGTCCAGTCCGGCACCATCGCGATCGGGCGCGGCGCCCGCTCGATCACGGACCGGTCGCTGCGCGCACTCGACCGGTCGGCCTGACGCGGCATTGGGGCGGTCGGGGGAACCCGGCCGCCCGTATGCCGAGACCCCGAATCGTCCTTCCCCCTCACCGTCATACGGTGGAAGCAACACCTGCACACAAGGAGAGAACCCAAAGTGGCCGAGCTGTTCTACGACGCTGACGCCGACCTGTCCATCATCCAGGGCCGCAAGGTCGCGGTCATCGGCTACGGCAGCCAGGGCCACGCGCACGCCCTGTCGCTGCGCGACTCCGGTGTCGACGTCCGGGTCGGTCTGCACGAGGGCTCCACGTCCAGGGCGAAGGCCGAGGAGCAGGGGCTGCGCGTGGTGACGCCCGCGGAGGCCGCCGCCGAGGCCGACGTCATCATGATCCTGGTGCCGGACCCGATCCAGGGCCAGGTCTACGAGGAGTCCATCGCCCCCAACCTGAAGGACGGCGACGCGCTGTTCTTCGGCCATGGCTTCAACATCCGCTTCGGTTTCATCAAGCCCCCGGCCGGTGTGGACGTGTGCATGGTCGCCCCGAAGGGCCCGGGCCACCTGGTGCGCCGCCAGTACGAGGAGGGCCGCGGCGTTCCCTGCATCGTCGCCGTGGAGCAGGACGCCTCCGGCGGTGCCTTCGCGCTGGCCCTGTCCTACGCCAAGGGCATCGGCGGCACCCGCGCGGGCGTCATCAAGACGACCTTCACCGAGGAGACCGAGACCGACCTGTTCGGTGAGCAGGCCGTGCTGTGCGGTGGCACCGCGGCGCTGGTCAAGGCGGGCTTCGAGACGCTGACCGAGGCCGGTTACCAGCCGGAGATCGCCTACTTCGAGTGCCTGCACGAGCTGAAGCTGATCGTGGACCTCATGTACGAGGGCGGCCTGGAGAAGATGCGCTGGTCGATCTCGGAGACCGCCGAGTGGGGCGACTACATCAGCGGTCCGCGGATCATCACCGACGCCACCAAGGCCGAGATGAAGAAGATCCTCTCCGAGATCCAGGACGGCTCCTTCGCCACGAACTGGATGGAGGAGTACCACGGTGGTCTGAAGAAGTACAACGAGTACAAGAAGCAGGACTCCGAGCACCTCCTGGAGACCACCGGCAAGCAGCTGCGCAAGCTGATGAGCTGGGTGAACGAGGAGGCGTAAGCCTCATGAAACGGGGCCGGGGCGGATCGCTCCGGCCCCTTTGTCCATCCCGTCCCAGCCCGGACGGGTGATCCTTCCGCAGAGGCGCAGAACGGCCTTCGCCACGCCACTAGACTGCTGCACAACAACGCGTCAGGCCCACAGCGTCGTGCGTCTTCCGCGGCTAGCCCCCTCTCCTCCGCCTGCGGCCGTCGGGACGGCCGTCCGCACGCTTTGGACTTGTGAGGACTCACGTGAGCTCGAAACCTGTCGTACTCATCGCCGAAGAGCTGTCGCCCGCGACCGTGGACGCGCTCGGCCCCGACTTCGAGATCCGTCACTGCAACGGCGCGGACCGAGCCGAACTGCTCCCCGCCCTCGCCGACGTGGACGCGATCCTGATCCGCTCCGCCACCAAGGTCGACGCCGAGGCCATCGCCGCCGCACACCAGCTGAAGGTCGTCGCACGAGCCGGCGTCGGCCTGGACAACGTCGACGTCTCCGCCGCCACCAAGGCCGGCGTGATGGTCGTCAACGCCCCCACCTCCAACATCGTCACCGCGGCCGAGCTGGCCTGCGGTCTGATCCTCTCCACCGCCCGCAACATCCCGCAGGCCAACGCCGCGCTGAAGATCGGCGAGTGGAAGCGCAGCAAGTACACGGGCGTCGAGCTGGCCGAGAAGACCCTCGGCGTCGTGGGCCTCGGCCGTATCGGCGCGCTCGTCGCGCAGCGCATGTCCGCCTTCGGCATGAAGGTCGTCGCGTACGACCCCTACGTCCAGCCGGCCCGGGCCGCCCAGATGGGCGTCAAGGTGCTGTCCCTGGACGAGCTGCTTGAGGTGTCCGACTTCATCACCGTGCACCTGCCGAAGACCCCCGAGACCCTCGGGCTGATCGGCGAGGAGGCGCTGCACAAGGTCAAGCCGAATGTGCGCATCGTCAACGCGGCGCGCGGCGGGATCGTCGACGAGGAGGCGCTGTACGCGGCGCTGAAGGAGGGCCGGGTCGCCGGCGCCGGCCTCGACGTGTACGCCAAGGAGCCGTGCACGGACTCCCCGCTGTTCCAGTTCGACCAGGTCGTGTGCACGCCGCACCTCGGCGCCTCCACCGACGAGGCCCAGGAGAAGGCGGGCATCGCGGTCGCCAAGTCGGTGCGGCTTGCCCTCGCCGGCGAGCTGGTCCCGGACGCGGTGAACGTGCAGGGCGGTGTCATCGCCGAGGACGTCAAGCCGGGCCTGCCGCTCGCCGAGCGCCTCGGCCGGATCTTCACCGCCCTGGCCGGCGAGGTCGCCGTCCGGCTCGACGTCGAGGTGTACGGCGAGATCACCCAGCACGATGTGAAGGTGCTGGAGCTGAGCGCGCTCAAGGGTGTCTTCGAGGACGTCGTCGCCGAGACGGTGTCGTATGTGAACGCGCCGCTGTTCGCCCAGGAGCGGGGCGTCGAGGTGCGCCTGACCACCAGCTCCGAGTCGGCGGACCACCGCAACGTGGTCACCGTGCGCGGCACGCTCGCGGGCGGCGAGGAGGTGTCGGTCTCCGGCACGCTGGCCGGCCCGAAGAACGTGCAGAAGATCGTCGCCGTCGGTGAGTACGACGTCGACCTCGCGCTCGCCGACCACATGCTGGTGCTGCGGTACGAGGACCGTCCGGGTGTCGTCGGCACCGTCGGCCGCATCCTCGGCGAGGCGGGCATCAACATCGCCGGCATGCAGGTGGCTCGCGCCACGGTGGGCGGCGAGGCCCTGGCCGTGCTGACCGTGGACGACACGGTGGGCGCGGGCGTTCTGGCGGAGGTCGCGGCGGAGATCGGCGCGACGTCCGCCCGCTCGGTGAACCTGGTCTGAGCCCGCCCCACACCCCGAACCGCCGGCCGGGCCGCCCCCCTCGCCCGGCCCGGCGGCCACGGTCCGGCGTCCGCCGTGGTGGCCGCTGCCGGGTGGCGGCCACCTACCGCCCGCTGCCACCGCCCGCTCCCGTCGTCCAACGGCCGCGGTCCGGCGTCCGCCGTGGTGTGGCCGTTGCTCGGTGACGCCGTCTGCCCGCCCGCTGCCGTCGCCCGCCCGGTCCGCCGTTCGGCGACCGCCGCGGCCGTCACCCGCCCTCCTCGCCCGCTCGTCCGCCGCCCGCTGCTCGGTGACGCCGCCCGCTCCCGTCGTCCAACGGCCGCGGTCCGGCGTCCGCCGTCCCGTGGTCGCCACTCGGTGGCGTCCGCCCACCCGACCGCCGCCCGCGGCCCTAGCCCTCCCGGCAGTCGTATGTGACCGTCGCTCGGCTGACGCCGTCCGGTGGCCGTTGCCGCCGTCTGTCGTCGTACGCCCGCCGGACCGTCGTCCAACGGCCGCGGTCCGGCGATCGCTGCCCTGTGGACGCTGCTCGGTCGGTGGTGGGGGGCTAGAGGTGTGCTGCCTTCAGGGTCATGTGGAGGAGGAGGCGGTGTTCGCCGTTGGCCAGGTCCAGGCCGGTCAGGTGCTCGACCCGGGACAGGCGGTAGTAGAGGGTCTGGCGGTGGATGCCCAGTGCCGCCGCCGTGCGGCCGGCCTGGCCCGCGCAGTCGAGGAACACCTCCGCGGTGCGGGCCAGCTCGTGATGGACGGGGGCGAGCAGCGGGGCGACCGCCGGATCGT
Source organism: Streptomyces sp. NPDC004629 (assembly GCF_042873595.1). Classification (NCBI taxonomy): domain Bacteria; kingdom Bacillati; phylum Actinomycetota; class Actinomycetes; order Kitasatosporales; family Streptomycetaceae; genus Streptomyces; species Streptomyces sp. NPDC004629. The sequence continues at coordinate 145,257 of NZ_JBIALO010000013.1, read as the reverse complement.
GCGCCGCCTCGTGCGGTAGGGAGGTCAGCAGCCGGTACGGTCCGATGTGCGCCCATTCGGCCACCGGCCCGAGCCCCGGCTCGGCCAGCGCCGCGCGGGCCGCCCCGACCGCCTCCCGCCAGGCGGCCCCCAGGTCGGCGAGCCCGGTGCGGGCGGCCGCGATCCCGGCCGCCCGCCTCCCGTTCGCGCCGCCCCGGCCGCGCCGCCTGCCGCCCGCCCGCTCCAGCAGCCGCCCCGCCGCCGACACCGCGGGCCCCACCGTGTCCGTCGACCGCAGCCGCACCAGCAGCGCAAGCGACTGTCCGGCGGTGCCCCAGGGCACCGTGCACAACGCGGTCGCGCCCGGCAGCGTACGGACCGAGGGGGCGTCGTCCGGGTCGGCCGACGGCCAGGGGGCCACGCACACCACCGTGTGCGGGCCGTCCGACCGGGCGCCCAGGGCGGTGCGCAGCTCCGCCACCGCCATGTCCGCCTGCCACCCGCGCTCCGCGGTCAGTACCGCCCGCAGCTCCCGGGTCAGGTCGGCCCCGGCCTGCGCCTCGTCCGCGAGCAGCGCGCCGATCCGCGTGGTGACCGCCATCGCCGCGGCCAGCTGCCGCTGGCTCGGGCCCGGATCGTCGTCCAGGAGCCAGACGTAGCCGAGGACGACACCTCGATGGCGTACCGGCAGGCAGATGCGGCCCCGGTACACCCCGGCCTCCGGGGTGCGCGGGATGCGTACCGGTCCGGTCGCCCGGGTGATGCCGAAGCCCTCGAACCAGGCGCGGACCGCCGCCGTCGAGCGCCGGGTCAGGATCGACCGGGCGCGGACCGGGTCGAGGGCCGACGCGTCCAGCTCGCCCTCGCTGTCGTACGCGCCGAAGGCGATCAGCTCGAAGTCACGGTTCTCCAGGGTCGCCGGCGCGCCCAGCAACTCCGAGATCTCGTCCACCAGCTCCTGGTAGTCACCCTTGTAATCCGCCGCCACCCAGGCATTCTCCCGCATTTCCCGGCCGCCTTCATACATCTGTCTGAGAACCGGTGACCGGATGCGTGACAGCTGTCGATGGCCGACGATCGGAGGGATCCTTAGGTTTCACGGTGGTTCTCCGTGCCGTATCCGAATCGTCGGCTGACGGCCCTTTGGTGCTTTGTTGTGGAGGTGCCCCGTGCTGGGTCCCGTCATTCTCGCCGCGTCGCGCAGCGACCGGATGCGCCGCCTGATCTCGGCGGCCCCGGTGACCAAGCAGGTCGTAGACCGCTTCATCCCCGGCGAGAGCGTGGACGACATCGTGCCCGTCATCGTGGACCTGACCGCCAAGGGCCTCGAACTGACCATGGACGTCGTCGGCGAGGACATCACCACCCCCGAGCAGGCCACCGCGGCCCGGGACGCCTATCTGGAACTGACCGGCCGGCTGGCGGAGCTGGAGCTGGGCCGGAAGGCCGAGATGTCCGTCAAGCTCTCCATGTTCGGTCAGTCCCTCGACGGCGGCCACGAACTGGCCCTGGAGAACGTGCGGGCCGTCGTCGAGGCCGCCGCCGCCATCGGCACCACCGTCACGCTCGACGCCGAGGACCACACCACCCTCGACTCGATGTTCGCGATCCACGAGGAACTGCGGAAGGACTTCCCGCAGACCGGCTGCGTCATCCAGGCCTACCTCTTCCGTACCGAGGCCGACGCCCGCCGGCTCGCCGCGAGCGGCAGCCGGGTACGGCTCGTGAAGGGCGCCTACAAGGAGCCCGCCGAGGTCGCCTACCAGCAGAAGCACGAGATCGACAAGGCGTACGTGCGGATTCTGCGGACACTGATGGACGGCACGGGGTACCCGATGATCGGGTCCCACGACCCGCGGCTGATCTCCATCGCCCAGGAACTCGCGCGCAAGGCCGGCCGCAAGCTGGACGAGTACGAGTTCCAGATGCTCTACGGCATCCGCAGCGAGGAGCATCTGCGGCTCGCCGCCGAGGGCCACCGCATGCGCGTCTACACCGCCTACGGCACCGACTGGTACGGCTACTTCATGCGGCGCCTCGCCGAGAAGCCGGCCAACCTGCGTTTCTTCGCCCGCTCGATGGTCAGCAAGGGCTGAGCCCGCACCCCCCGCTCGATACACCGCTCACGTCAAGGAGTAACGGATCTCATGGACGCTGTGACCCAGGTCCCCACCCCCGTCAACGAGCCGGTGCACGGCTACGCCCCCGGCTCGCCCGAGCGCGCCCGTCTGGAGGCCAAGCTCAAGGAGCTGGCCGAGAACCCGATCGACCTGCCGATGACCATCGGCGGTGAGCAGCGGATGGGCGGCGGCGAGGCCTTCCAGGTCGTCCAGCCGCACCACCACAAGGCGGTCATCGGCACGCTCCGCAACGCCACCCGGCAGGACGCCCAGGACGCCATCGACGCCGCCCTGGCCGCCGCGCCCGCCTGGCGCGCCATGTCCTTCGACGACCGCGCCGCGATCATCCTGCGCGCCGCCGAGCTGCTGGCCGGCCCGTGGCGCGAGACGATCGCCGCCTCCACCATGCTCGGCCAGTCGAAGACCGTCCAGCAGGCGGAGATCGACACCCCGTGCGAGCTGGTCGACTTCTGGCGGTTCAACGTCCACTACGCCCGCCAGATCCTGGCCGAGCAGCCCCCGGCCAACTCCCCGGGCGTGTGGAATCGCCTCGACCACCGCCCGCTGGAGGGCTTCGTCTACGCGATCACCCCGTTCAACTTCTCGGCGATCGCGGGCAACCTGCCCACCGCGCCGGCGCTGATGGGCAACGTCGTCGTGTGGAAGCCGTCCCCGACCCAGACCCACGCCGCCGTGCTGCTGATGCGGCTGCTGGAGGAGGCCGGCCTGCCCAAGGGCGTCATCAACCTCGTCACCGGCGACGGCATCGAGGTCTCCGAGGTCGCCCTCGTCCACCGTGACCTGGCCGGCATCCACTTCACCGGCTCCACCAGGACCTTCCAGTACCTGTGGAAGACGGTCGGCGAGAACATCGAGAAGTACCGCTCCTACCCGCGGCTGGTCGGCGAGACCGGCGGCAAGGACTTCCTGGTCGCCCACCCGAGCGCCGACCGCGCGGTGCTGAAGACCGCCCTGACCCGGGGTGCCTTCGAGTACCAGGGCCAGAAGTGCTCGGCCACCTCCCGCGCCTACATCCCGGCGTCCCTGTGGAACTCCGGTTTCAAGGAGGAGTTCGCGGCCGAGGTCGATTACCTCACCATGGGTGACGTCACCGACCTGGCGAACTTCATCGGCGCCGTGATCGACGAGCGTGCCTTCGCCAAGAACAAGGCCGCGATCGACCGCGCCGAGCAGGACCCGGCCTGCACGATCGTCGCGGGCGGCTCCTACGACGACTCGGTCGGCTACTTCGTCCGTCCCACCGTCATCGAGTGCACCGATCCCGAGAACGAGGTCTTCCGCACCGAGTACTTCGGCCCGGTCCTCGCCGTCCACGTCTACGACGACAGCTCCCCCGAGAAGTACGACGAGATACTGACCCAGATGGAGTCGGTCTCCGACTACGCCCTCACGGGCTCGGTCATCGCCAACGACCGTGCGGCGGCGGCGTACACGATGGACAAGCTCCGCTACGCCGCGGGCAACTTCTACATCAACGACAAGTCGACCGGGGCCGTGGTCGGCCAGCAGCCCTTCGGCGGCGGCCGGGCCTCCGGCACCAACGACAAGGCCGGCGCCCCGCAGAACCTGCTGCGCTGGACCTCGACCCGCGCCATCAAGGAGACGCTGGTCGCGCCCACCGACTACGCGTATCCGCACATGGGCTGACCAGCCCCCCGAACGCGGGCCGGGAAGCCTGACCCCCCGAAGCAGGCTTCCCGGCCCGTTTCCATGTCCGAGCCCGTTTCCAGGTCCGGCCGGGGCACACTGCCGTCATGGCCCGGACGGACAGCGCGACGGTGGAGACCGACGACGGGGTGCGCCTGTGGGCGGCCCGCACGGGGCCCGGCGCACCGCTCGTGCTGTGCCACGGCGGGCCGGGCCTGTGGGACATGTTCGGCGACCTCGCCGCGCTCCTGGCGGACATGACCCCGGTGATCCGCTGGGACCAGCGCGGCTGCGGACGCTCCGAGCGATGCGCGGGACCGTGGACGATCGCGCGGTTCGTCGCCGACCTGGACGCCGTACGGCATCACTTCGCGCTGGACCGCACGGCGCTGCTCGGCCACTCCTTCGGCGCGCATCTCGCGCTGGCCTACGCGCTGGCCCACCCGGAGCGGGTGAGCACACTGGTGTACGTGGCCGGCACGGGCATCGGCCCGGACGCCGACTGGTGCCCCGCCCATCTGGCGAACTTCCGTGCCCGGCTCGCCGACCACCCCGAACGCCTGGCCCGGTGGCGGGAACTGACGGCGCGTCCGCGCCGCACCGAGGGCGAGGAGCGGGAGCGGGCGGTGCTCCACTGGTCGGTCGACTTCGAGGACCGCGAGGGGGCGCTGGAGCGCGCCCGGAGCATGGCCGACCCGTGGTTCGGGATCAACCAGGCGTGCCGCCGGGGCCTCGACGAGCAGCGCGCGCGGATCTGCGGCACCCCCGGGCCGGCCGCGGCCTGCGCCGCCCTCGACGTTCCGGTCGTGATCGTCGACGGCGCCCGGGACATCCGTCCGCGCACCGCCGTGGACTCGCTGGAGCGGGCCCTGCCCCGGGTCCGCCGGGTGGTCCTGCCGGACGCCGGGCACCTGCCGTGGGTCGAGGACCCCGACGGTTTCCGGACGGCGGTCGCCGACGCGCTGACCGTGCCCGGCCGGAGCACGGATGATTGACGCATGACCTTCACCCTGCGTACCGCCCATACCGCCGAGCTGGCTCCCGCCGAGCTGCGGGCCGTCCGCTCTCTCCTGCACGACGGCTTCGCGGGCGAGTTCGAGGACGCGGACTTCGAGCATGCGCTGGGCGGCATGCACGCCCTGGTGGATGGCGAGGACGGCATCGTCGCGCACGGCTCGGTCGTCATGCGCCGGGCACGGCACCGCGGGCGATGGCTGCGCGTCGGGTACGTGGAGGCCGTCGTGGTACGGCCCGCCGTGCGCCGCCGGGGCCTGGGCGGGCAGGTGATGGGCGCCCTGGAGCGGGTGGTCGACCGGGCGTACGACCTCGGCGCGCTGTCGGCGAGCGAGGACGGCGCCCTGCTCTACGGGCCCCGCGGCTGGCGGCCCTGGACGGGCCGGATCCACGCCCTCTCGCCGGACGGGATCGTGCGGCTCGCGGACGAGGAGGGCGGCCTCCTGGTGCGTCCCGCACTGGCCGCGCCGCCCGACCCCGATCACGAACTGGTCTTCGACTGGCGCGACGGGGATGTGCTCTGACTCCCGGACGGCGAACCCGCAGGTCACGGCGTGGTACCCGATCTGCCGTCTCAGATAGTAGGAAGTCCGACTAATTGTAGAGACAGAAGCGCGCTCCTCCCTTAGTTTTGTAGGAGCCGAACGTCTCGCTCGATCCAGCGAATGGCGGTCGTGAGCCGGGCCCGAGCAGGCAATCCCTGCGGCACCGCTCTCCGCCCCTCCGGCGTCTCGTAACCCCCTTTTCCCGTACTCCAGGTGTATCTCGAAGGAGTCGATCCTCATGGCCGAGACGACCGTCCGCCGCCGAGTCCGCCACGTGTCCCGCATGAGCGAGTCCGACCGCAAGAACGCCGCCGCCGCCCTCCAGCGCGCCCTCGACCGCCGCGACAACGGCGGCCAGACCGGCCACTGAACCGGGCCCGCGCGGCGCGCGTGCCACCCCGGAAGCCGGGAGCCGCACCCGCACGGGGTGGGGGGGGGGCCGCCCCCCCCCCCCCCCCCCCCCCACAGCCCCGGCCCCCCCCCCCCGGGCGCCCCCCCCCCCCCCCCCCCCCCCCCGGCCCGCCCCCCCCCCCCCCGCCGCCGCCCCCCCCCCGCGCGCCCGCGCCCGCCGCCACACCGGCGGCCCCACCGGCCACTGAACGGGGCCCGCGGGGGGGGGGGGCCCCCCCGGGGGGGGGGCCCCCCCCCCGCCGGGGGGGCGCCGCGGCCCTACCGGCCGCGCCGCACCTCGAAGTGGTCGATCCGGTCGCCGCTGGGCGCCAGCGCGGACACCGTCAGCCGTGCGGCCGTGCCCGCCTCGGCCGCCACCTCCAGCACGGAGAAGCCGGTGTAGCGCACCCGGGACCACTCCACCGTCTCCGCCTCGGTGTCCCGGGACTTCGTCCAGTGGAAGCTCCGCACCGCGTCGTGCCGGGTGACATGCCCCTCATGACTGTCCCCGACCCCGGACGGGAACGAGTAGAGGTTCCGGCCGCCGCCGCCCGCGGTGACGTACACGATCCCGTCCCGGGTCGGATCCGTGGACCCGCCGATCGGCACCGCCCGGCCGACCGCGCCGTCGCGCACCGCGTCGGTCCGCTCGTACACATGGTTGTGCCCGTTGATCACCAGGTCCACCTGATGCCGCGTGAACAGCGGCAGCCACGCGTCCCGCACGCCCCCGTCGGAGGCGTGCGTGGAGGTGGAGTAGGCGCAGTGGTGGAAGAAGACGACCACGAAGTCGACGTCCCGCGCCGAGCGCAGCTCGCCGAGGGTACGGTCCAGCCACTTCGTCTGCCGGCCGTCCGTGTGACCGAGGTTGGCCGGGATCTCGTACGACACGTCGTTCGCGTCCAGCGCCACAAAGCCGACGTTGCCGTAGACGAAGGCGTACGCGCCGGGTGTTCCGTGCGGATCGAAGCCGCTGTCCGGCAGGGAGAAGCGGGCGAGCTGGCCGCCGTAGCCGTCCGGGGAGTACCAGGCCTCCATGTCGTGGTTGCCGGTCGTCACCATCCAGGGGACGGACCGGGCGACCGGCTCGGTCTGCTTCAGGAACAGGTCCCAGTACCGCGGGTCGTAGCCGTCCGACATGCTGCCGGTGCCGTTGGCGTCCGCGTAGCAGATGTCGCCCGCGTGCAGATGGAAGGCCGGCCGCCGGCGCAGCAGGACGTCGTCGTTGGCGCTCGCGCTCCTGCTCACGCCCTGGTCGCCGAAGGCCGTGAAGACGAAGCGCTCCGGGGTGGCGGGTGCGGTGCGGAAGGAGGCGATCGTCGAGCGGTGCGCGGGGGAGGCGGGGTCCCAGCCTTCGTGGCCGACGCCGTAGTAGTACGTCGTGCCGGGACGCAGACCGTCCAGGGCCGCGTGCACGTAGTACTGCTCCACCGCCGGACGCACCCCGTCCAGGCCCGGCGTGTGCAGGTCGCGCAGCTCCGCGTCGATCCGGCGGCTCAGCTCGTCGGGGCGCGACCCGACCCGCACGAACGGCCGGCGGACGGCGAACGGCACCTGCCAGGAGATCCGCATCCGGGTCTTCGGGTCGGCGCCGAACGCGAGATGACGGCCGAACGGGGCGATCGCGGCGCCTGCGACCCGCGAGGTCGCCGCGGCGGGACCGGAGGCCGGCGCGGACGCCGGTCCGGACGGCCCCGAGCAGCCGGTCAGCAGCCCGCCGGCCACCGCGCCCGCCGTCACCAGGGTGCGGCGCCGGGACAGCCGGGACCGCAGATACTCGTGCTGCTCGGCCATGCTCATCCGGCTCGCCAGCCGCCGCGGGATGCCGAAGTCGGGGGTCTCCATGACGATGAACTTCCCACCGGCCGCCGACAACTGCCCCACATCCGGGTGAACGTCCGCCCAAGCACCCAACCGGTCACCCGTCCGAGCGGCCCCCGTGTTGTCCGTATGGCGGACGGTCGGTGTCATCCCATGGGACGAGGAGTAGGGTGCCGACATGTCTCGCAGCCTCAATCTCGCAGTGATCCCCGGCGACGGTATCGGCCAGGAGGTCGTGGCCGAGGGCCTCAAGGTCCTCTCCGCCGTCCTTCCGCAGGATGTGAAGCTGGAGACCAAGGAGTACGACTTCGGAGCCCAGCGCTACCACGCCACCGGTGAGACCCTCACCGACGCCGACCTCGACGCGCTGAAGCAGCACGACGCCATCCTGCTCGGTGCGATCGGCGACCCGTCGGTCCCCTCCGGCGTCCTGGAGCGCGGCTTCCTGCTCAAGCTCCGTTTCGCCTTCGACCACCACGTCAACCTGCGTCCGTCGAAGCTGCTCCCCGGTGTCGCCACCCCGCTCGCCGGTCAGCCGGAGATCGACTTCATCGTCGTCCGCGAGGGTACCGAAGGCCCCTACACGGGCAACGGCGGCACCATCCGCACGGGCACCCCGCACGAGGTGGCCACCGAGGTCTCCGTCAACACCGCCTTCGGTGTGGAGCGCGTGGTCCGCGACGCCTTCGCCCGTGCCCAGGCCCGCCCGCGCAAGAAGCTCACGCTGGTCCACAAGAACAACGTGCTGACCTTCGCCGGGCACCTGTGGACGAACATCTTCAACAAGGTGGCCGCGGAGTACCCCGAGGTCGCCACCGAGTACATCCACGTCGACGCCGCCACCATCTACCTGGTCACCCAGCCCGAGCGGTTCGACGTCATCGTCACCGACAACCTCTTCGGCGACATCATCACCGACCTCGCCGCGGCCGTCTCCGGCGGTATCGGCGTGGCCGCCTCCGGCAACATCAACCCGAGCGGCGCGTTCCCGTCCATGTTCGAGCCGGTCCACGGCTCGGCCCCGGACATCGCGGGCCTGGGCAAGGCGGACCCCACCGCCACCGTCCTGTCCGTCGCGCTGCTGCTGCGCCACCTCGGCTACGACACCGAGGCGGACCGCATCGAGGACGCCGTCTCCGCCGACCTCGCGGAGCGCGCCGCGGGACCCGCCCGCAGCACCTCGGACATCGGCGACGCGCTCCGCGTACGCGTAGCCGGCTGAGCCCCGCCGCGCTGCATCAAGCCGTCGGGTGGCTCAGGCGCCCGGCGGCTTTCCCATGTCCCCGCCGGGTGCCACCATCGACCCCTGGGCCGCATTCACCCTGATTCCTTCCGCCTGTGCCCCCGCGCGATAATCGGACGCGGAGCCGCGGCATGAGGGAATGCTCGGACGTCCTAGCACCGGCCGCCGGCCGGGCGGGCGTGAGCGCGGCCCGTCACTACAACCGGTGAAGGACTACCACTCATGACGACGCCCACGATCGAGCTCAAGCCCTCCGCCCACCCGTTGCCCGCAGCGGAGCGGGAGGCGATCCTCGCCAACCCCGGATTCGGCCGCCACTTCACCGACCACATGGTGACGATCAAGTGGACCGAGGGCCGGGGCTGGCACGACGGCCAGCTCGTTCCGTACGCGCCGATCCCCCTCGACCCGGCCACCAACGTCCTGCACTACGCGCAGGAGATCTTCGAGGGTCTCAAGGCCTACCGCCGCCCCGACGGCTCCGTGGCGACCTTCCGCCCGGACCAGAACGCCAAGCGTTTCCAGCGCTCCGCCCGCCGGCTGGCCATGCCCCAACTGCCGGTCGAGACCTTCATCGAGGCCTGTGACGCCCTGGTCCGGCAGGACAAGGACTGGGTGCCCGCACACGGCGGCGAGGAGTCCCTCTACCTGCGGCCCTTCATGATCGCGACCGAGGTCGGGCTGGGCGTGAAGCCGGCCAGCGAGTATCTGTTCCTCGTCATCGCCTCCCCGGCCGGCGCCTACTTCCCCGGGGGCGTCGAGCCGGTCTCCATCTGGGTCTCCGAGAACCGGGTCCGCGCCGTTCCGGGCGGCATGGGCGACGCCAAGACGGGCGGCAACTACGCCGCCTCCCTGCTCGCCCAGGCGGAGGCGGCGGCCGAGGGCTGCGACCAGGTCTGCTACCTCGACGCGGTCGAGCACCGGTGGATCGAGGAACTCGGCGGCATGAACCTGTACTTCGTGTACGGCAACAAGATCGTGACGCCGACCCTCAGCGGCTCGATCCTGGAGGGCGTCACCCGCGACAGCCTCCTGACCGTGGCCCGCGACCTCGGTTACGAGTCGGAGGAGGCCCGCGTCTCCATCGAGCAGTGGCAGCGGGACTCGGAGGACGGCACCCTCACCGAGGTGTTCGCCTGCGGCACCGCCGCCGTCATCACCCCGGTCGGCACGGTCAAGCGCGCGGGCGCCGAGTGGAAGCAGTCGGACGGCGAGCCCGGCAAGGTCACCCTCGAACTCCGCCAGGCCCTCCTCGACATCCAGCGCGGCGTCACCGAGGACAGCCACGCCTGGATGCACCCCCTCGCCTGATCCCCACACCAACACCCCGGCTCCGCCCCGGGCCCCGAGTCCCGGGGTCCGGCGCGAAGCCGGTCGGCGGGGACACCACCCGGCGGCCCCGGCCGGGACGACGGCGCCGACGCCCCCGAAGGGGCGCAGGGAACGGCGCGAGCAACCAGCGGTACGGGCCCGCCTCGACGCCTACGTCGACCTGTACGTTCCCGACGGCCACCGCGATCCGCACTGGACGCTCTGGCTGGAGGTCCCGGACGCCTGACGGCGTCGGCGGCCGGGGCCCCGCACGCCCCGTGAACGCAATGAACACAATGCGGTTCGCTCTTGTCGCACCTGCGAACCCCCGGCACGTTACGTCCATGGGACGAGAGCATTGGAAGAGGATCTGGATCGGCTCGGCGGGCAACATGGTCGAGTGGTTCGACTGGTTCGTGTACGCGAGCTTCGCCACCTACTTCGCCGGGGCGTTCTTCCCGAGCGGCAACCCCACCGCCCAGCTGATGAACACCGCGGGCATCTTCGCCGTCGGCTTCTTCATGCGCCCGGTCGGCGGCTGGCTGCTGGGCCGGGTGGGCGACCGCAGGGGACGCAAGGCCGCGCTGACCCTGACCGTCACGCTGATGTCCGCGTCCGCGGTGCTCATCGCCGTCGCGCCGACCTACGCGGTGGCCGGCTACGGCGGTGCGCTCGTCCTGCTCGTCGCCCGTCTGCTGCAAGGGCTGTCGGTGGGCGGCGAGTACGCGGCCAGCGCCACCTACCTCACCGAGGCGACGGACCCGCGCAGGCGCGGCTTCGCCTCCAGCTTCCAGTACGTGTCCATGACCGCGGGCCAGATCGTCGGCCTCGGCCTGCTGATCGTCCTGCAGCGCACCATGTCCGACGACGCGCTGCACAGTTACGGCTGGCGCATCCCGTTCGTGGTGGGCGCGCTCGGCGCCGCCGTCGTCTTCTACCTGCGCCGCACCATGCTGGAGACCGAGGTGTACGCGCAGGACACCTCGGGCGGCGAGGAGCGCGGCACCCTGCGCGCCCTGTGGCGGCACCGGCGGGAGGCGTTCCTGGTCATCGCGCTGACCATGGGCGGCACGGTCGCCTACTACACGTACACCACCTACCTCACCAAGTACCTGTCGAACTCGGCGGGTCTGTCCAAGGAGACCGCCACCCTCGTCTCCTTCACCGCGCTGATCGTCTTCGCCTGTCTGCAACCCCTCGCCGGCCGGCTCTCCGACCGGATCGGCCGCCGGCCGCTGCTGATCACCTTCGCGGTCGGCTCCACCGTGCTCACCGTGCCGATCATGACCCTGCTGAAGCACGCGGACGGCTACTGGCCCGCCCTCGGCCTCGCCCTGCTCGCGCTCGTCGTGGTCACCGGCTACACCTCGATCAACGCGTGCGTGAAGGCGGAGCTGTTCCCGACCGGGGTGCGCGCGCTCGGCGTGGCGCTGCCCTACGCGATCGCCAACGCCCTGTTCGGCGGCACGGCGGAATACGTCGCGCTGTGGTTCAAGGACGCGGGCGCGGAGTCCGGCTTCTCCTGGTACGTGGCCGGCTGCGCCGCGGTGTCCCTCGTGGTGTACATCACCATGCGGGAGACGAAGGACCTGGATCTGACCCGGGTGCCGTCTCGCGAGGCGTCTCGTGCGACGACCGCATCCTGAGACGGGCGGTGAGCCGGGGGCGGACTGTGCCACACTGCCCCCGTGCTCTCGTTCGCCATGATTATTGGCAGCAGGCGCGCCGGTCCGCAGTGACCACCACGTACGACCAGGTACGGGTGGCCACCGTCGTCCTCGACCCGCGCGCAGACCTCTCGCACCCGCGAGGGGTTTTTTCGTTTCCTGGCCCATCTTCAGCCGGGAACGGAGCGCGAGGGAGTATTGGGGGGACGGTGGAGCCGGTCATTCCGGTACGACCGAGATCCCAAACAGGAGCCTTGAGACCATGACCGAGACGGAAACCAGCGAGCTCGACGACTCGTTCCACGTCTTCGACACCACGCTGCGCGACGGCGCGCAGCGCGAGGGCATCAACCTCACCGTCGCGGACAAGCTCGCCATCGCCCGGCACCTGGACGACTTCGGAGTGGGCTTCATCGAGGGCGGGTGGCCCGGCGCGAACCCGCGGGACACCGAGTTCTTCGCCCGCGCCCGGCAGGAGATCGACTTCCGGCACGCCCAGCTCGTCGCGTTCGGCTCGACCCGTCGCGCCGGCGCCAAGGCCGCGGACGACCCGCAGGTCAGGGCGCTCCTGGAGTCCGGCGCCCCGGTCATCACCCTGGTCGCCAAGTCGCACGACCGGCACGTGGAGCTGGCGCTGCGCACCACGCTCGACGAGAACCTGGAGATGGTCCGCGACACCGTGTCCCACCTGCGCGCGCAGGGCCGCCGGGTGTTCGTCGACTGCGAGCACTTCTTCGACGGCTACCGGGCCAACCCCGAGTACGCGAAGGCGGTCGTCCGGGCCGCCGCGGAGGCCGGCGCGGACGTGGTGGTGCTGTGCGACACCAACGGCGGCATGCTGCCCGCCCAGATCCAGGCCGTGGTCGCCACGGTCCTCGCGGACACCGGCGCCCGGCTCGGCATCCACGCCCAGGACGACACGGGCTGCGCGGTGGCCAACACCCTCGCGGCCGTGGACGCCGGCGCCACGCATGTGCAGTGCACCGCGAACGGCTACGGCGAGCGGGTCGGCAACGCCAACCTCTTCCCGGTGGTCGCGGCCCTGGAACTGAAGTACGGCAAGAAGGTCCTCCCGGAGGGCCGGCTGCGTGAGATGACGCGCATCTCGCACGCGATCGCCGAGGTCGTGAACCTCACCCCGTCCACCCACCAGCCGTACGTCGGCGTCTCCGCCTTCGCCCACAAGGCCGGCCTGCACGCCTCCGCCATCAAGGTCGACCCGGACCTGTACCAGCACATCGACCCCGAACGGGTCGGCAACACCATGCGCATGCTGGTCTCCGACATGGCGGGCCGGGCCTCCATCGAGCTGAAGGGCAGGGAACTCGGCATCGACCTCGGCGGCGACCGCGAACTGGTCGGCCGGGTCGTCGAGCGGGTCAAGGAACGCGAGCTGAAGGGCTACACCTACGAGGCGGCGGACGCCTCGTTCGAGCTGCTGCTGCGTGCGGAGGCCGAGGGCAGGCCCCTGACCTACTTCCGGGTCGAGTCCTGGCGGGCCATCGTCGAGGACCGCCCCGACGGCACCCACGCCAACGAGGCCACGGTCAAGCTCTGGGCCAAGGGTGAGCGCATCGTCGCCACGGCGGAGGGCAACGGCCCGGTCAACGCCCTCGACCGGGCCCTGCGGGTGGCGCTGGAGAAGATCTACCCGCAGCTCGCCAAGCTCGACCTCGTCGACTACAAGGTGCGCATCCTGGAAGGCAAGCACGGCACCCAGTCCACGACCCGGGTCCTGATCGCCACCTCCGACGGCAGCGGCGAGTGGTCCACGGTGGGCGTCGCCGAGAACGTCATCGCAGCCTCCTGGCAGGCCCTGGAGGACGCCTACACCTACGGCCTACTCCGAGCAGCAGTAGAACCAGCAAAGTAACCCCCGGGGCCCCCACCCCCCAAGTGCCCCGCGCCCCCAAGGGGCGCGGGGCTGTATCAATGTGCGGCTCCGCCGCGCGGGCGCGCCCAGCCACGACGCCGCCGCAGCCGCCCGACGACGTGTCCCGCCCTACCCGCGGAGCGCTCGGCGCCGGCGCCTCATCGGCAACCCGAACGGGCACGCCCCGAAAGGGGCGCGGGGCTGTATCAATGTGCGGCTCCGCCGCGCGGGCGCGCCCAGCCACGACGCCGCCGCAGCCGCCCGACGACATGTCCCGCCCCTACCCGCGGAGCGAGCCGCGGAGCGTTTCGGGTTTGCTGTGCAGGACCGCGCGGGCCTGCTCGGCGGCGCGCGTGATGCTTTCGCTGATGAAGTCGAGGAAGCGGGCGATGTTCTCCAGCCGGGCGGCGGCCGGCGCCCTCTGAAGGAGCGGAAGGCGGCCGTGGCCGATGCCATGAGGACAACAACCGCTTTTGGCAGGCTTCGGGTAGCTTCGAAGGATGAAGGCCGTACCGAGGGCCGCACCCGCGGCCGTACGACGGGCCCGAAGCCTCCCGGCACTGCTGCTGGCCGCCTTGGCGCTGGTCGCCATGACCGTGTTCGCGCCCGGCGCTACGGCGGCGACCCACGTATCGTCCGTCGCGGACGCCCTCCGCAAGGGCCCCGTGTACGTCGACCCGGCGGCCACCGGACAGCTGTCGACGGCGCAGGCGCGGGCCCTGACCGATCGGATCGAGGCGGCCGGCAAACCCGTCTTCATCGCCGTCCTGCCGGCCGGCTACCCCACCCGGAACCTGTTCACCGACCTGCGCACCGCCACCGGCCTCACCGGCCTGTACGCCGTCCGCCTCGGCGACCGCTTCGACGCCCGCGCCGATTCCTCGGTCCTGTCCCGCACGGCCGTGCGCAACCTGGTCACCAGCGTCCAGGGCGAGAGTGCCGGCACCCAGTTGACCGACTTCACCGACCGCGCCCTCGCCCACATGGGCGGGCGGGCCCCGGCGTCCTGGGGCTCGTCGGGCGGCGCCGGCGGCGCGTCCGGTACGGCGCTGATCATCACGGCCGCCGTGCTGGTCGCGGGCGGGCTCGGCGCCTACACCCTGGTGCGGCGCGGCCGGCGGCACCAGGAGCAGGAACAGCGGGCCGCCCTGGACCGGCTGCGGGTGGTCGTGGACGAGGACATCACGGCCTTCGGCGAGGAACTGGACCGGCTGGACTTCCACCCGGCCGAGGCCGGCGCCGACGACGCGATGCGCGCGGACTACGAGCGGGCGCTGGACGCCTACGAGCAGGCGAAGCAGTACATGGCGGCGGCCCGTGGACCCGAGGACGTACGCGCCGTCACCCGGACCCTGGAGGACGGCCGCTTCTCGCTGGCGCAGCTGGCCGCACGCCGCGAGGGCCGCCCGCTGCCGGCCCGCCGCCCGCCCTGCTTCTTCGACCCCCGCCACGGCCCCTCGGTCGCCGACGCCACCTGGACCCCGCCCGGCGGCACCGCGCGCGAGGTCCCGGTCTGCGCGGCCGACGCCACCCGTCTGGCCGACGGCCGGGACCCGGCGGTCCGCGAGGTCGACACCGAGCACGGCCGCCGCCCCTACTGGGACGCGGGCCCGGTCTACGGCCCCTGGGCAGGCGGCTACTTCGGCGGCGGCATCCTGCCCGGCCTCCTCGTCGGCACGCTGCTCGGCAGCGCGCTCACCGCCCCGGCGTACGCGGCCGACTACGGCACCGGCTCC
Organism: Streptomyces sp. NPDC004629; assembly: GCF_042873595.1. NCBI lineage: Bacteria > Bacillati > Actinomycetota > Actinomycetes > Kitasatosporales > Streptomycetaceae > Streptomyces > Streptomyces sp. NPDC004629. The sequence goes on along the minus strand of NZ_JBIALO010000013.1, from coordinate 129,890 downwards.
GGGGACTTCGGCGCGGGCGGCTACCAGGGCGGTGATGTGTCGGGCGCCGACTTCGACCCCGACGACTTCGGGGGCGGGTTCGGCGACGGCGGCGGCTTCGACGGGGGAGGGGACGTCGGCGGGGGCGGCGACTTCGGCGGCGGCTTCTGAGACCGGCCCTGACGGGGGACCGGCGGCTCAGGCGTTCTTGATCGCCGAGATGTCGAAGTTCAGCTTGATCTTGTCGGAGACCAGGACACCGCCCGTCTCCAGGGCCGCGTTCCAGGTCAGACCCCACTCGGAGCGCAGGATCTCCGCCTTGCCCTCGAACCCGACGCGCTCGTTGCCGAAGGGGTCCTTGGCGGAGCCGTTGAACTCAAGGTCGATGGAGAGCGGCTTGGTGACGCCGAGGATGGACAGATCACCGGTGATGCGGTAGTCGTCCCCGCCCAGGGACTCCGCCTTGGTGGAGCGGAAGGTCATCGTCGGGAACTCGTCGGTCTTGAAGAAGTCGGCCGACTTCAGGTGGCCGTCGCGGTCGGCGTTGCCGGTCTCGATGCTGTCCATCGTGACGTCCAGCGAGGCGGTCGACTTGGCGGGGTCGGTGCCGTCGAGGTGCAGCGTGCCGGACAGTTCCGTAAAGCTGCCCTTGACGTTGGTGACCATGGCGTGGCGGGCGACGAAGCCGATCGTGGTGTGGGCCGGGTCGATCGTGTAGTCGCCGGTGACCGAGGCCAGGTCGGGGCTCACCGTCGCTGCGGCGGCGTCGGTCGTCTGGTCGGCGTGCTTGTTGCCGAAGATGCCCATCTCGTGCTCCTTGGGGACGAAGAGATCATTGATGTTGAATGTTCAATGAGCTGTCGGTGAAGACCGTAGACCCATCCGGTTCAATATTCAACATCATCCGCCGGTGTGTCGCCTCTCGCACGGTGCGTCACGCGGTTCCCCGGCGGGACGACCGTAGCGCTAGGCTCTGCGCGGACCGCCGTCCGAGGGTCCCTGTCACTCCGGGGATGGCATGTGCCGTGCGCGAATGTGAGGTGGCTCTCCGGTGACGACTTTGTGGCATCTCCACAAGCGCGACACCCTCTGAGCAGTCGGAACGGCTGCATGGCGGTGAGGTTCTGTTCAGGGGTACCAGGAAAACGGGCCGGAGACTGTACGGAGTCGACGGCTCGCTTTTCTTGATGTCCTTCGTAAGGTCGCTACATGACCGTTTTGGAAGAGACGACGGGTGAGCCGACCGGCGAACCGGCGGACGCGCGCGGGCGGGTCGCCGAGTTGCACGCCATCCGCGCGCGGGCGCTGGCGGGCCCCAGCGAGAAGGCGACCGAGGCGCAGCACGCCAAGGGCAAGCTGACGGCGCGGGAGCGGATCGAGCTGCTCCTGGACGCGGGGTCCTTCCAGGAGGTCGAGCAGCTGCGGCGGCACCGGGCGACCGGGTTCGGCCTGGAGGCCAAGAAGCCGCACACGGACGGTGTGATCACCGGCTGGGGTGCGGTGGAGGGCCGTACGGTCTTCGTCTACGCCCATGACTTCCGGATCTTCGGCGGTGCGCTGGGCGAGGCGCACGCCACGAAGATCCACAAGATCATGGACATGGCCATCGCGGCCGGCGCCCCGCTGGTGTCCCTGAACGACGGCGCGGGCGCCCGGATCCAGGAGGGCGTCTCTGCGCTGGCCGGCTACGGCGGCATCTTCCAGCGCAACACCAAGGCGTCGGGTGTCATCCCGCAGATCAGCGTGATGCTCGGGCCGTGCGCGGGCGGCGCCGCCTACAGCCCGGCGCTCACCGACTTCGTGTTCATGGTCCGTGAGACCTCGCAGATGTTCATCACCGGGCCCGACGTGGTCAAGGCGGTCACCGGCGAGGAGATCACCCAGAACGGCCTGGGCGGGGCCGACGTGCACGCCGAGACCTCCGGCGTGTGCCACTTCGCCTACGACGACGAGGAGACCTGCATCGCGGAGGTGCGCTACCTCCTGTCGCTGCTGCCGCAGAACAACCGCGAGAACCCGCCGCGCGTGGAGTCGGCCGACCCGGTGGACCGGCGCGGCGAGGCCCTGCTCGACCTGGTCCCGGCGGACGGCAACCGCCCCTACGACATGGTCAAGGTCATCGAGGAGATCGTCGACGACGGCGAGTACCTGGAGGTCCACGAGCGCTGGGCCCGCAACATCATCTGCGCACTGGCCCGCATCGACGGACAGGTCGTCGGCATCGTCGCCAACCAGCCGCAGGTGCTCGCGGGTGTGCTGGACATCGAGGCGAGTGAAAAAGCTGCGCGCTTTGTCCAGATGTGTGACGCTTTTAACGTCCCGATCGTCACCTTCCTGGATGTCCCTGGGTTCCTCCCCGGTGTCGACCAGGAGCACGGCGGGATCATCCGGCACGGCGCGAAGCTGCTGTACGCCTACTGCAACGCGACCGTGCCGAGGATCTCGCTCATCCTCCGCAAGGCGTACGGGGGCGCGTACATCGTCATGGACAGCCAGTCCATCGGCGCCGACCTCACGTACGCCTGGCCCACCAACGAGATCGCGGTGATGGGTGCGGACGGCGCGGCCAACGTCATCTTCCGCCGGCAGATCGCCGAGGCCGAGGACCCCGAGGCCATGCGGCAGAAGATGGTCAAGGAGTACAAGGCCGAGCTGATGCACCCGTACTACGCGGCGGAGCGCGGCCTGGTGGACGACGTCATCGACCCGGCCGAGACCCGCGAGGTGCTGGCCAAGTCCCTTGCGATGCTGCACACCAAGCACGCCGACCTGCCCTCGCGCAAGCACGGCAACCCCCCGCAGTGACCCCGGCGGACCCGCGGTAACCCACTGGTTCCCGCGCGGAAACCTCTCTCACGGAGACTGACAGCCATGAACACTCCCGACATCCGCGTCGAGAAGGGCCACGCCGAGCCCGAGGAGGTCGCCGCCATAACGGCGATCCTGCTGGCCCGTGCCGCCGCCCGCAGCTTTGAGGCTGCCCCCGCGCACCGGGGCCGCGCCAAGGCGGGCTGGCGCCGCCTGGACCGCGAACCAGGCTTCCGAGCCCCCCACAGCTGGCACGGCTAGCCCACCCCCCACAACACACACCAAGAAGGGCCCCTCACAAGAGGGGCCCTTCGCCATACGCCCCGAAGGGGGCGCGAGGAACGGCGCGACCGGCCACGAACCACCCGCAGCCGGCGCACAACCGCCCGCGGCACCCCGGTGGCCGAACCACCGAAGCCGCGCACTTCGAATGAAGGGTGACGCGCCCCGAAGGGGGCGCGGGGAACGGCGCGACCAGCCACGAACCACCCGCAGCCGGCGCACAACCGCCCGCGGCACCCCGGTGGCCGAACGCCGCCGAAAACAACTCAGCGCAGCCGAGCCATCAACGCATGCTCCACGAGAGTGATCAGCGCACTCTTCGCATCCGCCCGATGCCGCGCGTCCGTCGTGATGATCGGCGTGTCCGGCCCGATCTGCAGCGCCTCACGCACCTCGTCGGGGGAGTACGGCTGGTTGCCGTCGAAGCCGTTCAGGGCGATGACGAAGGGGAGACCCGAGTTCTCGAAGTAGTCGACCGCGGGGAAGCAGTCGGCCAGCCGACGGGTGTCGACCAGCACGATCGCGCCGATGGCACCGCGCACCAGGTCGTCCCACATGAACCAGAACCGGTCCTGGCCGGGGGTGCCGAACAGATACAGGATCAGATCCTGGTCCAGGGTGATGCGGCCGAAGTCCATGGCGACCGTCGTGGTCGTCTTGTCCCCGGTGTGGGTGAGATCGTCGATGCCTGCCGAAGCGGACGTCATGACGGCCTCTGTGCGCAGCGGGTTGATCTCCGAGACAGCGCCGACGAACGTGGTCTTACCCACGCCGAAGCCGCCCGCCACCACAATCTTCGCGGAGGTGGTGGAGCGGGAAGGACCGCCGCTAGAGCTTGCGAAGTCCACTGAGCACCCTTTCGAGCAGTGTCACGTCTGGCTGGCCACCGGCGTTCTCGTCGCCGCCGGGCTGATGGATGGCGACCAGGCCCGCCTCCGCCAAGTCGGCGACGAGGATCCTGGCCACGCCGAGGGGGATGGTCAGCAACGCCGAGATCTCGGCGACCGACTTGATCTCTCGGCACAGGTGGCAGATCCGCTGATGCTCGGGCAACTGGCCCTGCATCTGGTGCGGCTGCGCGGTGGTGTGCACCAGCGCCTCGATGGCGAGCTGGTACCGCGGGCGGGTCCGGCCGCCGGTCATGGCGTACGGACGCACCAAGGGGTTGTTCGCCGCCGTGGCGGGCGCCGGCTCGGGACGGCGCTGCGGCTGCACCGGCTGGATGCGCGGCGCCGGCGGCTGGTCGTACGGCGAAGGGCCGGGGCCCTGCGGTGCGTACGGCTGCCGGTGGCTCGGGGTGGAGGGGAAGTTGTACCGGTTCGCCGAACCGTCGCCCTGGCCCTGGGCGGGGCCGTACGACCAGTTACCCGCTGACGAACCGCTTGGGGGTGTTACCACTCTTCTCCTCCTCCGACCGTGCCGGGCACCCGTCCCTGGGAAGCCGCGTCCCGAAACCTTACGGCCCCGGGACCCGAAAACGCACCGTCTGTCTGTTAGTTGAGAAGGCTTCCCTGGAGCTCCGCGCGGAGATCCGGGGTGAGAACCGTGCCCGCGCGGTCCACCAAAAGCGCCATCTCGTACCCGATGAGGCCGATGTCCGCCTCCGGGTGTGCCAGGACTGCGAGGGACGAGCCGTCGGAGATGGACATGATGAAGAGGAATCCCCGCTCCATCTCCACAACCGTCTGATTCACGCTGCCCCCCTCGAAGATCCGGGAGGCGCCTGCCGTCAGAGACGTCAGACCGGAGGCGACGGCCGCGAGCTGGTCGGCGCGGTCGCGGGGAAAGCCTTCGGACATCGCCAGAAGGAGTCCGTCGGCGGAGACCACCACCGTGTGGGACACCCCCGGGGTGTTGTCCACGAAGTTGGTGATCAACCAGTTCAGGTTCTGTGCCGCCTGGCTCATCGGGCTCACACTAACGCTCCTGGTCGTAGGTGCTGTCAGGACCGAGGCCCTGGCCGTTCGTTTCACTGCCTGCGCCGGCGCTGCGTCCGCGCTGGACGCCCCGACGCAGGTTGCTCAGCCGGCCCCGGACGTCTTCCGGGGCACGGGAGACCTGTGGGCCTCCCTGCGGAGTGGCTTCCGCGGCGCCCTCGACCAGGTTGGCCTTGGGCACCCGCCGAGGCAGGCCGGAGGCGGTGACCCCGCCTGCCTTGGGCTTGCGCAGCTGCGAGGCCTGCTGCCAGCGCTCGTCGTTGGCCGAACGCCAGACGCCGTCGCCGTTGCTCCCCTGCGCGGGAGCGGACGGCTCCTGGCGCGCGCCCGCCGCGCCGCCCGTGCCGTTGCCGTTCGGATCGCTCGCGTTGGATCCGCGGCGGGGCAGCCCGGCGTCGGTCAGCTCGTGGACGGCGGAGGAAGCCGGTCCCGGACGGTCGAAGCCTACGCGGTCCCGCTCCGTCACGTCACCGGCCTGCGCAGATTCCGCTTCGGCAGCGTACTGGGCCGGATAGCCGTTGTGGTAAACGTCCTGCTGCGGCCGGCCTCCCTGCTGGGGCTGCTCCTCGAAGGGGCGGAAGGAGTCGGCCGCGGCGGCGTGCGCGCCGGCCTGCCGCTCCTGGACGGGCTCCGCATAAGAAGGCTCCGGGTAGCCGCCGCCCGTCGGGAAGGGGTCGCCCTGCGGGAGGCCGCCGCCCGTCGGGTAGGGGGCGCCCTGCGGGAGGCCGCCGCCCGCTGAGAAGTACTGCTCGTCGTACGCCGCACGGCCCGGCTCCTCGTAGGCCGGCTGCCGGTCGTAGGCCGCGTGCTGCTCCGGGTAGCCGCTCCCCTCGGCGTCGTAGGCCGGCGCGCCGAACTCCTCGGCGTAGGGGGGCGCCTCGGGGGTCTCCGGCCGTGCCTGGGCGGACTGGGCCGGGTCCTGCGACTGGGCCTCAAGGGCCGCGCGGCGCTCCTCGCGCATCAGCGAGCGGCCCACCGGGTCCAGTTCGCGGATGTCGTCGGGGACGTCGGTGTAGCGGCTGTCGTCGAAGCCGAGTTCGGCGGCGGTGCGCATCGGCGGCTGGTTGAAGTTCTCACCCTGGAACTGCTGCTCCGGGATGATCTGCGAGACCGTGAACTCCTCGCGGTCCAGCGGCTGTTCACCGCCACCGCCGTGGGTGATGGCGTCGGGGAGCATGACCAGGGAGGTGGTGCCCGCCTGCTCTCCGGAGGGCCGCAGCTGGACGCGGATGCCGTGCCGGTCGGACAGCCGGCCGACCACGAACAGGCCCATGCGCTGGGAGATCGCCGCGTCCACGGTCGGCGGGTTGGCGAGCTTGTGGTTGATGTCCGCGAAGTCCTCGGCGGTCAGGCCGATGCCCTTGTCGTGGATCTCGATCATGATCCGACCGTCCGGCAGCCGGGTGGCGGTGACGCGCACCTTGGTCTGCGGGGAGGAGAACGTCGTGGCGTTCTCCAGCAGCTCGGCCAGCAGATGCACGAGGTCGGTGACCGCACGGCCGTGGATCTCGGCCTCCGGTACGCCAGACAGTTCGATGCGCTCGTACTGCTCCACCTCGGAGGCGGCGGCGCGCAGCACGTCGACGAGTGGGACGGGCTGGTCCCAGCGGCGGCCGGGTTCCTCGCCGGCGAGGACGAGCAGGTTCTCGCCGTTGCGGCGCATACGGGTCGCCAGATGGTCCAGCCGGAACAGGTTCTCCAGCTGGTCCGGTTCGGCCTCGTTGTTCTCCAGGTCGGTGATCAGGGTCAGCTGGCCCTCGATCAGCGACTGGTTGCGGCGCGAGAGGTTGGTGAAGATCGCGTTGATGTTGCCCCGCAGCATGGCCTGCTCGGCGGCGAGCCGGACGGCCTCCCGGTGGACCTGGTCGAAGGCCCGGGCCACCTCGCCGATCTCGTCGGTCGAGGCGATCGGGATCGGTGCGACCCGGGTGTCGACGCGGCCGGGGTCGGTGCGCGAGAGCTGGTCGACCAGCATCGGCAGGCGCTGCTCGGCGATGCCGAAGGCGGCGTTGCGCAGCTGCCGCATCGAGCGGCTCATCTGCCGGGCGACGGCACCGGCCAGGATGAAGGCGACGAGCAGCGCGACCACGACCGCGGCACCCGTGATGATGGCGGCGGTCCGGGCGTCGGCGGCGATGCCGGAGGCCTCGCTCACCGCCTTGTCGGCCAGGTCCGCCTCGATCTGGCGGTACGCGGTGAACTTCAGGGTGTTGACCGCCCACCAGTTCTGCGCGGTGATGCCCTTCTGGGCGAGCTGGTCACGGGCGAGCGCGCTGGTGTCCGGCAGCGTGGCCACGGCGGAGACCATCGTGGTCGGGTTGGACGGCGGGGCCACGTACTTCGGGTCCTTGGCCTTGGCCTCCTGGACCAGTGCGGCGCCGTCGGCCTTGATCTTCTTCTCGGCGTCGACGAGCTTCTGCGCGTCCGCCTCGGTGCCACCGGCGCGGTACTCCTCGACGGCGACCCGCTCCAGGTAGGCGTACGAGGAGAGGGCGACCCGCTGGGTGGCCAGGTTCGGCGCGTCCGGGCCGGGCTTGACCAGCAGGTGCATGCCGATGGAACGCTCCAGCGACAGCGCGGCCTTGGTCAGCGAGATGGCGTAGACGGTACGGCCGTAGGAGGTGATGTTGCCGGTGCCAAGACCGAGTTCGTTGGCGAACTCCATCAGGGGGTGGGCGATGCCGACGTAGCCCTCTTCGGTGTTCACGCCGGTGAGCTTGGTGGTGTAGGCGCTCCCGCGCAGGCCCTGGAGCTTCGGTTCTTCCTGCCGGAACAGCTTCAGACGGCGCTCCAGGCCGGCCTTGTGCGGCATGCCCTGGGCGGCCTCGTCGAAGGCGGCGGCGGCCTGGTCGGTCTTCTTGCGGGCCTCGGTGACGGTGTCCTTGTCGGTGTTCAGCAGCAGTGGCGCCGCGGAGACGTCACGCTCGATGTAGAGGGCGTCGGCATAGGTGAGGGCGGCGCGGACCAGGCGGGCGGTGCTCTCCGCGTCCCGGGCCTGCTGCCAGGTGTCGATCGAACTCTTCACCTGGAAGCCGCCCATGACGAGACCGACCACCACGGGTATCAGCAGGATCGCGTTCAGCCGGGTGGGCACCCGCCAGTTGCGCGGAGAGAGGCGGCCGCCGCGCGGGGCGGGGGCCGCCGACCGCTCCGGGCCGGGCACAGGGGTGGGCGCCGCAGCGCGCGGCGGCGGGGTGAAGTTTCCCCGGGCCGACGGCTCGGGACCGCTCTTGCTTCGCCTCACTCGACCAACAACCTCTCGGCGGCGGGCACCTACGTCGTGCCGCAGTCTCTCAGAGCCCCGTAGGTCAGGGACCACTCAGCCCCACTCAGCTACTGAGTACGTCTTTGACTAATGGGCAGTTCAGGCATTCCAGCACGACGACCAGCGCACTTCCAAACAGTGGAAACCATGGATTCCGAGTGATCCGAACCGCAGATAAAACGGTCATAAAGAGCGAGCCCCGTCAAAAGACGGGGCCTTTGTGAGCGCAGCGGCACCGGTCGACCGCGACGCGTGGCCGTACCACCCGATTCCTCTGCCGAAACGTTATGAACAGCGGAGCCGACCGTGTCAAAAGCCACAGCCGACTCCGCTGTCCGTACGACAACTGCCGTATGTCATTGCCTACTTGAGTGCTACCTCAGCCGTGCCATCAGGGCGTGCTCGACCAGCGTGATCAGTGCACTCTTGGCGTCGGCCCGGTGCCGGGCGTCCGTCGTGATGATCGGCGTGTCCGGCCCGATCTGCAGTGCCTCACGGACCTCGTCGGGGGTGTACGGCTGGTGGCCGTCAAAACCGTTGAGCGTGATGACGAACGGCAGACCGCTGTTCTCGAAGTAGTCGACCGCGGGGAAGCAGTCGGCCAGCCGGCGGGTGTCCACCAGGACCACGGCGCCGATGGCGCCGCGCACCAGGTCGTCCCACATGAACCAGAACCGGTCCTGGCCGGGGGTGCCGAACAGGTACAGGATCAGATCCTGGTCGAGCGTGATGCGGCCGAAGTCCATGGCCACCGTGGTGGTGGTCTTGTCCCCGGTGTGGGTGAGGTCGTCGATGCCCGCGCTGGCGGACGTCATCACGGCCTCCGTGCGCAGCGGGTTGATCTCGGAGACGGCACCGACGAAGGTCGTCTTGCCGACGCCGAAGCCACCCGCCACCACGATCTTCGCGGAGGTGGTGGCCCGGCCCCCGTCAGAGCTTGCGAAGTCCACTGAGCACCCTTTCGAGCAGTGTCACGTCCGGTGCACCGCCGTTGTTCTCGTCGCCACCCGGCTGGTGGATGGCGACCAGGCCGGCCTCGGCGAGGTCGGCGACCAGGATCCGGGCCACGCCCAGCGGCATGGTGAGGAGCGCGGACACCTCGGCCACGGACTTCACCTCGCGGCACAGGTGGCAGATGCGCTGGTGCTCCGGGAGCAGCCCCATGAGCGCTGCCGGGTCGGCCGTGGTGCTGATCAGTGCCTCGATGGCGAGCTGGTAGCGCGGCCGGGTCCGGCCGCCGGTCATCGCGTAGGGACGTACCAGCGGCTGGTCGCCCTCGTCCCCGTACGGCTCCGCGTACGGATCATGAGAGGCGGTGGGCGGGGTCATGAATCCTCCGGGCGGGACAGCAGGTCGGTCAGTCGTGCCGTCTGACGGGGCCGGTGGGGGGTTTGTGGCGGCCGGACGGTGATTTGGTGAGCTGGGTGGATCCGGGGCCGGTCAGTGGAGCAGACTGCCCTGTAGTTCGGCGCGCAGGTCGGGTGTGAGGACGGCGCCCGCGCGGTCGACGAGGAGCGCCATCTCGTAGCCGACGAGGCCGATGTCGCACTCGGGGTGGGCCAGGACGGCGAGGGACGAGCCGTCGGAGATGGACATGAGGAAGAGGAAACCGCGTTCCATCTCGACGACCGTCTGCGCCACATCGCCCCCCTCGAAGATCCGGGAGGCCCCGGCCGTCAGCGAGGTGAGCCCGGAGGCGACGGCCGCGAGCTGGTCGGCGCGGTCCCGGGGAAAGCCTTCCGACATCGCCAGAAGGAGTCCGTCGGCGGACACGACGACGGTGTGGGACACCCCTGGGGTGTTGTCCACGAAGTTGGTGATCAACCAGTTGAGATTCTGTGCCGCCTGGCTCATCTGGCTCAACTAACGCTCCTGCTGGTGAGTGGGGCTCGGGAAGCTGCCGGTCTGGCCGTTGTTGACCTGACGACCCTGCGCGATACCCCGACGGAGATTGGTCAGCCGGCCGCGCACGTCATCGGGCGCGCGCGAGACCTGCGGACCGCTTTGGTGCTGTTGCTGCTGAGCCGTGCCCGGGACGAGGTTCGCCCGGGGTACCCGGCGCGGCAGGCCGGAGGTGGTGACCCCGCCCGCCGCCGGTTGGCGCACCCGCTCGGCCTGCCGGACGAGTTCGTCGTTCGGCGAGCTGCGCCAGGAACTGGTGACGGGACGCTGCGGGCCCGTCGAAGGAGCCGGCCCGCCCTGTGGCTGCTGCCCGGCCGGAGCCGAGCCGTTGCCCTGCTGGCCGCCGCGGAACCAGTTGGTCTCCAGGGTGTCGTACAGCGGAGTACGGCCGTCACCGGGACCGCTCGCCGGGGGCAGCGCCTCCGGCTCCTGACGGGGCGCGCGCCGCGGCGGCACCGACGGGCGCTGTCCGGAGAGGTCGGTGCCCCGGCCGTTGCTCTGCGGCCGTTCGAACTGGCCCGTGTGCTGCTGGTTCGGCCGGCCGGGCAGCGCGTGCTGGCCGGTGGAGCCGTTGTCGTAGCCCTGTGCCGGGAACTGGCCGGTGGAGCCGTTGTCGTAGCCCTGTGCCGGGAACTGGCCGGTGGAGCCGTCGTCGTAACCCTGCGCCGGGAACTGCCCCGTGGAGCCGTTGTCGTAGTCCGGCGTGGCGAAGGAGCCGGTGGAACCGTCGTCGTACGCCTGCTGGGCGGCGAACCGGTCCGGGGCGGGGGCGTCCGGCCGGCCGCTCGGCGTGCCGAAGACGTCGGAGCGCACGAACTGGCCCGAGCCCTGCTGGCCGGGCCTGCCCGGGCGGCCGAACGAGCCGCCGCCCTGCGGGTCGTCGAAGGCGGAGCGGGCGAACTGGCCGGTGTTCTGGGTGCCGTTCGCACCGGTGAAGTCCGGCCGGGGGAACTCGCCCGTGGCGGCCGGACCCTGGGCGGCGTCGGCCGCCGGGATCGCCGGCATCTCCGTCGTCGAACCGGGGCCCTGGCGGTCGTCGAACCGCGGCATGCGCGAGGTCTGCGCCGGATCCTGCTCGTCATGGCCGCGCGGGGTGTCGAGCGAGGCCCGGGACAGCGGCGGCTGCGCGTTCTCGTCGCCCCAGCTGGGCGTGCGCTGCTGCGGGTTGCCGCCCGGCAACTCGGCCCGCGGCCCGCCGCGCGGCGGCAGCTGCGGCGGCCGGCCCTGGTCGGCGCCGCCGCCGCGCCGCGGGGGCATGCCGCCGAAGACGTCCTGCTCAGGTCCGCCTGTACCGGCCGCCTGAAGGCCCTGCGGAGCGCCCGGTGCCTGACCGCCGAAGGGTCCGGCGCCCGCTCCGGCCGGGGTGGGCGGGCCCTGCTGCGGCCCGCGTGCGCCGGCGGGCGCACCCGGCCGGCCGCCCTGGCCCGTGCCGGGCAGCGCGGCCCGCGGACCCTGGCCGGCGCCGACCTGGCCGCGCGCACCGGATCCGGCACCGAGCCGGCCACCGCCGCCGGGCGCACCGGCGCCGAGGGGACCCGGTCCGCCCTGGCCGGCTCCCCGCCGGGCCGCGGCCGCGCCCGCGGCGGCCTGCGCGGCGGCCGGGCCGCCCGTGGCGGGCACACCCGGCTTGCCCGGAGCGGGCTTCTTGCCGCCCTGGGCGACATCGACGGGCAGCATGACCAGCGCCGTCGTGCCACCCGAGTCGGACGGACGCAGCTGGATGCGGATGCCGTGCCGCTGTGACAGCCGGCCGACCACGAACAGGCCCATGCGGCGGGAGACGGAGACGTCCACGGTGGGCGGCGAGGCGAGCCGCTCGTTGATCGCCGCGAGGTCTTCGGGGGAGAGGCCGATGCCGGTGTCGTGGATCTCGATCAGCACCCGGCCGTCGGGCAGCGCATGACCGGTGACCTTGACCTTCGTCTGCGGCGAGGAGAACGAGGTCGCGTTCTCCAGCAGCTCGGCCAGCAGGTGCACGAGGTCGTTGACGACGCGTCCGGCGACCTCGGTGGTCGGCACCGAGGCCAGCTCGATCCGCTCGTACTGCTCCACCTCGGAGGCGGCGGCGCGCAGCACGTCGACCAGCGGGACCGGGCGGGTCCAGCGGCGGCCGGGCTCCTCGCCGGCGAGGACGAGAAGGTTCTCGCCGTTGCGGCGCATACGCGTGGCGAGGTGGTCCAGCTTGAACAGCGAGGACAGCTGGTCCGGGTCGGCCTCGCGGGACTCCAGTTCGGAGATGAGCGACAGCTGGCGCTGGATGAGGCCCTGGGAGCGGCGCGAGAGGTTGGTGAACATCGCGTTGACGTTGCCCCGCAGCAGGGCCTGCTCGGCGGCGAGGCGGACCGCCTCGCGGTGCACGTCGTCGAAGGCCGCGGCCACCTGGCCGATCTCGTCCCGGGAGTGCACACCGACCGACTCCACGGACGTGTCGACGTCCTGCGGGTCGGCCTCGGACAGCTGCTTGACCAGCTCGGGCAGCCGGTCCTGGGCGACCTTGGTCGCGGTGTCCTGGAGCCGGCGCAGCGAGCGGATCATGGACCGGGCGACGACGAACGCGCCGACCAGGGAGACCCCGAGGACGATCAGGATCAGCGCACCGGAGATGATCGCGTCGCGCTCGGTGGCGCTGCGCAGCTCGCGGGCCTTCTGCTCCATCTCTTCGAGCAGCGTGTGCTCGATCTTCTTCATCTGCTCGATCTTGGTCGAGCTGTCGTCGACCCAGTCGCGGTAGGAGCGCTTCGGGAGCCCGCTGATGCCCTCTTCGCCGCCGAGCGCGCGCTTGGCGTACGTGTCCGCGGACTCGATGGTCGGGTTGCCCTCGTCGATGGGCTTGAGGAGTTCCTCGGCGCCCTGCGCGGAGTAGAGCTTGCGGAAGATGTTCAGCTCGGAGGACTCGCTCTGCAGCGCCGAATCGCCGTAGAGGCGGTCGTTGTCGGAGAGGTTGCCGACCGTCTTGTTGGTGTCGGGCAGGGCCGCGGCGATGACGGCGCGCTGCACGGACGCGTACTCCTTGGCGGTGGAGAAGGCCGCCAGGGCGCGGGTGCGCTGGATCATCTCCGGGTTGCTGGACGCCTGCGCCATGTCCGAGGAGAGGCCGATCAGCTGGGTGATCAGCCGGTGGTACGCCTCGACCGTCTGGGTCGAGTTGTCCTTGGACTGGTACGCGGAGCGGCGGACCTTGGCCAGGCCGTCCAGCTGGCCGGCCAGGCCGACGAGGCTGTCGCGGACGCCCTGGAGGTTGCCGTCCTTGCTCGCGGCATCGATGTCTTCGGAGGCGTTGAGGAAGTTGGTCAGGGCCCGGTCGGTGCGGTCCTGGTAGCCCTTGACGGTGAAGTTGTCCGCCTTCAGGCCGTGCGCCAGCGGCCCGGCCGACTGGTCGCGCTCCTCCTGGAGCGCCGCGGCGAGTTCGGTCGCCTGCTTCGTCATGGCCGTCAGCAGCTTCATGTTGTCGAGCTGCTGGATGTCTTCCATGGACTGGTTGATGCGCAGCGCACCCAGCGAGGTGGCCGCGACCACGGGAAGCGTGAGCAGCGACACCAGACGCGTGGAGATACGCCAGTTGCGCAGGGCTATTCGCGATCCGGGGCCGGTCGGGCCCTTGGCGGACCTGACCGGCGGCGCGGGGCTCGGCGGCGTGGACGGGGCAGCGGGGCGCCCGGGGCGCTCTCCGCCGTCGCCGGACGGGGCCGGGCCCGGGTTCTGGGCGTGCTGGGGCGAGGCGCCGCGGCCGGTCCCGCCGTGCGCCTCCGGCTCCGCCGGAGCGCTGCCATCCCTCTTGAAACGTCCCTGCACTAGCGTCGCAACCTCTGGACCAGGCGCCCCTCCGCGTGAGCGGACGGGCGGTGTCGGCGTTGTCGGGGAGCGCCCTGAATACGCCCCCCGGGTGGTCGTGAGTGACCGGCGCTGGCTCCCCCTGTCTCGCCGCCACTCGGCGCTGCTTCGCGCCCCCTGAAGCGCCGGCTCGATCCCGCGGCGGTCCGTGGAATTCCAGCACAGTGCCGGATCTCCAACAAGGCCCGTGGGTCAGCCCGTGACCTCTGTGACAGCGTGTGAGTACGGCGTCACGAGACGTGGAAAAAGATCTCGCACATAACGGACTTACTCCAGCGAGTCGGCGACCGTCGGACCGTGTCCCAGTCGCGATGATCAGGAGCGGAATGCCAGGTTCAGGACCGCAATGTCCGTTTCGCTGAGGGCAGTTGACGGTCAGGATTGACCGGTTTGTGCCTGGATTCGTGAGCAAACTCACACGCTCATCACGCGCACTTCACGACGGCGCCGGGGAATCGGATGTTTAGCCTGACGCTTTACAAGAGGGAAGTATCTGCCAACCCACACAGGACAGGGTTCCTACCGCCGTGAAGACCACGCTGATGTTCCGCACCATAGCCAACCCGCGTCGCACCACTCTCGCCCACCTCGACGACGCCGACGGGCTGCGGGCACCGGAGCAGCCGGAGCACTCCCTCGACCTGCCCGCCCAGACCGCCAACCCGCGGCGCACGGTCCTCATGGAGATCCCGGCCGCGGCCACCCCCGCGGAGTAGTACGCGCAGGGGCCGCGCACCGCGCGGCACGGCCCGCCGGACGGCACGGGCGCCACTTTCCGAAGTGGCGCCCTTCGTCGTGCCCGGTAATCCGCGAGGTTGCGGCCCCCCTGCCGCGTTAGCCTGGAGCGTCAGACTCCAGCCGACATCCAGCCGGTCGCAAGCCGACGCGGGTCTTCCGAGTTAAGGGGCGCAAGCATCCCGTGCGCATCGCCAGGTTCTCCATCGACGGGAACGTCGCCTTCGGCGCGGTCGAGGGCGACAAGCAGGACGAACTCGTCCTCGACATCATCAAGGGCATCCCGTTCGCGGACCACGAGCTGTCCGGGACCAAGGTCCCGCTGAGCAAGGTCCGGCTGCTCCCGCCGGTGCTCCCCAACAAGGTCGTGGCCTTCGGCCGCAACTACGCGGAGCACGCGAAGGAACTGGGCAACGCGGTGCCCGACGCCCCGTTCGCCTTCTTCAAGCCGTCCACCTCGGTGATCGGCTCCGGCGACGAGATCCAGTACCCGTCGTTCTCCACGGAAGTGCACCACGAGGCCGAGCTGGCGGTGGTCATCGGCCGGATGTGCCGCGAGGTCCCGCGCGACCGCGTCAAGGACGTGATCTTCGGTTACACCTGCGCCAACGACATCACCGCCCGTGACGTCCAGCGGCGCGAGAAGCAGTGGGCCAGGGCCAAGGGCTTCGACACCTCCTGCCCGCTCGGCCCCTGGGTGGAGACCGATCTGGACCTGGAGCGCGCGAACGACCTCACCCTCCAGCTCACCGTCAACGGCGAACAGCGCCAGCTGGGCCGCACGAGCGAGATGATCCACCCCATCGAGGACCTGATCGTCAACATCACCGAGGCCATGACGCTGCTCCCCGGCGATGTGATCCTCACCGGCACCCCCGCTGGGGTCGGCCCCCTCCACGTCGGCGACGAGGTCGCCGTCACCATCGAAGGCATCGGCACTCTCACCAACAAGGTTGTCAAGCGTGGCTAGCGCACCCGTACGCGTCCGTTTCTGCCCCTCGCCCACCGGTAACCCCCATGTGGGCCTGGTCCGCACCGCCCTGTTCAACTGGGCGTTCGCCCGGCACCACCAGGGCACGCTCGTCTTCCGCATCGAGGACACCGACGCGGCCCGGGACTCCGAGGAGTCCTACGCCCAGCTGCTCGACGCGATGCGCTGGCTGGGCTTCGACTGGGACGAGGGCCCGGAGGTCGGCGGCCCGCACGCGCCGTACCGCCAGTCGCAGCGCATGGGCCTCTACCAGGACGTCGCGGCCAAGCTCCTCGACGCCGGCCACGCCTACCGCTGCTACTGCTCCCAGGAGGAGCTGGACACCCGCCGTGAGGCGGCCCGCGCGGCCGGCCGGCCCTCCGGTTACGACGGCCACTGCCGCGACCTGACCGCCGCGCAGATCGAGGCGTACCAGGCCCAGGGCCGCACCCCGATCGTCCGCTTCCGCATGCCGGACGAGACGATCACCTTCACCGACCTGGTCCGCGGCGAGCTGACCTTCACCCCGGAGAACGTGCCCGACTACGGCATCGTCCGCGCCAACGGCGCCCCGCTGTACACGCTGGTCAACCCGGTCGACGACGCCCTCATGGAGATCACCCACGTCCTGCGCGGCGAGGATCTGCTCTCCTCCACCCCCCGCCAGATCGCCCTCTACAAGGCCCTGATCGAGCTGGGCATCGCCAAGGGCATCCCGGAGTTCGGCCATCTGCCGTATGTGATGGGGGAGGGCAACAAGAAGCTCTCCAAGCGGGACCCGCAGTCGTCCCTGAACCTCTACCGGGAGCGCGGCTTCCTCCCCGAGGGGCTGCTCAACTACCTCTCCCTGCTCGGCTGGTCGCTCTCCGCCGACCAGGACATCTTCACCGTCGACGAGATGGTCGCGGCCTTCGACATCGCCGACGTGAACCCCAACCCGGCCCGCTTCGACCTGAAGAAGTGCGAGGCCATCAACGCCGACCACATCCGGCTGCTGGACGTGAAGGACTTCACGGAGCGCTGCCGCCCCTGGCTCCAGGCCCCGTTCGCGCCCTGGGCGCCCGAGGACTTCGACGAGACGAAGTGGCAGGCCGTCGCCCCGCACGCGCAGACCCGTCTGAAGGTCCTGTCGGAGATCACGGACAACGTCGACTTCCTGTTCCTGCCGGAGCCGGTCCTCGACGAGGCGAGCTGGGCGAAGGCGATGAAGGAGGGCTCCGACGCCTTGCTCCGCACGGCTCGCGAGAAGCTGGAGTCCGCCGACTGGACCTCCCCGGACTCGCTGAAGGAGGCCGTCCTCGCGGCCGGCGAGGCCCACGGTCTCAAGCTGGGCAAGGCCCAGGCCCCGGTGCGGGTCGCGGTCACCGGCCGCACGGTCGGCCTGCCCTTGTTCGAGTCCCTGCAAGTGCTGGGCAAGGAGCGGACGCTGGCCCGCATCGACGCGGCCCTGGCACGGCTCACGGCATAACGGCACGGCGCATGACGGCGGCGCGCGGCCCGGCCGCGCGCTACCGTCGGCCCATGAGCATCCGAGCCGTGGTCTGGGACGTCGACGACACCCTTTTCGACTACACCTCCGCCGACCGGGCCGGCATGCGGGCCCACCTGGCGGCGGAGGGCCTGCTGTACGCGTACGACGGCGTGGAACAGGCCCTCGCGCGCTGGCGGGAGATCACCGACCGGCAGTGGGCGCGGTTCGGGGCCGGCGAGGTCGGCTTCGAGGAGCAGCGCCGGGACCGGGTGCGGGACTTCCTGGGGGCGGAGCTGACCGACGACGAGGCCGAGGCATGGTTTCGGCGTTACATCGCGCACTACGAAGACGCCTGGAGTCTGTTCCCCGACGTACTGCCCGTCCTCGACGCCCTCGCCGGGAGCCACCGGCACGCCGTGCTGTCCAATTCGAGCGTCCACGTCCAGGAGCACAAGCTGCGCGCCCTCGGGGTGCGCGACCGGTTCGAGACGGTGCTGTGCGCGGCGGAACTCGGCGTCTCCAAGCCCGCCCCGGAGGCGTTCCTGGCGGCCTGCGCGGCCCTGGAACTGCCACCGCACCAGGTGGCGTACGTCGGCGACCATCCGGAGATCGACGGACTGGGTGCGGCCGAGGCCGGGTTGCTGTCCGTGTGGATCGACCGGGGCGGGGTGCCGGCCGTCGCCGCGGCCGTCGCTTCGGCCCACCGGATCTCCTCGCTGGCCGAACTTCCCGCGATCGTCCGCGCGGATACCCGTTTTGGAGCCCCGTCCACCTTCGGGTAATGTTCTTCCTGCGCCGCGGTGAGCGGGCCGGAAGGCCAGGGAACTGGGCGCACAGCTAGAACAAAATCCCCTCAGGGGCTTGCGTTCCGGTGGCCTATGGTGTAATTGGCAGCACGACTGATTCTGGTTCAGTTAGTCTTGGTTCGAGTCCAGGTAGGCCAGCTCGCAGAGCTCATCTGCATCCGCGGATCTCATCCGCAAGCCCCCGTTGTGTAGCGGCCTAGCACGCTGCCCTCTCAAGGCAGTAGCGCCGGTTCGAATCCGGTCGGGGGTACGGTCCCGATCCTCTCGGGATGCTAGGGCCCCCGTTGTGTAGCGGCCTAGCACGCCGCCCTCTCAAGGCGGTAGCGCCGGTTCGAATCCGGTCGGGGGTACTGAACTGGTCTAAACCATCATTGGTCTATGGTGTAATTGGCAGCACGACTGATTCTGGTTCAGTTAGTCTTGGTTCGAGTCCAGGTAGACCAGCTCGGATCTGCGGAAACGCATGATCCTCGCCCCCGTTGTGTAGCGGCCTAGCACGCCGCCCTCTCAAGGCGGTAGCGCCGGTTCGAATCCGGTCGGGGGTACGGGACGATGGCTCTTCGCCTTAGCCGATGCGCTGAGGTGGGGGGCCATTTTTGTTGCTCGGCTTGCGGGTCGTGGGTGGTTGATTGCGCAGTTCCCCGCGCCCCTGGGGTGGGGTGTTGTGCGGTCTGGGGTGGCTTGCGGGTCGTGGGTGGTTGGTTGCGCAGTTCCCCGCGCCCCTGGGGTGGGGCGGGGGCCCGTCGGGGCGGGCTGCCGCGGCGTTGAGGCTGATCTTTCCCGACGGGGTACGTTCCGGCTCGTGCTCAGCCCGAGCGGCGCAGGGCCTCGGAGAGCCGGGCGGCGGCGTCGATGATGGCCTGGGCGTGCATCCGGCCCGGGTGCCGGGTGAGTCGTTCGATGGGGCCGGAGACGGACACGGCCGCCACGACGCGGTTCGAGGGGCCGCGCACCGGCGCGGAGACGGACGCCACACCCGGCTCGCGCTCGCCGATCGACTGGGCCCAGCCGCGGCGCCGCACGCCGGACAGAGCCGTCGCGGTGAAGCGCGCGCCCTGCAGACCGCGGTGCAGCCGCTCGGGCTCCTCCCAGGCGAGCAGGATCTGCGCGGACGAGCCCGCCTTCATGGTGAGCGTGGAGCCGACCGGGACCGTGTCCCGCAGCCCGGACAGCCGTTCCGCGGCGGCCACACAGATGCGCATGTCGCCCTGGCGCCGGTAGAGCTGCGCGCTCTCGCCGGTGATGTCCCGCAGGTGCGTGAGCACCGGGCCCGCCGTCGCCAGCAGGCGGTCCTCGCCCGCCGCCGCGGCCAGCTCGGCCAGGCGCGGCCCGAGAATGAAACGGCCCTGCATGTCGCGTGCCACCATGCGGTGGTGTTCCAGCGCCACGGCCAGCCGGTGGGCCGTGGGTCGTGCCAGTCCGGTGGCCCCGACCAGACCCGCGAGGGTGGCCGGACCGGACTCCAGAGCGCTCAGGACGAGGGCCGCCTTGTCCAGAACGCCGACGCCGCTACTGTTGTCCATGAAACGATACTCGCGTCTCACTCTGTGAAACGCAAGTTCAATTTTCGGTGGAACGCGCCACCCTGGAAGACACAGTGGCCCGCGGACCGACGGGCTTGGCGGCGGACGCCCGGGGAACAGGGGCGCGGGCGCCGTTTCCTGAGAAATCTCTAGTTGGGCCGGTGCAGCACTGCCGGCCGGAGGGAAAGCGATGGGTAGGACACTCGCGGAGAAGGTCTGGGACGACCACGTCGTCCGGCGCGCCGAGGGCGAGCCCGACCTCCTCTTCATCGATCTGCACCTGCTGCACGAGGTGACCAGCCCGCAGGCCTTCGACGGTCTGAGGCAGAACGGCCGCCGGGTGCGCCGCCTCGACCTCACCATCGCGACCGAGGACCACAACACCCCGACCCTCGACATCGACAAGCCCATCGCCGACCCGGTCTCCCGTGTCCAGCTGGAGACCCTGCGCAAGAACTGCGCCGAGTTCGGGGTGCGGCTGCACCCGCTGGGTGATGTCGAGCAGGGCGTGGTGCACGTGGTCGGCCCCCAGCTGGGTCTGACCCAGCCCGGTACGACGGTCGTCTGCGGCGACTCCCACACCTCCACGCACGGCGCCTTCGGCGCGCTGGCGTTCGGCATCGGCACCTCCCAGGTGGAGCACGTGCTGGCCACCCAGACGCTGCCCCTGGCCCGCCCGAAGACCATGGCGATCACGGTCGAGGGCGAACTGCCCGGGGGCGTCACCGCCAAGGACCTGATCCTGGCGATCATCGCGAAGATCGGCACCGGCGGCGGCCAGGGTTACATCCTGGAGTACCGCGGCTCCGCCATCGAGAAGCTCTCGATGGAAGCCCGGATGACCATCTGCAACATGTCGATCGAGGCCGGCGCCCGCGCCGGCATGATCGCCCCCGACGAGACCACCTTCGCCTACCTCAAGGGCCGCCCGCACGCCCCCGAGGGCGCCGACTGGGACGCCGCGGTGGAGTACTGGAAGACGCTGCGCACGGACGAGGACGCGGTCTTCGACGCCGAGGTGGTCATCAAGGCCGACGAGCTCTCGCCGTTCGTCACCTGGGGCACCAACCCCGGCCAGGGCGCGCCGCTTTCGTCGGCGGTCCCCGACCCGGCTTCGTACGAAGACGCCTCGGAGCGGTTGGCCGCCGAAAAGGCCCTGGAATACATGGGGTTGGAGGCCGGACAGGCGCTGCGTTCCATCCGGGTGGACACCGTCTTCGTAGGATCGTGCACCAACGGCCGCATCGAGGACCTGCGCGCCGCCGCCGGCATCATCAAGGACCGCAAAGTCGCCGACGGCGTACGGATGCTGGTCGTCCCGGGCTCCGCGCGGGTCGGTCTGCAGGCCGTTTCCGAGGGCCTGGACGTGGTCTTCAAGGAGGCCGGCGCCGAATGGCGGCACGCAGGCTGCTCGATGTGTCTGGGCATGAACCCCGACCAGCTCGCCCCGGGTGAGCGCTCCGCGTCCACCTCCAACCGCAACTTCGAGGGCCGGCAGGGCAAGGGCGGCCGTACCCATCTGGTGTCGCCGCAGGTCGCGGCCGCTACGGCGGTCCTGGGCCACCTCGCGTCCCCCACCGACCTGTCCGACGCCGACACCCGTACGCCCGCTGGAGTCTGAGAGCCATGGAAGCATTCACCACGCACACCGGCCGGGCCGTCCCGCTGCGCCGCAGCAACGTCGACACCGACCAGATCATCCCCGCCCACTGGCTGAAGAAGGTGACGCGGGACGGATTCGAGGACGGGCTGTTCGAGGCCTGGCGCAAGGACCCGCAGTTCGTCCTCAACCGGCCCGAGCGGCAGGGTGCGACCGTGCTGGTCGCCGGCCCCGACTTCGGCACCGGCTCGTCCCGTGAGCATGCCGTCTGGGCGCTGCAGAACTACGGCTTCAAGGCGGTGGTCTCCGCCCGGTTCGCCGACATCTTCCGCGGCAACTCGCTGAAGAACGGCCTGCTCACAGTGGTCCTGGAGCAGAAGATCGTGGACGCGCTGTGGGAGCTGACCGAGAAGGACGCCACTGCTGAGGTCACTGTGGACCTTGAGGCACGTGAGGTGCGCGCCGAGGGCATCACCGCCTCCTTCGAGCTGGACGAGAACTCCCGCTGGCGGCTGCTGAACGGACTGGACGACATCTCCATCACCCTCCAGAACGAGGCCGACATCGCCGCGTACGAGGCGAAGCGGCCCGCCCACAAGCCTCGGACGCTGAAGGTCTGAGCCAACCGGCCCGACAGGTCGAGATTCGGCCACACCAACACCCCCTCTGTACCCCTGATCGCCACGATTGGGGGTACAGCCATGTCTGCGCCCGAACGGCTCGGGCCCGCCCCCGTCCGTCTCCCAACTCCCCACGTTACGTGGGTGATCAGCGGGGTAGACGTCCGACGAGGCGACGGAGGGCGCCGGCGTCCGGAGAGGCTTCAGCGGCGGCAGTTGCCCCCTGGGCAGGCGACAACTCGCCCCAGATGGCACAATCTGTGCATGGAACACGACGGCCAACTCCAGCTCTATGCGGCGGTCGCGGACCAACTGAAGGAAGCGCACACAAGGGTGCGCGCACTGCAAGTCCCGGAGGGCGTACGGATGGCGCTGACCCGGAAGCTGCTGGTCATTACGGCCGCGGCCAAGCACGATCTCGCCGATGCGGCAAGGCGGCTCGACCGGTTCACCGCGGACCTCGACGCGGGGCGATTCCCCGAAGAGGAGCGCTGAACAAGTCCGAGAGGACCGAGTCCGTTGCGGCACAAGGGTGATTAGCCCGTTTCGTGTTTGATTTGCGGTATATATCTGCCTAACGTGCGAAAAAGCTAGATCACTTTCGTTCTGGCGATGTCTCCGAAGGGGAAGACGTGAACAAGGCGCAGCTCGTAGAAGCGATTGCCGACAAGATGGGTGGCCGCCAGCAGGCCGCCGATGCTGTCGATCATGTCCTGGACGCCATCGTCCGCGCGGTCGTCGCGGGCGAGCGGGTCTCGGTCACCGGCTTCGGGTCCTTCGAGAAGGTGGACCGCCCCGCCCGCTACGCCCGTAACCCCCAGACGGGCGAGCGGGTTCGGGTCAAGAAGACCTCGGTGCCGCGCTTCCGTGCCGGTCAGGGCTTCAAGGACCTGGTGAGCGGCTCGAAGAAGCTCCCGCGCGGTGGCGAGGTCTCGGTCAAGAAGGCGCCCAAGGGCAGCCTGACCGGCGGTCCTTCCGCGACGGTCAAGAAGGCCGCCGCCAAGAAGACCGCCGCCAAGAAGGGCGCGGCAGCGGCGAAGAAGGCCGCGGTGAAGAAGACGACGGCGAAGAAGGTCACGCCGGCCGCCAAGAAGGCCACGGCGAAGAAGACGACCGCCAAGAAGACCACGGCGGCCGCCAAGAAGACCACGGCGAAGAAGGCCACCGCCAAGAAGGCGACGGCCAAGAAGGCCCCCGCGAAGAAGGCTCCGGCCAAGAAGTCGGCGGGTCGCAAGACGACCGCCAAGAAGGCCACCGCCCGCAAGGCGTAAGGGCACCCGGGGCACTCACACGCCGGGCCGGACTCCCTCGGGAGTCCGGCCCGCGGCGCGTTTCGGGCGCTTCTCGGCGTTCGCGGCGCCCCATTCGGCGTTCACGGCGGTCGCGGCGTTCACAGCGTTTGCAGGGTCACCAGGGTGATCCGCAGGCCGGGGCCGGTGCCGGCCGTCGGTTCCGTCTCGATCCGCACCCGCTGTCCCGGCCGCAGCAGCCGCAGCCCGCCCGCGTCGAACGCCGGCGCGTCGAAGGGCACCGGGGTGCCGTCGTCCAGCAGCACCTGCCCGCTGCGGGTCTCGGGGTCGTACGTGTACGCGGTCGCCTGCATGGCGGCAGCCTACTGTCCGGGGATCAGCAGACGCGCGGTCGCCGCCGCGGTGCGCGGGCCCACGCCGAGCGCCAGCGCCGCGCGCAGATCGTCGCCGGTGTCCACGTCCTGCCGTACCGAGTCCACCGCGTCCAGCCGGAGTTCCACCGCGCCCGACGCACCGTGCCGGGCGCGGGAATCGCCGCCGAAAGCCGGGCGCAATTCCCGGCCCGGGGCCGCCGCCAGCAGCGTCGTGCCGATTCCGGCGGCATCGGGGAGAAAGGCACGCGGGAATTCCGCAGCGGCCGCAAGCACCCGGGCCAATTCCGGCGGGCGCAGGGCCGGCAGATCGGCGTTCAGCGCCGCCACCGGGGCTTTCGGGCGGGCCGACCGGACGACTCCCGCGGCATGCGCCAGGGCGGCGTTCAGACCGTCGCCCGGCTCGTCCGGGACGATGCGGGCGCCCAGCGCCGCGAGCTCCGGGCCGGCCAGCGCGTCGTCCGTGACGACTGCCACATCCCGCACCGCCGCACAGGCCAGCGCCGCCGCCACCGTGTCCTGCGCGAACGCCAGGGCCAGCCCCGGACGCAGCCCGTCGGCGGCGGTGTCCGAGAGCCTGCTCTTGGCCAGCGCCAAGGGCTTCAGGGGGATGACCAAGGTCCACTGCACCGACGTACCGTCCCTCTCTCGTCGCGCTCATTGTCACCCGGGTCATCCGGTGGCCCGGGTGGCGGGGCGTACGGTGTTCTCGACAGACCGGCGGCCTGGAGCGACACTTGTCCGGCTCCCCAGGCTCTAGAGGAAGGTGGACGAGTGTCCCGCCGCAGAATCGGCTTCTGGTACCGCTTCGCCGCGGTGATCTGCAAACCGCCGCTGGTGGTTCTGATCAAGCGGGACTGGCGTGGAATGGAGCACATTCCGGCCGAGGGCGGATTTATCACCGCGGTGAACCATAATTCCCACATCGACCCCCTCGGGTACGCGCACTATCAGTACAACACCGGACGGGTGCCGCGATTCCTGGCGAAGAGCGGTCTTTTCAAGAAGGGATTCGTCGGCGCCGCGATGCGTGGCACCGGGCAGATCCCCGTGTACCGGGAGAGCACCGACGCGCTCAGCGCCTTCCGGGCCGCGATCGACGCGGTGGAGCGCGGCGAGTGCGTCGCCTTCTACCCGGAGGGCACCCTCACCCGCGACCCGGACGGCTGGCCCATGACGGGCAAGACCGGTGCCGCGCGCGTGGCCCTGCAGACCAAGTGCCCGGTCGTGCCCGTCGCCCAGTGGGGCTGCAACGAACTGCTTCCGCCGTATGCCAAGAAGCCGAACCTCCTGCCGCGCAAGACGCACCACGTGCTCGCGGGCCCGCCGGTGGACCTGTCGCGCTTCTACGGCCTGGAGATGACCGCGGACGTCCTCAAGGAGGCCACCGAGGTCATCATGGCCGCCATCACCCGCCAGCTGGAGGAGATCCGCGGCGAGCAGGCGCCCGATACGCCGTACGATCCGCGCCGGGAGCGGATCGAGCAGCGGCGCAGGACGCGGACGCAGACCGGTCAGGAAGGGGACGGCGGCAAGTGAGCGAGCCTGTCAAGGCGGCGGTCTTCAGCGCCGGTTCATGGGGCACGGCGTTCGGGATGGTGCTGGCCGACTCGGGGTGCGAGGTCACCCTGTGGGCCCGGCGCCCGGAGGTCGCGGAGGCGATCAACTCCACACGGACCAACCCCGACTACTTCCCCGGTGTCGAGCTGCCCGCGAACCTGCGGGCCACCGTCGATCCCGCCGAGGCCGCCGCGGGCGCCGACTTCACGGTCCTGTCGGTGCCCTCGCAGACGCTGCGCGAGAACCTCGCCGCCTGGGTCCCGCTGCTCGCGCCCGACACGGTCCTCGTGTCCCTCATGAAGGGCGTGGAACTCGGCTCCACGATGCGGATGAGCGAGGTGATCGAGGACGTCGCCAAGGTCGGCCACGACCGGATCGCCGTGGTCACCGGCCCCAACCTGGCCCGTGAGATCGCCGCCCGGATGCCCGCGGCGGCCGTCGTCGCCTGCACCGACGAGGCGGTGGCCCGGCGGCTCCAGGCCCACTGCCACACGCCGTACTTCCGTCCGTACACCAACACGGACGTGGTGGGCTGCGAGCTGGGCGGCGCCGTGAAGAACGTCATCGGCTTGGCCGTGGGCATCGCCGACGGCATGGGACTCGGCGACAACGCCAAGGGTTCGCTGATCACGCGCGGGCTCGCGGAGACCACCCGGCTCGGCACGGCGCTGGGCGCCGACCCGCTGACCTTCTCCGGACTCGCGGGCCTCGGCGACCTGGTGGCCACCTGCTCCTCGCCGCTGTCCCGCAACCACACCTTCGGCACCAACCTCGGCAGGGGCATGACCCTGGAGGAGACCATCGCGGTCACGAGCCAGACCGCCGAAGGCGTCAAGTCCTGCGAGTCCGTGCTCGATCTGGCCCGCCGGCACGGCGTCGACATGCCCATCACGGAGACGGTCGTCGGCATCGTGCACGAGGGCAAGCCGCCGGTGGTGGCCCTCAAGGAACTGATGTCGCGCAGCGCCAAACCCGAACGAAGCTGAGCGAACCGGGCCGTATTTGGTCCGTTTGCCTTCGGGGTCGACGCTGTATGCGACCTCTACCAACGGGTACTCTCAACGCGATATGAGCACCGAGAACTTCCCCCAGAGCCCCGGGCAGCAGCCTCGCAAGCCGCGTGTGGCCGTCGTGTTCGGCGGACGCAGCTCCGAACACGGGATCTCCATGGTCACCGCGGGCGCCGTACTGCGCGCCATCGACCGCACCAAGTACGACGTGCTGCCGATCGGCATCACGCGGGACGGGCGTTGGGTGCTCACCGCGGACGCCCCGGAACGCATGGCCATCGCCGAACGGCGCACGCCCGACGTCGAAGAACTCGCCGAGTCGAGCGAGGGCGCCGTGGTCCTCCCCGTCGACCCCGGCAACCGCGAGGTCGTCTACAGCGAGCCGGGCTCCGTGCCGAAGGCACTGGGCGAGGTCGACGTGGTCTTCCCGGTGCTGCACGGCCCGTACGGCGAGGACGGCACCCTCCAGGGGCTCCTGGAACTGTCCGGTGTGCCGTATGTGGGTTCGGGTGTGCTCGCCTCGGCCGTCGGTCAGGACAAGGAGTACATGAAGCGGGTCTTCACCTCCTTCGGGCTCAAGGTCGGCCCGTACCTGGTGATCCGGCCGCGGGAGTGGGCGCGGGACGAGTCCGCCGCCCGCGGCCGGATCGTCGACTTCGCCGGGGAGCACGGCTGGCCGCTGTTCGTGAAGCCCGCGCGCGCGGGGTCGTCGATCGGCATCACCAAGGTCGACGACCTGTCCGGGCTGGACGAGGCGATCGCCGAGGCCCAGGAGCACGACCCGAAGATCCTGGTCGAGGCCGCGCTGCGGGGCCGCGAGATCGAGTGCGGGGTGCTGGAGTTCGAGGACGGGCCGCGGGCCTCCGTACCGGCCGAGATCCCGCCGCCGGACGCGCACGCGTACTACGACTTCGAGGCCAAGTACATCGACTCCACACCCGGCATCGTGCCCGCGCCGCTGACCGAGGAGGAGACCGCCGAGGTGCGGCGGCTCGCCGTGGCGGCCTTCGAGGCGGCCTCCTGCGAGGGGCTGGTCCGCGCGGACTTCTTCCTCACCGAGGACGGCGAGTTCGTGATCAACGAGATCAACACGATGCCCGGCTTCACGCCGATCTCGATGTACCCGCAGATGTGGCAGGCATCCGGGATCAGCTATCCCGAACTGGTGGACCTGCTGGTGCGGGCCGCTCTGCGGCGCTCTACGGGTCTGCGCTGAGCGCTCCGCGGGCTCGGCCGGTTCGCGTTGTCTATCGTGTGCGGCTCCGTGGTGGCTGGGCGCGCCCGCGCGGCGGAGCCGCATGTCGACAGGGCCCCGCGCCCCTTTGGGGCGCGGTTGGTCAGGTCATCGAGGCGATTCCCTTGGGGATCGTCTTCTTGACGGGTGGGGCCAGGGCTACCAGTACCGCTGAACTCGACCGGTCGGCGTCCTGTTTCGGCAGGGTCAGCTGCACATAGGCCTCACGGTTGGCCGTGGTGAACCGCATCGTGCCGTCGGACTGCTTCTCCATCAGCCAGTCGACGCCGTTCACGCCGCCGCTGATCGCGTCGGGATCGTCGCCCTTCGCGACCGCGGGGTCGGTCATCTTCGGCGGCCGGGTGACACCGCAGCGCAGTATGATCGCCGGGCTTCCCCAGCCCGCCGTGAAGGAGGACCGGGGCTCGGGGTCGTTGCGGCTCCGTCCGTCCAGCGTCCGTGGCAGCGCCTTGTCCAGGTTCTGACACAACCCGGCCGTCTTCGGGTCCGGGCTGGGAACCGCGACGGTGGCGTCGTCGTCTGCTGAGGAGCAGCCCGCGAGGGAGATCAGCAGGGCCAGCGCGGGCAGACCGAGGAGCCGGTGACGGAAGATGTTCACCGGCCAAGGGTAGACGGGGGCTACAGATGGACGACCGGGCAGGTCAGGGTGCGGGTGATGCCGTCCACTTGCTGGACTTTGGCGACCACCATGCGGCCCAGATCGTCCACGGTGTCCGCTTGTGCGCGCACGATGACGTCATAAGGTCCCGTCACGTCCTCGGCCTGGATCACTCCAGGGAGCTTGCTGATCGTTTCGGCGACGGTCGACGCCTTGCCGACCTCCGTCTGGATCAGGATGTACGCCTGTACCACGGAACCTCCAGGGCGGCCACGAGGATCATGTGGGGAAAAGGAACGCCACGGTATCGCGTCGCCGCTCGCCGCGGGGAGACCTGTGGAGAGCGGGGACCGCGCGCCGGGGTGCAGGCACGACGGAAGTTGACGGCCGTCTCGACCGTATCGAGGACGACGATGGAGCGCGAGCGGGCGCGGACAGGCACAGAAGGGGCGAAAGGGAAATGAAGGGCACTGTTGGTGAGCTGGGGGAATTCGGGCTCATCAGGGAGCTCACCTCCCGTCTGACGACGACCCCGGCGGTCCGGGTGGGGCCCGGCGACGACGCCGCGGTGGTCGCCGCGCCCGACCGCAGGGTGGTGGCGAGCACCGACATCCTGCTGGAGGGACGGCACTTCCGCCGCGACTGGTCGACGGCGTACGACGTGGGGCGCAAGGCGGCCGCGCAGAACCTCGCCGACATCGCGGCCATGGGCGCCGTACCCACCGCCCTGCTGCTCGGCCTGGTCGTGCCCGCCGAACTCCCGGTCACCTGGCCCAGCGAGCTGATGGACGGACTGCGCGACGAGTGCCAGGTCGCCGGCGCCTCGGTGGTCGGCGGCGATGTGGTGCGCGGTGACACGATCATGGTGTCGATCACCGCGCTCGGCGATCTGCGCAACCAGGAGCCCGTGACCCGGGCGGGTGCGCAGCCCGGCGACCTCGTCGCGGTCACCGGCTGGCTGGGCTGGTCCGCCGCCGGGTACGCGGTGCTCTCCCGGGGTTTCCGCTCGCCGCGCGCCTTCGTCGAGGCCCATCGGCGCCCCGAGCCGCCCTACCATGCGGGCCCGGCCGCCGCGGGGCTGGGCGCGACCGCGATGTGCGACGTCAGCGACGGGCTGATCGCCGACCTCGGGCACATCGCGGAGGCCAGCAAGGTCCGCATCGACATCCGGTCCGGCGCCATCGACATCCCCTCCCAGATGAACGACATCGGGCAGGCCGTCGGCGTCGACCCGCTCCAGTGGGTGCTGACGGGCGGCGAGGACCATGCGATCGTGGCGACCTTCCCGCCGGACGTGAAGCTGCCGGCCCGCTGGAAGGTGATCGGCGAGGTCCTCAACCCCTCGGCGCTGCCGCAGGTCACGGTCGACGGGGCGCCCTGGACCAGCAAGGGCGGCTGGGACCACTTCGGGGGCATCGAGTCATGAGCCCGCTACCGAGGGTGCTGACGGTCGCCGGCTCCGACTCCGGCGGGGGCGCGGGCATCCAGGCCGACCTGAAGACCATGCTGGCGCTGGGGGCACACGGCATGAGCGTGATCACCGCGGTCACCGCGCAGAACTCGCTCGGGGTGCAGGGCGCCTGGGAACTGCCGGCGGCGGCGGTGCGGGCCCAGTACCGCAGCGTCGTGGACGACATCGGCGTCCAGGCCGTGAAGACCGGGATGCTGGCCTCCGCCGAACTCGTCGAGACAGTCGCCAAGTTGATCGGCGGGACGGACGCGCCGGCGGTCGTGGACCCGGTGGGTGTCTCCAAGCACGGCGACCCGCTGCTGGCCGCCACGGCCCTGGACTCGGTGCGCACGGCGCTGCTGCCGGTGGCGACGGTGGTCACCCCGAACCTCGACGAGGTCGCCCAACTCACCGGCGTGCGCGTCGCGTCGGAGTCCGGGATGCGTGAGGCCGCCGCCGCCCTGCTGGCGTACGGGCCGGCCTGGGTGCTGATCAAGGGCGGGCATCTGCCCGGGGACGCCGTGGACCTGCTCACGGACGGTTCACGGGAGCACTGGCTGCGGGCGCCCCGGCTCGACAACCGGCACACGCACGGCACCGGCTGCACGCTGGCGTCCGCGATCGCCGTGGGGCTGGCGCAGGGCCGGTCCGTGCCGGAGGCGGTCGCCGCGGCCAAGGAGTACGTCACCGGGGCCATCGCGGGCGGGTTCGCACTGGGCGACGGGATCGGTCCCGTGGACCACGGGTGGCGCCTGCGGCAGGGCTGAGGGCCCGCGCGGGCGCCCGCGGGCAGGCGTCACCGGTGTTCCGGGTCACCGGTGCGACAACCTCGACGTACGGACAACGCACGGACAACGCACGGACCACGTACGGACACGGCAAAAAGCCGGCCCACCCGGAAGTGGACCGGCTCGATGCGGCGAACCGACGATGGCCGCGCGCTCAGCAGTGCGTCAGCGCGAGACCTTGCCGGCCTTGATGCACGAGGTGCAGGCGTTCACGCGCTTCGGCGTCCCGCCGACCACGGTACGCACACGCTGGATGTTCGGGTTCCAGCGACGGGACGTACGGCGGTGCGAGTGCGAGATGTTGTTGCCGAAGCCCGGCCCCTTGCCGCAGACGTCGCAGTTGGCAGCCACGGGTCACTCCAAAGACTTCAGATGCACTTACGGTTGATCCCGGCATGCCGGGATCGAGATCTAGGATCCGAGATCTTGAGTGGCGTTGCCAGGGGAATGGCCCGATCAGGATCGGGCAACCGGAGCAGCATACAACGGCTGCACCCGTGCCACGAAACTACCATGGCAGCTCAGGGCCCGTGCGCGGCCCTGCCCGGGTCCGCGGGGGCCCGGGGTCTACGCTGCGGCCACGTCCGGCCGGCTCAGGGAGGCGCAGGTGGCGCAGGTGCCGCAGACATTCTTCGATGCTCTCGCGGTGCGCAGCTGGTGCGGTCACGCGCTCCGGGCGCTGGGACGGGCCCGGGAGGAGATCGACGCGATCAACGTCTACCCGGTGGCGGACGGGGACACGGGGACGAACCTGTACCTGACGCTGGAGTCGGCCGCCGCCGCGGTCGAGGCGGTCTTCGACGGGTACGAGGCGGGCGCCGGGGAGGGCGCCGCGCCGTCGCCGGCCGAGGCCCTGCACGCCATGGCGCACGGCGCCCTGATCGGGGCCCGCGGGAACTCCGGGACGATCCTCGCGCAGCTGCTGCGCGGCATGGCGCAGGTGCTCACCGCAGGCACCGGCCCGGACGGGACGGGTGGTCCGGGCGGCTCGGGTGGGACGGGTGGTGCAGGCGGTCCAGGTGGGACGGCTCACATCGACGGGCCCGAGCTGCGGCTCGCCCTGCGGCATGCCGCCGACTCCGCCCGCCGGGCCGTGGCCCATCCGGTCGAGGGGACCGTGCTCTCGGTCGCCTCGGCCGCGGCGGAAGCGGCCGGGGACGTCGAGGGCGGCTGCGGGGCGGTGGCGCGGGCCGCCTACGCGGGCGCGTGCACGGCCCTGGCGGCGACCCCGGGGCAGCTGGCCGTCCTGGAGCGGGCCGGGGTGGTCGACGCGGGCGGCCGGGGCCTGGTGGCGGTGCTCGCCGCCCTGGTGGAGACGTTCACGGGGGAGGCACCGGGCGCCGTGGTCCCGGTACGCGGGGCGTACGCGCGCGTGGCGCCCGGCACGGACCCGGAGAGGCCCGCCGCACCGGCGCACGGGCCGGGGGCCGCCGGTGCCGAGGACGCCGGGTGCCACGGCGGGGCGGAGCCGGGCGGCCCCGGCTACGAGGTGATCTTCCTGCTGGAGGCCGACGACGCCGCCGTGGACCGGCTGCGGGACCGGCTCGACGGTCTCGGTGACTCCCTCGTCGTGGTCGGGGGCGACGGGCTGTGGAACGTCCATGTGCACGTCGACGACGCGGGTGCCGCGGTGGAGGCGGGCGTCGAGGCCGGGCGGCCGTACCGGATCCGGATCACCCACTTCGGCCGTGGCGACGTCCACACCCGCGGCGGCGCGCTGCCGCCCCGGGAGCGGGCGCAGCGGGCCGTCGTCGCGGTCGTGCCCGGCGAGGGCCTGGCCGGGCTGTACACCGAGGCCGGCGCCACCACCGTGCTCGCCCGCCCCGGTGAGCCGCCCGCGAGCGGCGAGCTGGTCGAGGCGGTACGGCGGGCCCACGCGCGCGAGGTCGTGCTCCTGCCCAACGACGCCGAACTGCGGCACACCGCGGCCGCGGCGGCCGAACAGGCACGCGCCGAGGGCGTCCGGGTCGCCCTCATCCCGACGCGCTCGGCGGTCCAGGGGATCGCCGCGCTCGCCGTGCACGAGCCGGAGCGCCGCTTCGACGAGGACGTCGTCCAGATGACCTCCGCCGCGGGCGCCACCCGCTACGCCGAGGTCACGGTCGCCGAACGGCAGTCCTGGACCATGGCCGGCATCTGCCAGGCCGGTGACGTCCTCGGCCTCATCGAGGGCGACGTCGCGGTGATCGGCTCGGACGTCACCGCCACCGCCGAGGCCGTCCTGGACCGCATGCTCCAGGCCGGCGGGGAACTCGTCACCATCGTCCTCGGCGACGACGCGCCCCCCGAGGTCGCCGACCGGCTGGAGGCACGCGTGCGCGAGTCGTACCTGGCCGTCGACACGGTCGTCTACCGGGGAGGGCGGCAGGGAGCACTGCTCCTGGTCGGCGTGGAGTGACGCGGGGCCACGCCAGGTGATGCGCGGCCGCCGGACGTCAGTCCTCCTCCCGCCGGGTCGCGAGGTCCGGCATCTGGACCGCCTCCGCCCGCCGCTCCCGTACCGTCCGGTCCGCCTCGTCGGCCCCCGCGTACGCCTCCAGCACCGTACGCGTGGCAGTCGGCCATGTCGTCCCGGTCGGCGGCCGGCCACGCCGCGTACGCCCCTTCGGCGCGGTCCAGGTCGCCGATGTGCGCGGCGACACTGAACTCGGCCGCACGCACGGCCTGTTCGCGACGGAGGCGAGCGGGATGTGCGGCTGGTTCAGCATGCCGGCCGACGTCCACTTGAAGACCCAGTGCAGGGAGTGGGTCTCGTACGCGTCGAAGTGCTCCGGGCGCTCGTCCCACATGCGCAGCAGCCGCGCGAACGGGACGAACATCTTGTCCTTCTCGGAGCTGTAGTTGTAGATCTTCAGCTGGTGTCCGAGCGCTTCGACGACGGCGAGCGGGATGCCCCCCGGCCTCGGCGCGGGCCTGTTCGTGCCGGGCCGCCCGGTCGTCCAGGTGCAGCGCGGGCACGGACAGCGGGTGGAAGGCGCGCAGGACCACGTCGCAGCCCGGCGGGTCCAGCCGTGCGCGGGCGGCGGCCAGGAACCCGGACAGGGCCAGTTCCTCGGCCGGGTCGACCGGGTCCAGGTGGGCGGTCACGGTGTCCGCGTCCAGTTCGGCGACCACCGTGTCCGGGCGCACCGACGGGAGGGCCTGCACCAGTTCGCTGTCGTACGTGTAGCCGCCGTTGACCACGCCGATGCCCTGCGCGGCGCCAGGGACTTCACACCGAGGTGGTGCACGGACAGGAAGACGGCGAGCCGCTCCGGGTCGTTCGCAGCCAGTCCGGTCAGCCAGGAGCGGATCCGCTCGCCGAGCGCCTCCCGCACGGCGGCGAGGGTCTCGTCCTCTTAGCGCGATTCCCGCGAGGCGGTGGGCCGCAGGCTGTCCGTGTCCAGCACGCAGCGCACGAGGAACTCCCAGTCGGGCAGCAGCTGTTCGGCGCGCTCGGTGAGCAGCATCCCCTTCAGATGCACCCGGTGCGTCGCCCGCTGGGCGGGGCTGAGCGCCGCCGGCAGCACGTACGCCACCCCGCGGACGCCGGCCAGCGGCACGTCCAGGTCGATGGAGTCGATCGGGGCGAAATCCCGTGCCGGCGCGCGGACCCGCTCGGGCGCGAGCCAGGCACCGGCCCGGCCGCGCCACCGGTGGACGGTGGTGCCCGGTTCGGGCCGCTCGGCGTCCGGCAGGGTTCCGCACCGTGTACGAACCGTCGTCGCGCGCGGTCCACTCCACGGGCGGGGCGCCGGGGGTGCGGGCGCTGCGGCTGACCACACGGATGCGTTCGGCGACCAGGAAGCAGGCGAGCAGCCCGATGCCGAACTGGCCGAGGAAGTCCGAGCGGGCCTCCTGAAGGCCGTCCGCCCGCTTGGAGCTGCGGCCGATCGTCGCCAGCAGGGCGTGCAAGTCCGACTCGGTGAGCCCGACGCCGGTGTCCTCCACCCGCAGGGTGTGGCCGTCGGCGTGCAGCCGCACCCGGGCCGGGGCGCCGGGCTGTTCGGCCCGCCGGACCGTGATGGCGTCCACGGCAGGTCGACCTGGAACGTATGAGGTGATGGGGATGCCTGGGACTGCTGTGAGGTCTGGGAGCCCATCGTCGCAGCGCCGGCGGGGGGACTTGGCGACGGCGCGGGGTCGGGCGGTCCCGGTGAGGCGGTGACCGCGGGCATGGGCCGGAGCGCGTCACCCTAGAGCCCGGACAGCCCGTCTGACCAGGGCTTTCCTCGGACGTATACGGCATTGTCGGTGGTGTGGTGTGCAATGGATCTCGTGCCCGCACTGGAAGAACCACTGAACCAACCGCTGAGGTCAGTGCTCGGCCCCGCCACCGCGAAGGTGATGGCCGAGCACCTCGGCCTGCACACCGTCGGCGACCTGCTGCACCACTACCCCCGCAGATACGAGGAGCGCGGGCAGCTCACCCACCTCGCCGACCTCCCGATGGACGAGCACGTCACGGTGGTCGCTCAGGTCGCCGACGCCCGGCTGCACACATTCGCCTCCGCCAGGGCCCCGCGCGGCAAGGGCCAGCGGCTGGAGGTGACGATCACGGACGGCAGCGGGCGGCTCCAACTGGTCTTCTTCGGCAACGGCGTGCACAAGCCCCACAAGGAACTCCTGCCGGGCACCCGCGCGATGTTCTCGGGCAAGGTCTCCGTCTTCAACCGGCGGCTCCAACTCGCCCATCCGGCGTACGAACTGCTGCGCGGCGCCGACGACGAGGCCGCGGATACCGCGGAGAGCTGGGCCGGCGCCCTGATCCCGATCTACCCGGCCACCGCCAAGCTGGAGTCCTGGAAGATCGGCAAGGCGCTGCAGACGGTGCTGCCCGGCGCGCGCGACGCCGTGGACCCGCTGCCCGAGTCCCTGCGCGAGGGCCGCGGCCTGGTCCCCCTGCCCGAGGCCCTGCTCAAGATCCACCGCCCGCACACCAAGGCGGACATCGCCGACGCCCGTGCCCGCCTCAAGTGGGACGAGGCATTCGTCCTCCAGGTGGCCCTCGCCCGCCGCCGGCATGCCGACGCCCAGCTTCCCGCCGTCCCGCGCAGACCCGCCCCCGACGGCCTCCTGGCCGCCTTCGACGACCGGCTGCCGTTCACACTCACCGACGGCCAGCGCAAGGTCTCCAAGGAGATCTTCGACGACCTGGCCACCGAACACCCGATGCACCGGCTGCTCCAGGGCGAGGTGGGTTCGGGCAAGGCACAGCCCCTCGACTCCCTCGTGCTCACGCCTGACGGTTTCCGCCGCATGGGGGTCGTGCGGACCGGGGACGAAGTCGTCGTGCCGGACGGGGAGATCGCACTGATCGACGGGGTCTTCCCGCAGGGAGAGCGCGATGTCTGGCGGCTGCTCCTCTCCGACGGAAGCTCCGTCGAGTGCGACGACGAGCACCTGTGGATCGTTGCCACGAGCCGTGCGTGGCAGCGCGGTCAGGCTCCCCAGGTCATGACGACCCGGGAGATCCGACAGGACACCTTCGAGGCCGACGGATCTTCGAAGTGGTACCTCCCGGCAGCCACCCCGGTCGATCTCGGGGACGACTGCGGGCTGCCTCTCGACCCGTACCTGTTCGGCCTCCTTCTGGGAGACGGCTCATTCCGGCACGACCTGCGACTGTCCACGACCGACGCCGAGGTCCGCGATGCGGTGGCGAGCGCCGTGGCGCCCGAATGCCACCTGGTTTCGGTGCAGGGATCCGATGGCGACTACACGATCCAGTCGACCCGCCGTGCGGGTGGCGTACGCAATCCGGTGATCCAGGTCTTGCGGGACCTGAAGCTCTGGGGTGTGACCTCGCAGGGCACATTCGTTCCTGAGGTGTTCAAGAACACCTCGATCAAGAACCGTCTCGCCGTGCTCCAGGGGCTCATGGACACCGACGGCACCGTGCACAGGGACGGTTTCAGCGCCTCGTTCCGCTCGGCCTCGCCGCGTCTTACGGAGGACGTCGCCTGGCTGGTGCGCTCCCTGGGAGGGCGGGCCCGGATCCTGCCGAAGCGGGCGGCGTTCGGCGTCTCTGTGTCCCTGCCCGGCCGTTACGCGCCGTTCAGGCTGACACGCAAGGCCGAACGGGTAGGTCCCGAACCGAAGGACCACACCTTCCGACGCGGCATTCGCGCGGTGGAGTACGTGGGGCGAAAGCCCGTCCAGTGCATCAGCGTCGCCCACCCGAGCCATGCCTACGTCACTGACAACTTCACGGTGACCCACAACACCATGGTCGCCCTGCGCGCCATGCTCGCCGTCGTCGACGCGGGCGGTCAGGCCGCCATGCTCGCGCCGACCGAGGTACTGGCCCAGCAGCACCACCGCTCGATCGTGGAGATGATGGGCGAGCTGGCCGAGGGAGGGATGCTGGGCGGCGCCGAACAGGCCACCAAGGTGGTGCTGCTCACCGGTTCCATGGGCGCCGCGGCCCGCCGGCAGGCACTGCTCGACCTGGTCACCGGGGAGGCCGGGATCGTGATCGGCACGCATGCGCTGATCGAGGACAAGGTGCACTTCCACGACCTCGGCCTGGTCGTCGTGGACGAGCAGCACCGCTTCGGCGTGGAGCAGCGCGACGCACTGCGCGGCAAGGGCAGGCAGCCCCCGCATCTGCTGGTCATGACGGCGACACCGATCCCGCGGACCGTCGCCATGACCGTCTTCGGCGACCTGGAGACCTCCGTCCTCGACCAACTGCCCGCCGGGCGTTCGCCGATCGCGAGCCATGTCGTGCCGGCCGCCGACAAGCCCCACTTCCTGGCGCGCGCCTGGGAGCGGGTGCGCGAGGAGGTCGCGGGCGGGCACCAGGCGTACGTCGTCTGCCCGCGCATCGGCGACGACGGCGACGAGGGCGACGATCCGAAGAAGAGCGGCGCCGCCAAGTCGCCGGAGGACGAGGCCGAGAAGCGGCCCCCGCTGGCCGTCGTCGACGTGGCCGCCCAGCTCTCCGCGGGCCCCCTGCGCGGCCTGAAGGTCGAGGTCCTGCACGGCCGGATGCAGCCCGACGACAAGGACGCGGTCATGCGGCGCTTCGCGGCCGGCGAGACCGACGTCCTGGTGGCCACCACGGTCATCGAGGTCGGTGTCAACGTGCCGAACGCCACCGCGATGGTGATCATGGACGCCGACCGTTTCGGCGTCTCCCAACTGCACCAGCTGCGCGGCCGTGTCGGCCGTGGCTCGGCCCCCGGGCTGTGTCTGCTGGTCACCGAGATGCCCGAGGCGAGCGCGGCCCGCCAGCGGCTGAACGCGGTCGCCGCCACCCTCGACGGCTTCGAACTGTCCCGCATCGACCTGGAACAGCGCCGGGAGGGCGACGTCCTCGGCCAGGCACAGTCCGGTGCCCGCTCCAGCCTGCGGGTCCTCGCCGTCATCGAGGACGAGGAGATCATCGCCGAGGCCCGCGAGGAGGCGGCCGCGGTGGTCGCCGCCGACCCCGAACTGGAGCGGCTGCCCGGGCTGCGCACGGCACTGGACGCCCTGCTCGACGAGGAGCGGGAGCAGTATCTGGAGAAGGGCTGAGACACTGGGATCGCCACCACCCGAGCGCACCCCGTGCCCCAGCACCCCGACAAGGACCCGAGATGACCCGCGTGATCGCCGGCCGGGCCGGCGGACGCCGTCTGGCCGTTCCGCCGGGCAACGGAACCCGCCCCACCTCCGACCGGGCGCGTGAAGGGCTCTTCTCCACCTGGCAGTCCCTGCTGGGCGGCCCCCTGGACGGCGAGCGCGTCCTCGACCTCTACGCGGGCTCGGGCGCCGTCGGCCTGGAGGCGCTGTCCCGCGGGGCCGGTCACACACTGCTCGTCGAGGCCGACGCCCGGGCCGCCCGCACGGTCCGCGAGAATGTGCGCGCCCTGGGCCTGCCGGGCGCCGAGGTCAGGGCGGGCCGCGCGGAGCAGGTCGTGCGCGCGCCGGCGCCGGCCGAGCCGTACGACATCGTCTTCCTCGATCCCCCGTACGCCGTCTCCGACGACGATCTTCGGGAGATTCTGCTCACACTCCGCACGGAGGGCTGGCTCGCCACGCAAGCCCTCGTCACCGTGGAGCGCAGCACCAGAGGCGGGGACTTCCACTGGCCGGACGGTTTCGAAGCGCTCCGGGCCCGTCGCTACGGCGAGGGAACGTTTTGGTACGGTCGCGCCGCCTCTACGTGCGAAGACGCACGATGACCGGATCGGAGAGCGAGGGATCACAAGTGCGCCGCGCCGTCTGTCCCGGGTCGTTCGACCCCATCACCAACGGACATCTCGACATCATCTCCCGCGCCTCTCGTCTGTATGACGAGGTCTATGTCGCGGTCATGATCAACAAGTCCAAGAAGGGCCTGTTCGAGATCGACGAGCGGATCGACCTGATCCGCCAGGTCACCGCCGAGTACGGCAACGTCCGGGTCGAGGCCTTCCACGGCCTGCTGGTCGACTTCTGCAAGGAGCGGGACATCCCCGCCATCGTCAAGGGCCTGCGCGCCGTCAGCGACTTCGACTACGAGCTGCAGATGGCGCAGATGAACAACGGTCTCTCCGGCGTCGAAACCCTCTTCGTCCCCACCAACCCCACCTACAGCTTCCTCTCCTCCTCCCTCGTCAAGGAGGTCGCGACGTGGGGCGGCGACGTCTCGCACCTGGTGCCCCCGGTGGTCCTCGACGCCCTCAACAAGCGCCTCCGCAAGGACTGATGGGGCTACAGTCGTCCCGTCCGTCTCCAACACAGCTGTAGAGAGTGGCGAGCACAGGTGGACGTGCAGAAGAAGCTCGACGAGATCGTGGCCGCGGTCTCCAGCGCCCGGGCCATGCCCATGTCGGCGTCGTGCGTGGTCAACCGCGCCGACCTGCTCGCGATGCTCGAAGAGGTGCGCCAGGCGCTGCCCGGCTCCCTCGCCCAGGCCCAGGAGCTGATCGGCGGCCGTGACCAGATGGTCGAGCAGGCCCGCCAGGAGGCCGAGCAGATCATCCAGAGCGCGCACGCCGAGCGCGGCTCGCTGGTCTCCGGCACCGAGGTCGCCCGCCGCTCCCAGTCCGAGGCGGACCGGATCCTGACCGAAGCCCGCAAGGAGGCGGAGGAGATCCGGGCCGAGGCCGACGACTACGTGGACTCCAAGCTGGCCAACTTCGAGGTCGTCCTCACCAAGACCCTCGGCTCCGTCGGCCGCGGCCGCGAGAAGCTGCTGGGCACCGGCCCCGGCCTGGACGAAGGCGGCTACGAGGACGAGGACGCCCCCGAGCGCAGCCACGACCCGGAGACCCTGCGGCGCACCGCCGACGAGTACGTGGACGTCAAGCTCGGCGCCTTCGAGGCGGTCCTGGCCAAGACCCTGGAGGCCGTCGGCCGCGGCCGTCAGAAACTGCACGGCCGTATCGCCACCGACGACCTCGGCGCCCTCGCCGACGACACGACGACCTACCAGCACTCCAGCGACGCCGACTACCTCGCCGACCTCGCGGCCCTGGCCGAAGCCCCGGCCGAGCGGCCGGCACAGCAGCAGCCCGCGCCGCCCCAGCCCGCGCAGCAGCCCGCAGCGGGATACGAGCCACAGCCCGCCTACGGCTACCAGCAGCAGCCCGACCCGTACGCCGGCTTCCCGCACCAGCAGGGCCGGCAGGGCTACGCCCAGCAGGACCCGTACGGCTACCAGCAGCCCGACCCGTACGCCGCCCCCGGCTACGCCCCGGCCGCGGACGCCGCGTTCCAGGGCTACGACGCCCAGCAGGACGGATACGACCAGGCGCAGGGCGCCCAGGGCCGGCCGCCGGCCCAGCAGGACTACGCCCTCGACGAGACCAGCCTCTTCGACACCAGCATGATCAGCGCCGAGCAACTGCGCGCCTACGAGCAGGGCCGGGGCCTGTAGCCGGCAGCGGATTGGGCCGTGAGCGAAAGGTCCAGTATCCTGGCTCTTCGGTCGCACCCACATCTGCGATCAACGCTGCCCCGGAACACCGCCGGGCGGCGTCCCTCTGAGTTCGGAAGACCGAAAGCAGGAATGGCCGCCAAGACCCGCCTCGACCACCGCAACCCGTTCGTGTTCGACACACACGAGCTGGGGCGGCGTCCGGGCGCGCTCCAGCGGCTGACCCGCACGGTCGACGCTCCCCGGGACTTCGGTCTGCAGGGGGTCGTCGGGGTACCGGAAGGCGCCCCGGTGGAGCTCGAACTCCGACTGGAGTCGGTCATGGAAGGGGTGCTCGTCACGGGTACCGCCCGTGCCGCCGCCCAGGGGGAGTGCGTAAGGTGTCTGGAGCCGGTCGGGCTGCGGCTCGAAGCGGACTTCCAGGAGATGTTCTCGTACCCTGACGCCGACGACCGGGGCCGCGTGATCGCGGAACCGGGCGACGACGCCGAGGAAGACGAGAGCAGGCTCTTCATCGAGGACGGACTCATCGACCTCGAACCCGTGCTGCGCGACGCGGTGGTGCTCGCACTGCCGATGCAGCCGGTGTGCCGGGACGACTGTCCGGGTCTGTGCTCCGAGTGCGGAGCGCGGCTCGCGGACGACCCGGACCACCACCATGCCGCCGTCGACATCCGGTGGGCGGCTTTGCAGGGACTCGCCGACACCATGACGGACGGCGAGAAGGACGAGATGGGCGGCGACGTGCCTCGATCAGCACGCGCCGACGAGAAGCAGGAGAAGTAGCCGTGGCTGTTCCGAAGCGGAAGATGTCGCGCAGCAACACGCGCCACCGCCGGTCGCAGTGGAAGGCTGCGGTCCCCACCCTGGTTGCGTGCGAGCGCTGCCACGAGCCCAAGCAGCAGCACATCGCGTGCCCGTCGTGCGGCACCTACAACAAGCGCCAGGTTCTAGAGGTCTGAGCGGCTGGTGAGAGGCACTGTGTCCACGCCGAAGAAGAACTCTTCCCGCGCGAGCGGAAGCGGACCAGCGGACAACACGGCCTCGTCCCACACGCTTCTGGAAGGGCGGCTCGGCTACAAGATCGAGTCCGCCCTTCTGGTGCGAGCACTGACCCACCGTTCCTACGCGTACGAGAACGGCGGTCTGCCGACGAACGAGCGGCTGGAGTTCCTCGGGGACTCCGTCCTCGGTCTCGTCGTCACGGACACGCTGTACCGCATCCACCCCGACCTGCCCGAGGGCCAGCTGGCCAAGCTGCGGGCCGCGGTGGTGAACTCGCGTGCGCTCGCGGAGGTGGGCCGCGGTCTCGAACTGGGCTCCTTCATCCGGCTCGGCCGCGGTGAAGAGGGCACGGGCGGCCGGGACAAGGCGTCCATCCTCGCCGACACCCTCGAAGCGGTGATCGGCGCGGTCTATCTCGACCAGGGCCTCGACGCGGCGTCCGAGCTGGTGCACCGGCTCTTCGACCCGCTGATCGAGAAGTCCTCGAACCTCGGAGCCGGCCTGGACTGGAAGACCAGCCTCCAGGAACTGACCGCGACGGAAGGGCTCGGCGTGCCCGAGTACCTGGTCACGGAGACCGGACCCGATCACGAGAAGACCTTCACTGCTGCCGCCCGCGTCGGAGGCGTCTCGTACGGCACCGGCACCGGCCGCAGCAAGAAGGAGGCGGAGCAGCAGGCAGCCGAGTCCGCCTGGCGGTCCATCCGGGCCGCGGCGGACGAGCGCGCCAAGACGGGGC
This sequence comes from Streptomyces sp. NPDC004629, assembly GCF_042873595.1. Lineage (NCBI taxonomy): Bacteria > Bacillati > Actinomycetota > Actinomycetes > Kitasatosporales > Streptomycetaceae > Streptomyces > Streptomyces sp. NPDC004629. The sequence continues at coordinate 88,306 of NZ_JBIALO010000013.1, read as the reverse complement.
AGGGCACCGCGGAGGCCGTCGACGCGGCCGTCGAGACCATCGGCGACGACCCCGACGCGACGGCCGCGCCTGCCTGACCATCAGCACATCCGAACCGCCCGCCCCCCGACGGGGGGCGGGCGCTCGGCTTCCCACACGGTCCGTCACGGGGGTCCCATGCCCGAGTTGCCCGAGGTCGAGGTCGTACGCAGCGGTCTGGAGCGGTGGGTCGCGCACCGCACCGTCGCCGAGACCGAGGTGCTGCACCCTCGTGCCGTACGCCGTCACGTGGCCGGTGCCGACGACTTCGCGCACCGCCTCAAGGGCCACCGTATGGGCGTCCCCCGCCGCCGGGGCAAGTACCTGTGGCTGCCGCTGGAGGACACGGACCAGTCGGTCCTGGCCCATCTGGGGATGAGCGGTCAGCTGCTGATCCGGCCGCACGAGGCGCCGGACGAGAAGCACCTGAGGATCCGCGTGCGGTTCGCCGACGACCTCGGCACGGAGCTGCGCTTCGTCGACCAACGCACCTTCGGCGGGCTGTCGTTGCACCCCACCACCCCCGAGGGGCTGCCCGACGTCATCGCGCACATCGCCCGCGACCCGCTCGATCCGCTCTTCGACGACGAGGCCTTCCATCAGGCGCTGCGCCGGAAGCGGACCACCATCAAACGGGCCCTGCTGGACCAGTCGTTGATCAGCGGCGTCGGCAACATCTACGCGGACGAAGCCCTTTGGCGGGCCCGGATCCACTACGAGCGTCCGACGGCGCACTTCACCCGGCCGCGCACGGCCGAGTTGCTGGGCCATGTGCGGGACGTGCTGAACGCGGCCCTCGCCGTCGGCGGCACCAGCTTCGACAGCCTCTACGTCAACGTGAACGGCGAATCGGGTTACTTCGACCGGTCCCTGGACGCCTATGGGCGCGAGGGGCTGCCGTGCCGGCGCTGCGGCACGCCGATGCGCCGCCGACCCTGGATGAACAGGTCCAGCTACTTCTGCCCGACGTGCCAGCGCCCGCCGCGCGTCAGGGGGTAGCGGCGCTGGCGTCGTACGCCGCGCGGGCCGTCAGGATGTCGTCCATGGAGCCCTCCACACAGTGGATGAGGGCCAGCAGGCGCTCGGCGACCTCGCGGCCCAGGGGCGTCAGCTCGTAGTCCACCCGGGGCGGGTTCGTCGGCTGGGCCTCGCGGTGCACCAGGCCGTCGCGCTCCAGCGCGTGCAGCGTCTGGGACAGCATCTTCTCGCTCACGCCGTCGACACGGCGGCGCAACTCGTTGAAGCGGTACGAGCCCTTGTACAGGGCGCCCAGGGTGAGCGCGCCCCAGCGGCCCGTGACGTGCTCCAGCGTGCCGCGCGACGGGCAGGTCCGGGCGAACACGTCGTACGGGAGGCGCCGCTCCATGGGGCGCTCCTGGGTCGCGGTCATGACGCAAGCGTACGTGAGCACAGCGCTAACCGGTAGATTGCACTAACCATGAGACAGCGCTGCGGGCCTGGTCAGTAACCGAAGTCCTGGGTCCACCAGGGGCCGCCGGAGGCGAAGTGCACGCCGACGCCCAGGGTCTTGAAGTCGCAGTTCAGTATGTTGGCCCGGTGCCCAGGGCTGTCCATCCAGGCCGCCATCACGGCGGCCGCGTCGGCCTGGCCCCGGGCTATGTTCTCGCCGCCGAGGCCGGTGACGCCGGCCGCGGTCGCCCGGTCCCAGGGGGTCGCCCCGTCGGGGTCGGTGTGGTCGAAGAAGTCACGCGCGGCCATGTCCTCGCTGAACGCCTCGGCCAGCCGGGCCAGCGCGCCGTTCGCCGTCAGGGCGTCGCACCCCGCCTTCGCCCGCTCCCCGTTGACCAGCATCAGCACCTCCGCCTCGGCGGCGGCCCGCGCGGAGACCGGCGCCGGCGCGGACGCCTGCTTCGGCGGTTTCTTCGGCTCCGCGGCGGCCGGCGCCGACGGCCGCTCGGTCCGCGGCTTCGTGGGAGTGGCCGTGGCCGCCGGCTTCGTCGTCGCCGTCCGGGACGGGGCGGGCGCCGACGAGGCCGGGGCGGACGGCGCGGGAGAGGTCGGGCGGGGGGTGCCGGGGCTGGTGCCCCGGCCGGCGTCGCGGCCGGGTTCGGCGCTGCCGGAGGTGCCGCCCTGCTCGGTGGCCGTGTTGCCGGGCACCCCGTCGGCCTGCACGTTGTCGCTGCCGCCGGCGCCGCCGATCTTGTAGTCGCCCAGTCCGGGCACCACGCCCGTGGCCACCGCGACCGTGCCGAGGGCGACGGCGGCGGAGACGCCGAGCAGACCCGTGCGCACCGGCGTCCCGGCCTTCTTCTTGCGCCGGTGCCCGCGCTCACGGTCCATGTCGTCGTCCGCGGGGGCGGACTCCGCCGCGAAGAAGCCGCCGCCGTCCGCCCCGGGTCCGTCACCGCCGTCCGGACCGGGGACGTAACCGTCGTCCGTCGCGTACAGGTACGCCGTGCTCCTGGCGTCGGCCTCGGTGTACGCACCCGGGTTCAGATAGGGGGCGGAGCCCAGCGTGGCGCGGCCGTCCGCGTGCGCGTACCGCGAGTCGGGGTTCCGCGGAGCGGGGCCGCGCGGCGGGGTGATACCCGTGGCGTGACCCGTGGCGCGGCCGGCGGCGGAGCGTCGGTGGCGTCCCATGTCCTGGCCTTCCTCGGTCTCGCGGTCGACCCCCCATGCGATCCCGTGGGTCAACCCAACTCACTCGATCGAGTGAGTTTCATATGAGATTCATTGGGTCGGGACGGTACCGCATGGCGCCTGGGGCGGACGTGCCCCTGGAGACATTGGCCGGTTAGGTTGCAGCCATGAGCGAGGAAGTACGGCTGGTCGCCTGGGTGCGCGGACACGTCCAGGGCGTGGGCTTCCGCTGGTTCACGCGCGCCAAGGCCCTGGAGATCGGCGGCCTGAGTGGTTTTGCTCTCAATCTGGGGGACGGGCGGGTCCAGGTGGTCGCCGAGGGTCGCCGAGAGGGCTGCGAAGGGCTCCTCGACTGGTTGCAGCGCGGCGACACGCCCGGGCGGGTGGACGGCGTCACCGAGATATGGGACACACCCCGCGGGGGCTACGAGGGATTCGCCGTACGCTGACCCTCCACGGCGAGCCGCCGCGGGCCGAAGCGGAGGGACCGCCACCGGCACCTGCCCGAAGCAGAAATGACCTGGTGGTTGCCAAGAACCGCCTGTCGTGGCAGGCTCCCCAGCAAAACTGATCGCCACGCCCTGAGGACCCCGCAGGAGCCGCAGCGCAGCCCCTCGGCAGGCCGCGCGCCCCCGGGACAACCGCCAATACGGGGCGTGATCGTGTTGACCGTCAAACTTTTTGGTGAGACGCTGAAAGCCCCGCGCACCTTAGCTGTTTGGCATGGAGCATCGGCAGAGCAACACTCGACAGTGTCAAGCACCGCGGGTGCGAATCCCTCACGACCCACACCGCTTCGGTCGGTCACTCAGTGTGGAGGACCATCCATCATGGCAAAGGCGCTTCTCGGTTACGTCGGCGGCTCCGACCCTCGACTCCTCGCCGAGATGCGACGGCTCCAGCAGCGCGTCCAGGACCTGGAATCCGAGCTTGTACGGATCCAGGCCGAGAACGAGGCGCTGACGGCTGCCGCTTCTCACGACAGGATCATGGAGAGCATCGACGCACACCAGGCGGAGCCTGCGCTCACCTGATCACTGCATCGCTCCACGACGGCACACGCAGTGGTTGGGCTGCCCGTATCAACCGCTAAGTTGTCAGAGTTGCAAGGGACGCCTCGGCGTCCCTTCTTTCTTGCCCGGCTCCGCCGCTGGGCCCTTTCTCTCCCCCGCGCATCCTTTCACCGTCTTTAACGTCTGGTGTGCCCTGCATGTTCATGCGTGAAACCGCGAGGTTGCGAGGGTTCATGGAGTGAGATAGCGGCGGCGGGTAAAGTCCACCGGCGTGCACCTCAAGGCCCTGACCCTGCGCGGGTTCAAGTCGTTCGCCTCGGCGACCACGCTCCGGTTCGAGCCGGGCATCACGTGCGTCGTGGGACCGAACGGCTCGGGCAAGTCCAACGTCGTCGACGCGCTCAGCTGGGTCATGGGCGAGCAGGGCGCAAAGTCGCTGCGCGGCGGCAAGATGGAGGACGTCATCTTCGCCGGCACCACCGGCCGCCCGCCGCTCGGCCGGGCCGAGGTGTCCCTCACCATCGACAACTCCGACGGCGCGCTGCCCATCGAGTACTCCGAGGTCACCATCACGCGGATCATGTTCCGCAACGGCGGCAGCGAGTACCAGATCAACGGCGACACCTGCCGCCTCCTCGACATCCAGGAGCTGCTGTCGGACTCCGGCATCGGCCGCGAGATGCACGTCATCGTCGGCCAGGGCCAGCTCGACTCCGTCCTGCACGCCGATCCCACGGGCCGCCGCGCCTTCATCGAAGAGGCCGCCGGCGTCCTCAAACACCGCAAGCGCAAGGAGAAGGCGCTCAGGAAACTGGACGCGATGCAGGCCAACCTCGCGCGCGTGCAGGACCTCACCGACGAGCTGCGCCGCCAGCTGAAGCCGCTCGGCCGGCAGGCGGCGGTCGCGCGCCGGGCGGCCGTGATCCAGGCCGACCTGCGGGACGCGCGGCTGCGGCTGCTCGCCGACGACCTGGTACGGCTGCGCGAGGCGCTGAAAGCCGAGATCGCCGACGAGGCCGCGCTGAAGGAGCGCAAGGAGGCCGCCGAACAGGAACTGAGAAAGGCGTTCCAGCGCGAGGCGCTGCTTGAGGACGAGGTGCGCCGGCTCACGCCCCGGCTGCGGCGCGCCCAGCAGACCTGGTACGAGCTGTCCCAGCTGGCCGAGCGGGTACGCGGCACGATCTCGCTGGCCGACGCGCGGGTCAAGAGCGCCACGGCCGCGCCGCCCGAGGAACGGCGCGGCCGTGACCCGGAGGACATGGAACGGGAGGCCGCCCGCATCCGTGAGCAGGAGGCCGAGCTGGAGGCGGCCCTGGAGGCGGCCCAGCGTGCCCTTGACGACACCGTCACCCACCGCGCCGAACTGGAACGCGAACTCGCCGTCGAGGAACGCCGCCTGAAGGACGTGGCACGGGCCATCGCCGATCGCCGCGAGGGCCTGGCCCGGCTGAACGGGCAGGTCAACGCGGCCCGCTCGCGCGCCGCCGCGGCCCAGTCCGAGATCGACCGGCTGGCCGCGGCACGGGACGAGGCCCAGGAGCGGGCCGCCGGCGCACAGGAGGAGTACGAGGCGCTGAAGGCCGAGGTCGACGGCCTCGACGCCGGCGACGCCGAACTCGCCGAGCGGCACGACGCGGCGAAGGCGGCGCTGGCCGACGCGGAGTCCGCACTGACGGCCGCGCGGGAGGCGGCCACCGCGGCGGAGCGCCGGCGCGCCGCGACCCAGGCCCGGCACGAGGCGCTGGCGCTGGGACTGCGCCGCAAGGACGGCAGCGGCGCGCTGCTCGGGGCGAGGGACCGGCTCACCGGCGTGCTCGGCCCGGCCGCGGAACTGCTCACCGTGGCGCCGGGCCACGAGACCGCGCTGGCGGCGGCCTTCGGCGCGGCGGCGGACGCCATCGCGGTGACCACGCCCGCCTCGGCCGCGGACGCCATCCGGCTGCTGCGCAAGCAGGACGCGGGCCGCGCGGCGCTGCTGCTCGGCGGGGCCCCCGACGACGTACCGCCGCAACCGCACCCGGCCGGACCGCCCTACGCCGCCGATCTCGTCCAGGGCCCCGCCGAGCTGATGCCCGCCGTGCGGCGGCTGCTGCGCGGCGTCGTCGTGGTCGGCACCCTCGAAGACGCCGAGGACCTGGTCCAGGCGCACCCCGAGCTGACCGCCGTCACCGCCGAGGGCGATCTGCTCGGCGCCCATGTGGCGCACGGCGGGTCGGCCGGGGCGCCGAGCCTGCTGGAAGTGCAGGCGTCCGTCGACGAGGCGGCCGCCGAACTCGACGAGCTGGCCGTGCGGTGCGCGCGGCTGGCCGAGGCGCAGGGCGCGGCGCAGGAGCGGCGCCGGGAGTGCGCCGCGCTCGTGGAGGAGCTGGGGGAGCGGCGCCGGGCCGCCGACCGGGAGAAGTCGGCCGTCGCCCAGCAGCTCGGGCGGCTCGCTGGGCAGGCGCGGGGCGCGGCCGGCGAGTCCGAGCGGTCCACCGCGGCGGCGGCCCGGGCGCAGGAGGCACTGGACCGGGCCGTGCAGGAGGTCGAGGAACTGGCCGAACGGCTCGCCGTCGCCGAGGAGATGCCGATCGAGGAGGAACCCGACACCTCCGTACGGGACCGGCTGGCCGCCGACGGCGCCAACGCCCGGCAGACCGAGATGGAGGCACGGCTCCAGGTCCGCACCCACGAGGAACGGGTCAAGGGGCTCGCCGGGCGGGCCGACGCGCTCGACCGGGGCGCCCGCGCCGAACGCGAGGCACGCGCGCGTGCCGAACAGCGGCGCGCCCGCCTGCGACACGAGGCGTCGGTGGCGCAGGCCGTCGCGTCAGGCGCGCGGCAGCTGCTCGCACACGTCGAGGTGTCGCTGGGCCGGGCCGACGCGGAGCGCACCGCCGCCGAGGCGGCCAAGGCGCGCCGGGAGCAGGAGCTGACCGCCGCCCGGAACGCCGGGCGCGACCTCAAGGCCGAACTCGACAAGCTGACCGACTCGGTGCACCGGGGAGAAGTGCTCGGCGCGGAGAAGCGGCTGCGGGTGGAGCAGCTGGAGACCAAGGCGCTGGAGGAGCTGGGCGTGGAGCCGGCCGGGCTCGTCGGCGAGTACGGCCCGCACCAGCCCGTGCCGCCCTCGCCGCCCGCCGAGGGGGAGGAACTGCCCGACGACCCGGAGCACCCGCGCAATCGCCCGCGGCCGTTCGTGCGCGCCGAGCAGGAGAAGCGGCTGAAGGCCGCCGAGCGCGCCTACCAGCAGCTCGGCAAGGTCAACCCGCTCGCCCTGGAGGAGTTCGCCGCGCTGGAGGAACGGCACAAGTTCCTCAGCGAGCAGCTGGAGGACCTGAAGAAGACGCGCGCCGACCTGCTTCAAGTGGTGAAGGAGGTCGACGAGCGCGTCGAGCAGGTCTTCACGGAGGCGTACCGGGACACGGCCCGGGAGTTCGAGGGCGTCTTCAGCCGGCTCTTCCCGGGCGGCGACGGGCGGCTGGTGCTGACCGACCCCGACAACATGCTCACCACGGGCGTGGACGTGGAGGCCCGGCCGCCGGGCAAGAAGGTCAAGCGGCTGTCCCTGCTGTCCGGCGGGGAGCGCTCGCTCACCGCCGTCGCGCTGCTCGTGTCCATCTTCAAGGCCCGGCCCAGCCCCTTCTACGTCATGGACGAGGTCGAGGCCGCCCTCGACGACACCAACCTCCAGCGGCTGATCCGCATCATGCAGGAGTTGCAGGAGGCCTCCCAGCTGATCGTGATCACTCATCAGAAGCGCACGATGGAGGTCGCCGACGCGCTCTACGGCGTCTCCATGCAGGGCGACGGTGTGTCGAAGGTCATCTCGCAGCGGCTCCGCTGAGTGCCTCATTTCAAGAAGTGAACTCGGATCAATGGTCCGGCGTGCTCAAGGTCACCAATGATCAGATTTGACTTCGAAACTTGAAGACATAGTCTCTGCAACGTTGTTCTTGTCTTCAGGTGTGAGTGGTTTGATCTTGTGCGCCACTGGTACCTGAAGGGCTCGCCCCCACCCCGGCGGCGTTGCCGGCGGCCCGAGGAGTATCAACGTGACCAGCACAGCGCAGGCACCCCAGTCAGGAGCCGGAACGGCCCATCCCGACCACCTCGGGCACGTCGTCTTCATCGCGGCGGCGGCCGCGATGGGCGGCTTCCTCTTCGGGTACGACAGCTCCGTGATCAACGGCGCCGTGGAGGCCATCCGCAGCCGCTACGACATCGGCTCCGCGGCACTCGCCCAGGTCATCGCCGTCGCCCTGATCGGCTGTGCCGTCGGTGCCGCGACCGCCGGCCGGATAGCGGACCGCATCGGCCGCATCCGCTGCATGCAGATCGCCGCGATCCTCTTCACGGTCAGCGCCGTCGGCTCCGCGCTGCCCTTCGCGCTCTGGGACCTCGCCTTCTGGCGGATCGTCGGCGGCTTCGCCATCGGCATGGCCTCGGTCATCGGCCCCGCCTACATCGCCGAGGTCGCCCCGCCGGCCTATCGAGGCCGCCTCGGCTCCTTCCAGCAGGCCGCGATCGTGGTCGGCATCGCCGTCTCGCAGCTGGTCAACTGGGGCCTGCTGAACGCCGCCGGCGGCGACCAGCGCGGCCGGCTGATGGGCCTTGAGGCCTGGCAGGTCATGCTCGGTGTCATGGTCATCCCGGCCGCCCTGTACGGGCTGCTGTCCTTCGCCATCCCCGAGTCGCCCCGCTTCCTGCTGTCCGTCGGCAGGCGCGAGCGGGCCCGTGAGATCCTCGCCGAGGTCGAGGGCAAGGGAACCGATCTCGACGCCCGGGTCGCCGAGATCGAGCACGCCATGAGCAGCGAGCACAGGTCCACCTTCAAGGACCTGCTCGGCGGCTCCTTCTTCTTCAAGCCGATCGTCTGGATCGGCATCGGCCTGTCGGTGTTCCAGCAGTTCGTGGGCATCAACGTCGCGTTCTACTACTCCTCGACGCTGTGGCAGTCGGTCGGCGTCGACCCGACGGACTCGTTCCTCTACTCCTTCACCACGTCGATCATCAACATCGTCGGCACCGTGATCGCGATGATCTTCGTGGACCGCATCGGCCGCAGGCCGCTCGCGCTCATCGGCTCGGTCGGCATGGTCGTCGGCCTCGCGCTGGAGGCGTGGGCGTTCTCCCACCACCTGGTCGACGGGAAGCTGCCGGCCACGCAGGGCTGGGTCGCCCTGATCGCCGCCCACGTCTTCGTCCTCTTCTTCGCGCTCTCCTGGGGCGTGGTCGTCTGGGTCTTCCTCGGCGAGATGTTCCCCAACCGGATCCGTGCCGCCGCGCTGGGCGTGGCCGCCTCCGCGCAGTGGATCGCCAACTGGGCCATCACCGCGAGCTTCCCGTCGCTCGCCGACTGGAACCTGTCGGCGACCTACGTGATCTACACGGTGTTCGCCGCGCTCTCCATCCCGTTCGTCCTCAGGTTCGTCAAGGAGACGAAGGGCAAGGCGCTGGAGGAGATGGGCTAAAGGCTCCGCCGGTTCAGCCGAGATGGGCCGGCGTCAGTGTGCGGCTTCGTTGTGGCTGGGCGCGCCGCGCCCCTTCGGGGCTCGTGTGGGGTCAGTTCTTCAGGGATGGGAGTACCTGGCGGGCGAACAGGCGGAGGCTGCGCCAGGCCTCGTCCAGGGGCATTCCGCCCGCCAGCGGGTGCAGGACCAGGTTGTCGAGGCCCTGCGCCACGCACTGCTCGGGAGTGAGGATCCGGTACACGCCCTCCGCGCGCAGCTCGTCCACCGTCGTGGCCGCCGAGCGCACCGCCGAGCGGATGTCCCCGGACTGCCAGGACGCGTACGTGCGGGCCTCGTGCAGGAAGTACCGGCCGTACTCGGCCCACGCCCGGTCCGGGTCCTCGGCGATGTGCAGCAGCGGGGTCTCGGCGGCGGGCATCATCGTCCAGCCCTGCGTGCCGTACTCCACGAGCCGTTCCTTGTAGTACGCCTCCAGCTCCGGCAGGTGCGCGCTGGGGAAGAACGGCAGGCCGAGCCGGGCCGCCCGGCGGGCCGCGGCCCGGGAGGAGCCGCCGACCAGGAGCAGCGGGTGCGGCTCGGTGCACGGACGCGGGGTGACCCGGACCGTCCGGCCCCGGTACTCGAACTCCTCGCCGGTCCACCCCTTCAGCAGGGTCTCCAGCAGCTCGTCCTGGAGCCGGCCGCGCCGCTTCCAGTCCACGCCGCTGCGGGCGTACTCCTCGGGCCGGTACCCGATCCCGGCGACGGTGACCAGCCGGCCGCCGCTCAGCAGGTCGAGCACGGCGATGTCCTCCGCCAGCCGCAGCGGGTCGTGCAGCGGGCCGATGACCGCGGACACCGTGACCGCGATCTGCCGTGTCGCCCCGAACACCGCGCCCGCGAACACGAACGGCGACGGCATCCAGTTGTCGGCGACGCCGTGGTGTTCCTCGGTCTGGATGGTGGTGATGCCCTGCTCGTCGGCGTAGCCGGCCATCTCCAGGGCGGCCCGGTAGCGGGCGGCGAGCGCGGCGGGGGTGGCGCCGGGTTCGACGAGGTTGAAACGGACGACCGTTGCGGGCATGGGTGGTCCCCCTGTCGCCGGGTGGTTGGTGCGGTCGCGGGGACGTTAGCTGACGAAGCGTCAGACAGCCAGAGTCATGGACTTCTCGGCCGGGCCCGTGGTGTCGAGCAGGGGCCGAGGCTCCGTGACCTCCGCTGCTTGGAGGAACACACAAACTGGGTCCGGTCGGGACCCATGGCTGATACTGGTCGGGTTATGGAAACCGTCATCCTTGCTGTAGTCATCGCCGTGGTCGTGCTCGGCGCGATCGGCGGGCTCGTCATCGGCAGCCGGCGCCGCAGGTCGCTGCCTCCGCCGCCACCCGCCACGCCCGACATCACCGCACCTCCGGCCGAGCCGCACGTCGGCGACGAGGCCGAGACGCCGCACGACGAGTCGCGCCGCACGATCGAGGAGGTGGACCTCCCGGGCGGCTCGGCCCCGACCGCCGTCGAGGAACCGCCCGTCGTCGAAGAACTGCCGGCGCCCGAGATCGAGGTCCCGGAGCCCACCGCCGGCCGGCTGGTGCGGCTGCGTGCCCGCCTGTCCCGCTCCCAGAACGCCCTCGGCAAGGGGCTGCTCACGCTGCTGTCGCGCGAGCACCTCGACGAGGAGACCTGGGAGGAGATCGAGGACACCCTGCTGACCGCCGACGTCGGTGTGCAGCCCACCCAGGAACTGGTCGAGGGCCTGCGCGAGCGCGTGAAGGTGCTCGGCACCCGCACTCCGGAGGAACTGCGCGGGCTGCTGCGCGAGCAGCTGCTCAAGCTGATCGGCACCGATATGGACCGCACGGTGAAGACCGAGCCGGAGGGCCGCAAGCCGGGGATCGTCATGGTCGTCGGCGTCAACGGCACCGGCAAGACCACCACCACCGGCAAGCTGGGCCGCGTCCTGGTCGCCGACGGGCGCACGGTCGTCCTCGGCGCCGCCGACACCTTCCGGGCCGCCGCCGCCGACCAGCTGCAGACCTGGGGCGAGCGGGTCGGCGCCTACACCGTGCGCGGGCCGGAGGGCGGGGACCCCGCCTCCGTCGCGTTCGACGCGGTCAAGGAGGGCAAGGAGATGGGCGTCGACGTGGTGCTCATCGACACCGCCGGGCGGCTGCACACCAAGACCGGGCTCATGGACGAGCTGGGGAAGGTCAAGCGCGTCGTCGAGAAGCACGCCCCGCTCGACGAGGTGCTGCTCGTCCTCGACGCCACCACCGGGCAGAACGGGCTGGTCCAGGCCCGGGTCTTCGCCGAGGTCGTCGACATCACCGGCATCGTGCTGACCAAGCTCGACGGTACGGCCAAGGGCGGCATCGTGGTCGCCGTCCAGCGTGAGCTGGGCGTCCCGGTCAAGCTCGTCGGCCTCGGCGAGGGCGCGGACGACTTGGCGCCGTTCGAGCCGGAGGCGTTCGTCGACGCCCTGATCGGAGAGTGACCCCCACCCGCGAGACCCCCCACAAGGCAACCGGCGCCCGCCCCGGCCACCACCCGGGAGCGGGCGCCGCCATGTGAGCGCCCGGCGCGCACGGTGCGGCCTGGGGCGTGTGTTTTCGGGGGCGGGGGCGGGGGCGGGGGTGGGGACTGCGGTTGCGTTGCCGGGTGCGGGTGGTTATTCGGCCGGTCGCGCAGTTCCTCGCGCCCCTGGAGGTGCTGGTTGGTTGCGTAGTTCGGGGGCGAACCGTACTGACGCGCCGGGGCGGCTCGTGCCCGGCCGCCCGTGGTGCTCCTTCCGTCGGCGTTTCGCCCGCCCCTCACGCCGGTTCGGGAACCCCCGGAAGTCTCCGCGCGCTGTATGCCTCGGCCGTGCCCCGGGGGGTCAGGGTCGGGAGCGGTGGGCTGCGTAGGCCAGGGTGCCCAGGAGCAGGCGGGCCGCCGGGGGGCTGGTCGCCGAGTCGAGGTCCGGCGGGCGGAGCCAGTGGGCCGGGCCCAGGCCGCCCCGGTCGGAGGGCGGTGCGGTGATGTACTCGCCGGGGCCGAGGCCGCGCAGGCCGAGCGAGGTCGGGTCGTCCCAGCCCAGACGGTAGAGGAGCGCGGGGAGTTCGGCGGCGGCACCGGGGGCGACCAGGAACTGGGCGCGGCGGTCGGGGGTCGCGACGACCGGGCCCAGGGGCAGACCCATCCGCTCCAGGCGGGCCAGGGCCCGACGCCCGGCGGGCTCGGCCACCTCCAGCACGTCGAACGCGCGGCCGACCGGCAGCATCACCGTGGCGCCGGGGAACTCGCCCCAGGACTTGGTGACTTCGTCGAGCGTGGCCCCGGCGGGGATCTGGGGTGCGAACTCCAGGGGGTGCGCTCCCGGCGCCCGGCAGTCCGGACGGCCGCAGGAACAGGTGCCCCCCACGGTCCGCGCGCCCGGCACCACGTCCCAGCCCCACAGCCCGGTGAACTCGGCGACCGTGGTGCACTCCGACGGGCGGCCGCGCCGACGCGTGCCGGAGCGGATCTCGCGAATGCCGCCGATCGTGAAGCCCATGCCCCCTCCAACGGGTCCAGCACGCCGATGGTTACGACGTGGAACGAGACGGAAGCGGAACGTGACCATATGGCTCCGTCTACCCCCGCTTCCCACGGGAGCCGAGCGGCGCCATGAAGCGTCCCCGGTGGTACAACGGGATCTACGCGCCCCCGAGTGCACCGCTGCATCTACTTTCGTTCGTCCTATGTCAAGTGAATCGCGCCTGGGTGACAGTGAGTTCATTCGAAGGGGTGGCGAATGGTGGCGTTTCCGGGATCGCCATGGCTGGACGGGTGATCGTAGGATTACTTTGAGTGCACGAGGCCCGGGGCACATGCAACTTCGGGTATGCCGGAGGCAACTCGGCATCCTGTTCGAAGGGTGAGAACCGCCGGACGGGCGGCCTTGCCCACCGGCATTCTGATAGGGCTTGGCGCACGCGGTGACAAGTGGTCTCAGGAATGGGGGCGTTCCAGTGGGCGGCAACGGCGGTGGCGGGACGAACGCTGACAAGCGCCCCAATGAGCTGCTGGGCTCGTGGTTCGTGCGCAGCGGCTGGTCCAAGGGCGAGCTGGCCCGCCAAGTGAACCGCCGGGCCCGCCAGTTGGGGGCCAACCACATCTCGACGGACACCTCCCGGGTACGCCGCTGGCTGGACGGCGAGAACCCCCGCGAGCCGATCCCCAGGATTCTGTCCGAACTGTTCTCCGAGCGGTTCGGCTGCGTCGTCTCCGTCGAGGACCTCGGCCTGCGCACCGCCCGCCCTTTACCCTCCGCGACCGGCGTCGACCTGCCCTGGACGGGCCCGCAGACGGTGGCCCTGCTCAGCGAGTTCTCGCGCAGCGACCTCATGCTGGCGCGGCGCGGCTTCCTCGGGAACTCGCTGACCCTGTCCGCGGGCCCCTCCCTCATCGAGCCGATGCAGCGCTGGCTCGTCCCCTCGCCGCCCTCCCCGCGGTCCGAACCCGAGACCCCCGCCGAGTCCCGGCGCCCCGGCCGGCTGTCCAAGCCCGAGCTGGACCTGCTGGACTCCACCGCGATGATGTTCCGCCAGTGGGACGCCCAGTGCGGCGGCGGCCTGCGCCGCAAGGCGGTCGTCGGCCAGCTGCACGAGGTGACCGACCTGCTCCAGGAACCCCAGCCGGAGGCCACCACCAGGAAGCTCTTCAAGGTCGCCGCCGAACTCGCCGAACTGGCCGGCTGGATGAGCTACGACGTCGGGCTCCAGCCCACCGCGCAGAAGTACTTCGTCCTCGCCCTGCACGCCGCCAAGGAGGCGGGCGACAAGCCCCTCGGCTCGTACATCCTCTCCAGCATGAGCCGGCAGATGATCCATCTCGGCCGGCCCGACGACGCCCTGGAACTGATCCATCTCGCCCAGTACGGCAGCCGGGACTGCGCGAGCCCGCGCACCCAGTCCATGCTGTATGCGATGGAGGCCCGCGCCTACGCCAACATGGGACAGCCCGGCAAGTGCAAGCGGGCGGTCCGGATGGCCGAGGACGCCTTCGCCGAGGCCGACGAGTGGGACGAGCCGGACCCCGACTGGATCCGCTTCTTCTCCGAGGCCGAGCTGTACGGCGAGAACTCCCACTCCTTCCGCGACCTCGCCTACGTGGCCGGCCGCAGCCCCGCCTACGCCTCCCTGGCCGAGCCCCTGATGCAGCGGGCCGTCGAGCTGTTCGCCACGGACCACGAGCACCAGCGGTCGTACGCACTGAACCTGATCGGCATGGCCACCGTGCACCTGCTGCGCCGCGAGCCCGAGCAGGGCACGGCGTACGCCGCACAGGCGATGAGCGTCGCCAAGAAGGTGCGCTCCGAGCGGGTGAACACGCGTATCCGAAAGACCGTCGACACGGCCGTGCGCGACTTCGGCGACCTCGCCGAGGTCATCGACCTCACCGACCAGCTCGCCAGCACCCTCCCGGAGACCGCGGAAGCGGTCTGAACCCCAGAACCCCGGCCGCGGCCGGCCCTCCCGCACAGCCCGACTCGGCTCCCCCACGCCAGGTCATCGGAGGGTCGCCCGCGGCCGGTCCGTTTCCCGCGGAGAAGGTTGCGCCACGATAACGATGGACGTCGTCCGAATCCGGCAGTTCATCGACGCGTAACACGCACGGCGCCTTCGTCACTCCGGTGAAACAACGAGGGGCCTCGACCGAAACCGCGCTGCGCCAGTCTCAGGGCGCATAACCGGCCCACCCCTCATGACCGGACCACACTCAGGCTTCGCCCGCACGGGCCGTACCAACCGACGAGGAGACGCCGATGGCACCAGCCATCACGCTTGCCGCGGAGGCACCCAAGCTGTCCGCCGCGGACACAGGCTTCATGCTCATCTGTTCCGCCCTGGTGATGCTCATGACCCCGGGCCTGGCCTTCTTCTACGGGGGCATGGTCCGGGTCAAGAGCACCCTGAACATGCTGATGATGAGTTTCATCAGCCTGGGCATCGTCACCATCCTGTGGGTGCTCTACGGCTTCTCCATGGCCTTCGGCGCCGACAAGGGCTCCATCGTGGGCTGGACCTCCGACTTCGTCGGCTTCAGCGGGATCGACAAGCTGGCCCTCTGGGACGGCTACACGATCCCGGTCTTCGTCTTCGCGGTCTTCCAGCTGATGTTCGCGATCATCACGCCCGCCCTGATAAGCGGCGCCCTCGCGGACCGCGTGAAGTTCTCGGCGTGGGCCGTCTTCCTGGTGCTGTGGGTCACGGTCGTCTACTTCCCGGTGGCGCACTGGGTGTGGGGCTCCGGCGGCTGGGCCTTCGATCTCGGAGTGATCGACTTCGCCGGCGGTACGGCGGTCCATATCAACGCGGGTGCCGCGGCGCTCGGCGTGATCCTCGTCATCGGCAAGCGCGTCGGCTTCAAGAAGGACCCGATGCGCCCGCACAGCCTCCCGCTGGTCATGCTCGGCGCCGGTCTGCTGTGGTTCGGCTGGTTCGGCTTCAACGCCGGCTCCTGGCTCGGCAACGGGGACGGCGTCGGCGCGCTGATGTTCGTCAACACGCAGGTCGCCACCGCCGCCGCCATGCTGGCCTGGCTCGCCTACGAGAAGATCAGGCACGGCGCGTTCACCACGCTGGGCGCCGCCTCCGGCGCGGTCGCCGGCCTGGTCGCGATCACCCCGTCCGGTGGCGCCGTCTCCCCGCTCGGCGCGATCGCCGTCGGTGCCATCGCCGGTGTTCTGTGCGCGATGGCCGTGGGCCTGAAGTACAAGTTCGGCTACGACGACTCCCTCGACGTGGTCGGCGTCCACATGGTCGGCGGCATCGTCGGCTCCCTGCTCATCGGCTTCTTCGCCAGCGGCAAGGGTCAGTCCGACGTCAAGGGCCTGTTCTACGGCGGCGGCCTGGACCAGTTCTGGAAGCAGTGCGCCGGTGTCTTCGGCGTCCTCGCCTACTCCCTGATCGCCTCCGCTATTCTCGCCTTCCTGCTCGACAAGACCATCGGCATGCGGGTCACCGAGGACGAAGAGGTCTCCGGTATCGACCAGGCCGAGCACGCCGAGACCGCATACGACTTCAGCGGCGCCGGCGGCGGAGTCGTCGGCACCTCCGCGCCCGCCCTGACCGCCACGCAGAGCAAGAAGGTGGACGCATGAAGCTCATCACCGCCGTCGTCAAGCCCCACCGGCTCGACGAGATCAAGGAAGCCCTGCAGGCCTTCGGGGTGCACGGTCTGACCGTCACCGAGGCGAGCGGCTACGGACGACAGCGGGGACACACCGAGGTCTACCGCGGCGCCGAGTACACGGTCGACCTGGTACCCAAGATCCGTATCGAGGTGCTGGCCGAGGACGACGACGCCGAGCAGTTGATCGATGTCATCGTCAAGGCGGCCCGCACCGGCAAGATCGGTGACGGCAAGGTCTGGTCCCTGCCGGTCGAGACGGCCGTCCGGGTCCGCACCGGCGAGCGCGGCCCGGACGCCCTCTGACCGGACGCGCCGTCCGACGCAAGGCCGTCCGACGAAGAAGGACAGGAGTCCCTGGGTGACGGGTACGGATGTTCGGAAAGACGCGGAGCACTCGGGACCCGGCGGCTACGCGGCGGCCCGGCTGCGCCTCCTCACCGAGGGGGCGCGGTCCGGGCCGCCGCGCCGTGCGGCCCTCGCCGAGCTGACCGACGACTGGCTGACCGGCCTGTTCACCGCGGCGGCCGACGGCCTCAGGGGCGTCTCCCTGATCGCCGTCGGCGGCTACGGCCGCGGCGAGCTGTCCCCGCGCAGCGACCTCGACCTGCTGCTGCTGCACGACGGCGGCGACACCAAGGCGGTCGCCGCCCTGGCCGACCGTATCTGGTACCCGGTCTGGGACCTCGGCATCGCCCTCGACCACTCCGTGCGCACGCCGTCGGAGGCCCGGAAGACGGCGGGCGACGACCTCAAGGTCCAGCTCGGGCTGCTCGACGCCCGGCACATCGCGGGCGATCTGGGACTCACCACCGGACTGCGCACGGCCGTGCTCGCCGACTGGCGCAACCAGGCGCCGAAACGCCTGCCCGAACTCCAGGAGCTGTGCGCCGAGCGCGCCGTCCGCCAGGGCGAGCTGCAGTACCTCCTCGAACCGGACCTCAAGGAGGCCCGCGGTGGCCTCAGGGACGCCACCGCGCTGCGCGCCGTCGCCGCCTCCTGGCTCGCGGACGCACCCCGCGAGGGACTGGCGGACGCCCGGCGGCGCCTGCTCGACGTCCGGGACGCCCTGCACCTGGCCACCGGCCGCGCCACCGACCGCCTCGCCCTCCAGGAGCAGGACCAGGTGGCGGCGGACCTGGGCCTGCTGGACGCCGACGCACTGCTGCGGCAGGTGTACGAGGCGGCGCGCGTCATCGCGTACGCCAGTGACGTCACCTGGCGCGAGGTGGGGCGCGTCCTGCGATCGCGCGCCGTGCGCCCGCGGCTGCGCGCCATGCTGGGCGGCAAGCCGGTCACCGAACGCTCGCCGCTCGCCGAGGGCGTGGTGGAGCAGGACGGCGAGGTGGTGCTCGCCCGCGCCGCGCGCCCCGAACGCGACCCGGTGCTTCCGCTGCGCGCCGCGGCCGCCGCCGCGCAGGCCGGCCTCCCGCTCTCCCTGCACGCCGTACGGCGCATGGCGGCCACCGCCCGCCCGCTGCCCACACCCTGGCCCGCCGAGGCCCGCGAACAGCTCGTCACCCTGCTCGGCTCGGGCCGTCCGACGGTGGACGTCTGGGAGGCGCTGGAGGCCGAGGGCCTGGTCACGCGGCTGCTGCCGGACTGGGAGCGGGTGCGCTGCCGCCCGCAGCGCAACGCCGTCCATGTGTGGACCGTGGACCGGCACCTGATCGAGACGGCGGTCCGCGCCTCCGAGCTGACCCGCCGGGTCGGCCGGCCCGACCTGCTGCTGGTCGCCGCCCTGCTGCACGACATCGGCAAGGGCTGGCCCGGCGACCACTCGGTGGCCGGCGAGATCATCGCCAAGGACGTGGCCACGCGCATCGGCTTCGACCGCGCCGAGGTCGCCGTGCTCTCCACCCTCGTACGGCATCACCTGCTGCTGATCGAGACCGCCACCCGGCGCGACCTGGACGACCCGGCCACCGTGCGCGCGGTCGCCGACACGGTCGGCACCCAGGGCACGCTGGAGCTGCTGCACGCGCTGACCGAGGCGGACGCGCTGGCCACCGGCCCGGCCGCCTGGTCGTCCTGGCGCGGCGCCCTGGTCGCCGACCTGGTGAAACGGGTCGCCGCGGTGCTCGCCGGGGACGCACCCGACGAGCCCGAGCCCGCCGCCCCCACCGCCGAACAGGAACGGCTCGCCATCGAGGCGTTCCGCACCGACGGACCGGTGCTCGCGCTGCGCGCGCAGACGGAACCGGTCACCGAGGAGCCCGCCGGCGACCCCGAGCCGCTGGGCGTCGAACTCCTCATCGCGGTGCCCGACCAACCGGGTGTACTGCCCGCGGTGGCCGGCGTCCTCGCCGTCCACCGCCTCACGGTCCGTACGGCGGAGCTGCGGGCCCTGCGCCTGCCGGACGACGTCGACGACGGATCGGTCCTGCTGCTGAACTGGCGGGTCGCGGCCGAGTACGGATCGCTGCCGCAGGCGGCGCGGCTGCGCGCCGACCTGGTGCGGGCGCTGGACGGCACCCTGGACATCGCGGGCCGCCTCGCCGAACGCGATGCGGCCTACCCGCGCCGCCGCGGCTGGGTGGCCCCGCCGCCGCGGGTGACGGTCGCCCCGGCGGCCTCCCATCACGCGACGGTGATCGAGGTGCGGGCCCAGGATGCGCCGGGGCTGCTGCACCGGATCGGGACGGCCCTGGAGAAGGCGGGGGTGCGGGTGCGCAGCATGCACGTGTCGACGCTGGGTTCCAACGCGGTCGACGCGTTCTACGTCACGACGGAGGCGGCCACGCCGTTGCCGGCCGGGGACGCGGCGTCGACGGCCCGGGCACTGGAGGAGACGCTCCGCGCGTGACCTTGCGGGTGTGTCGTGCGGTTGCCTGACGTGGTCCCCGCCGACGCGGGGCTCCGGCCCCGGCCGCTGAACGCGGCGGACGGGGACGATTTGCTTGCGCGGCCGGATACCCTGGAAGACGCTCTGCACTGCCCCCGACTCCGAGGACCGACGCCGCCGTGTTCGATACTCTCTCCGACCGCCTCAGCGCCACCTTCAAAAGCCTCCGTGGAAAAGGCCGGCTGAGCGAAGCGGACATCGACGCCACGGCGCGTGAGATCCGCATCGCGCTGCTCGAAGCGGACGTGGCACTGCCCGTCGTCCGGACCTTCATCAAGAACGTCAAGGAGCGGGCCCTCGGCGCCGACGTCTCCCGGGCGCTGAACCCCGCCCAACAGGTCCTGAAAATCGTCAACGACGAGCTGGTCACCGTCCTCGGCGGCGAGACCCGCCGGCTGCGCTTCGCCAAGCAGCCGCCCACAGTGATCATGCTGGCCGGTCTGCAGGGCGCCGGTAAGACCACCCTCGCGGGCAAGCTCGGCCGGTGGCTCCAGGAGCAGGGCCATTCGCCGCTGCTCGTCGCCGCCGACCTCCAGCGCCCGAACGCCGTCAACCAGCTCAGTGTCGTCGCCGAGCGGGCCGGCGTCGCGGTCTACGCGCCCGAGCCGGGCAACGGCGTCGGCGACCCCGTCAAGGTCGCCAAGGACTCCATCGACCACGCGAAGTCCAAGGTCCACGACATCGTGATCGTGGACACCGCCGGCCGCCTCGGCATCGATCAGGAGATGATGCAGCAGGCCGCGGACATCCGCGATGCCGTCAACCCGGACGAGATCCTCTTCGTCGTCGACGCGATGATCGGCCAGGACGCCGTCAACACGGCCGAGGCCTTCCGTGACGGCGTCGGCTTCGACGGCGTGGTGCTCTCCAAGCTCGACGGTGACGCCCGCGGCGGTGCGGCCCTGTCGATCCGGCAGATCACCGGCAAGCCGATCATGTTCGCGTCGAACGGGGAGAAGCTGGAGGACTTCGACGCCTTCCACCCGGACCGGATGGCCTCCCGCATCCTCGACATGGGTGACCTGCTCACCCTGATCGAGCAGGCGGAGAAGACGTTCAGCCAGGAAGAGGCCGAGAAGATGGCCTCCAAGCTGGCGTCCAAGAAGGGCCAGGACTTCACCCTGGACGACTTCCTGGCCCAGATGGAGCAGGTCAGGAAGATGGGCAGCATCAGCAAGCTGCTCGGGATGCTGCCCGGCATGGGGCAGATCAAGGACCAGATCAACAACCTGGACGAGCGGGACGTCGACCGCACCGCCGCGATCATCAAGTCGATGACCCCGGGGGAGCGCCAGGACCCCACGATCATCAACGGCTCGCGCCGCGCCCGTATCGCCAAGGGCTCGGGCGTCGAGGTCAGCGCGGTCAAGAACCTGGTCGAGCGGTTCTTCGAGGCGCGCAAGATGATGTCCCGGATGGCCCAGGGCGGCGGCATGCCCGGCATGCCGGGGATCCCGGGCATGGGTGGCGGCCCCGGCCGGACGAAGAAGCAGCCGAAGAAGGCCAAGGGCAAGCAGCGCTCGGGCAATCCGATGAAGCGCAAGCAGCAGGAGCTGGAGGCGGCCCAGCGGCGTGAGGCCGCGGCCCAGCAGGGAGGCGCCTTCGGCCTGCCGCAGCAGGGCGGGCAGGAGTTCGAACTGCCGGACGAGTTCAAGAAGTTCATGGGCTGAGGCCGCGCGCGACCGCGAGGGCGTCCCTCCCGCTCCGGCGGGAAGGACGCCCTCGGCGTTGACCGGCTGCGAGGGGACCGCCCCGGCACCATGGCACCGTGACGGCGGGGCCCGTCGTCCAGCACCGCGGGCTTCCGGCCGAACTGCCGCTCGCAGTATGCGTCTTCGCATGCGCCCCGGGCCGAGCGCCTATGGAACGCGGGCGATCAGATAGCGCAGGACGTTCGGCATCCATACCGTCCCGTCCTGCCGCCGATGGGGATGCAGCGCCTCCCGCAGTTCCTTGTCCACCTGTACCTGGTCGGTGGCCGCGATCGCCGCGTCGAACAGCCCCGTCGACAGGAGTCCGCGTACCGCGCTGTCCAGGTCCGCGTACCCGAACGGGCAGGCCACCCGCCCCGAACCGTCCGGCCGCAGCCCGGCCCGCTGGGCGACCTCCTCCAGGTTGTCGCGCCGGGCCGGGCGCCAACTGCCCGCGCCCCGCAGGGGATCGGCCAGCTTGGCGGCCACCCGCAGCACGGACGAGGTGGCGCAGCGTTCCGGCGGGCCCCAGCCGGTGAGCACCACGGCCGCCCCGCGCGTGGCGAGCGGCACCGCGGCGGCGAGCAGGTCGCCGAGTTCCGCCGCGTCGTCCGCCGCGCATCCGATCGGCTGGAAGGCGGTCACCAGGGTGAACGCGGGCGCCGTTGTGTCGGCCGTGTCCTTGGGCTCGCCGTCGATGATCCGGGCGCGCGCACGTGCGCGTGTACGCCGTGTATCCGGCGTATCCGGCGTATCCGGCGTATCCGGCGTATCCGGTGTCTGCGGCAGCAGGCGCTGGCGCGCGAGGGCGAGCAGTTCGGGTCGGTCGCGGTCCACGCCGGTCACCGTGGCCCCTCGGGACGCCGCCGTCAGCAGGGCGAGTCCGGAACCGCAGCGAAGGCCCAGCAGCCTGGTGGCGGGGCCCACTTCAAGACGTTCGTAGACCGATTCGTGGAGCGGGACCAGCATCCGCTCCTGGATCTCGGACCAGTCACGCGCGCGTGCACCCCGGTCCGTACGGGGCGCGGGCCCCGCGGGGGACGGGTGCTGTCGCACGAGCGTAGGTGTCATGGATAAGCGCCCCAATCCGCCGAAGGTTGCCGGTGTGCGCGTTGCGTGGCCCCCGTGCCGTGCGCTCGCACTCTCCACGTATGCCAGGTAACTCCCGGCTCGCGACGGCGTCCAGGGGTCGTGGGGCCCGGTTTGCGGCGTCCGGGCGGCTGTGGCGAGAATTCACATCCCGGCAACGTGGACCCGTACCATCGCGCCATGGCAAAGGCACCCGTTCTCACACCCCGGGCGGTCGACTTCCCCCGCTGGTACCAGGATCTGATCAACAAGGCCGAGCTGGCCGACAACGGCCCGGTGCGCGGCACCATGGTGATCCGACCGTACGGGTACGGGCTGTGGGAGCGGATGCAGGCCGAGATGGACACCCGGATCAAGGAGGCCGGTGCCTCCAACGCCTACTTCCCGCTGTTCATCCCGCAGTCGTACCTGACCCGGGAGGCCGAGCACGTCGAGGGCTTCGCGCCGGAGCTGGCCGTCGTCACCCACGGCGGTGGCAAGGAGCTGGAGGAGCCCGTCGTCGTCCGGCCCACCTCGGAGACGATCGTCAACGACTACTTCGCCAAGTGGGTGCAGAGCTACCGCGACCTGCCGCTGCTGATCAACCAGTGGGCGAACGTGGTGCGTTGGGAGCTGCGCCCGCGGGTGTTCCTGCGGACGACGGAGTTCCTCTGGCAGGAGGGCCACACCGCGCACGCCACCTACGAGGACGCCCGGGACTACGCGGCGCACATCCACCGGAACGTGTACGCCGACTTCATGGAGAACGTCCTCGCCATGGACGTCCTGGCGGGCCGCAAGACCGCAAGTGAGCGGTTCGCCGGCGCCATCAACACCCTCACCCTGGAGGGCATGATGGGCGACGGCAAGGCCCTGCAACTGGGCACCAGCCATGAACTCGGCCAGAACTTCGCCAAGGTCTTCCACACCCAGTACCTGTCGAAGGACGGCCGGCAGGAGTACGTGTGGCAGACCTCCTGGGGCTCCACCACCCGCATGATCGGCGCCCTGGTGATGATGCACGGCGACGACGACGGGCTGCGCGTCCCGCCCCGCCTGGCGCAGACCCAGGCCGTCGTCCTCGCGGTCAAGGACGACGAGGCGGTCCTGGCCAAGGTCCGCGAGATCGGCGACCGGCTGAAGGCGGCCGGGATCCGGGTCCGGGTGGACGACCGCACGGACACCCCGTTCGGCCGGCGCGCCGTCGACTGGGAGCTGAAGGGCGTGCCGGTACGCATCGAGGTCGGCCCGCGCGACCTGGAGAACGGCACGGCGATGCTGGCCCGCCGGATCCCGGGAGGCAAGGCGCCCGTCGCCCTGGACGCGCTGACCGGGCTGCTTCCGCGGATCCTCGAAGAGGACCAGGCGCTGCTCCTGAGCCAGGCCAGGCAGCGCCGCGCGTCGCGCACCAGCGACGTGAGCACCGTCGAGGAGGCCGTCGAGGCCGTCACCGCGGGTGGCTGGGCGCGCATCCCGTGGGCCGATCTCGGCGAGGAGGGCGAGGCCAGGCTGGCCGAGCACGCCGTCACCGTGCGGTGTCTGGTCGCCGCGGACGGGTCGGTGCCGGACGCCGACGACGCCCCCGGTAACGTCGCTGTCGTCGCGCGCGCATACTGAGCCGACACGTCCGCCGCGAGAGCGACCGAAACGCGTCTTGCGCATCAGCCGGCGACAGCCGCCCCGGCGCGCGGACACGATCCACGCGCCGGGTTCTACGTCGGACTACGTACCGGCTTGGTACGAGCTGTTCCGCTTCTGTGCAGATCAGCGCACCCGCCCTCGTCAGGACGCATCAGCGGCAACTGACGGGTACGTGCAAATTATTTGGGATGCCCCGGAATCGGAACACAGCGGCACTCTGGCTCGTTGTCATTACGTGAGCACGACACAGACACCACCTGTTCTCGCCGCAGAGCTGGCGCAGGCGTGGGCCGACATTCAGCGGTACCACCCCGAGCTGCCGGACCTTGCCGCGCCAGAGTCACTGATCGGGGAGTCGTCGTCCGCGTGCGGACACGAACTCTCCTTCGAGCGACTGCTCCATGAGGCAGTCCATGGCATCGCCGCCGCCCGCGGCGTACGCGACACCTCCCGAGCCGGCCGTTACCACAACCGGAGATTCCTCGCCATCGCCGAGGAGCTGGGTCTGGACCATCCCGACGAACCGCACCCCAGCAGCGGTTTCTCGCTGGTCACGCTCAACCCCGAGGCGAAGCGGCGCTACCGCCCGACCATGGAGCGGCTCCAGCGCGCCCTCAAGGCCCACATGGCGGCCACCTCCGCGGACACCTCCCGCACCTTCCGCGGGCCGGCCGCCCGCCACGGGTCCTCCGGGGGCGGCGTCCGCGTCAAGGCCGTCTGCGACTGCGGGCGCAACGTCCGGGTGGTCCCGTCGGTGCTGGCCCAGGCGCCGATCGTGTGCGGCGGCTGCGGCAAGCCGTTCCGGATCCCGGAGGTCGTGGGAGCGGCGTAATCCGCGGGCCGCGATGTACCGGCATCTCGTGGGTGCCGGAAGTGGCCTCGCCGGCCGCGGACGCTCGTGCCGGGGGCGGCACGGGCTGACGTGGCCGGCAACCGCACGGCACCGGGCAGCGCACCCGACGTGACTCACCTCCACGCCGGGTGCCTGTCCGGCGTGCCCTCGCGCCCTCCCACCTGGCCGAGAGCGGCCCGCGGGGTGTGGCACAATGGCTAGCTGTACTCGACAGCCGCACAGGACCCCTCTCTCCTACGGCTGACGCGTCCATCGGGCCACCCGGGCACCGCAACCCCACGCGGCATCTCGTTGTGCCCCACCACGTCAAATCCAGGAGAACCCACTCCCGTGGCAGTCAAGATCAAGCTGAAGCGTCTGGGCAAGATCCGTTCGCCTCACTACCGCATCGTCGTCGCCGACTCCCGTACCCGCCGTGACGGCCGGGCCATCGAGGAGATCGGCAAGTACCACCCGACCTACAACCCGTCGGTCATCGAGGTGGACGCCGAGCGTGTGGCGTACTGGCTCGGTGTCGGCGCGCAGCCGACCGAGCCCGT
Organism: Streptomyces sp. NPDC004629; assembly: GCF_042873595.1. NCBI lineage: Bacteria > Bacillati > Actinomycetota > Actinomycetes > Kitasatosporales > Streptomycetaceae > Streptomyces > Streptomyces sp. NPDC004629. Next base: position 63,456 of record NZ_JBIALO010000013.1, on the reverse strand, counting down.
GCTCGCCATCCTGAAGAAGACCGGCGACTGGCAGAAGTTCAAGGGCGAGCCCGCTCCGGCGCCGCTGCTCGTCGCCGAGCCGAAGGCCACGCGCCCGTCGTTCGAGGCGCTGGGCGGCGAGGACGAGGGCAAGGGTGAGGCGATCACCCAGAAGAAGAAGGCCGAGAAGAAGGACGAGGCCGCCGCCGAGTCCTCCGAGTCGACCGGGGCCTGAGCAGCATGCTCGAAGAGGCGCTTGAGCACCTCGTGAAGGGCATCGTCGACAACCCTGACGATGTGCAGGTCGCCTCGCGCAACCTGCGTCGCGGGCGCGTCCTGGAGGTCCGGGTGCACCCCGACGACCTCGGCAAGGTGATCGGCCGCAACGGCCGCACCGCACGCGCCCTGCGCACCGTCGTGGGTGCCATCGGCGGCCGCGGAGTCCGCGTCGACCTCGTCGACGTCGACCACGTCCGCTGACGCTTTTCGCAACCGGCTCGGGCCGGGGAAGGCCACTGGGCCGTCCCCGGCCCGCAGTCGTTTGACAGGAGACCGACAGGAGAATTGGACACGTGCAGCTGGTAGTCGCACGGATCGGCCGTGCCCATGGCATCAAGGGTGAGGTCACCGTCGAGGTACGCACCGACGAGCCGGAACTCAGGCTGGCGCCCGGTGCCGTGCTCGCCACCGATCCCGCCTCCGCGGGACCGCTCACCATCGAGACGGGCCGCGTCCACAGCGGACGTCTGCTCCTGCGCTTCGCGGGCGTCCACGACCGCAGCGGCGCCGAAGCCCTCCGCAACACCCTCCTGATCGCCGAGATCGACCCGGACGAACTGCCCGAGGGCGAGGACGAGTACTACGATCACCAGCTGATCGACCTCGACGTGGTCACCGAGGACGGCACGCAGATCGGCCGGATCGCCGAGGTCTCGCACCTGCCCTCGCAGGACCTGCTCATCGTCGAGCGGCCCGACGGCGGCGAGGTGCTGATCCCCTTCGTCGAGGAGATCGTCACCGAGATCGACCTGGCGGAGCAGAAGGCCGTCATCGCACCCCCGCCCGGCCTCATCGACGACCGCGCGGACGAAGTCGCCGAGGGACGCGGTGCCGAGTCGGGGGACGACGGCGCATGAGGCTCGACGTCATCACGATCTTCCCCGAGTACCTGGAACCGCTGAACGTCTCCCTCGTCGGCAAGGCACGCGCGCGCGGGCAACTGGACGTGCACGTGCACGACCTGCGGACCTGGACGTACGACCGCCACAGCACGGTCGACGACACCCCGTACGGCGGCGGCCCCGGCATGGTCATGAAGACCGAGCCATGGGGGCACGCGCTGGACTCCGTGCTGGCCGACGGCTACGAGACCGGCTCCCACGCGCCCGCGCTGATCGTGCCCACGCCGAGCGGCCGCCCCTTCACCCAGGATCTGGCCGTCGAACTCTCCGAACGCCCCTGGCTGATCTTCGCGCCCGCCCGCTACGAGGGCATCGACCGGCGCGTCACGGACGAGTACGCGACGCGGATGCCGGTGTACGAGGTGTCCATCGGCGACTATGTGCTGGCCGGCGGCGAGGCGGCCGTCCTCGTCGTCACCGAGGCCGTGGCGCGGCTGCTGCCCGGCGTCCTCGGCAACGCCGAGTCCCACCGGGACGACTCGTTCGCGCCCGGCGCGATGGCCGGCCTCCTGGAGGGCCCCGTCTACACCAAGCCGCCCGTCTGGCGCGGCCGTGACATCCCGGACGTGCTGCTCAGCGGCCACCACGGGAAGATCGCCCGCTGGCGCCGGGACGAGGCCCTGAAACGCACGACGGCCAACCGGCCCGACCTCATCGAGCGCTGCGACCCCAAGGTCTTCGACAAGAAGGACCGCGAGATGCTCTCCGTCCTCGGCTGGGCACCGGACCCGGAGGGGGAGCCGTACGGCCGATTTTGGCGCAGGCCAGAAGGCATGGAACAATAGGCGGCTGTTGTGCGTCCGTCCGGTGTGCGCCCCTGCCACAGGGGGACACGACGTCCGCCCCGACCCGCACGGCACACCTTCCGAACATCTAGTTCCCGTTGATGACCTGTGGCATCAACGAAGAAAGCAGACGACATGTCTCACCTGCTCGACTCCGTCGATTCCGCTTCGCTGCGCAGCGACGTCCCGGCCTTCCGCCCGGGTGACACCGTCAACGTGCACGTCCGCGTCATCGAGGGCAACCGCTCCCGTGTGCAGCAGTTCAAGGGCGTGGTGATCCGCCGCCAGGGTTCCGGTGTCCGCGAGACCTTCACGGTCCGCAAGGTCTCCTTCTCCGTCGGCGTCGAGCGCACCTTCCCGGTGCACACCCCGATCGTGGAGAAGATCGAGCTGGTCACCAGGGGTGACGTGCGCCGCGCCAAGCTGTACTACCTGCGCGACCTGCGCGGCAAGGCCGCGAAGATCAAGGAGAAGCGCGAGAACTGAGCGCTCAGCGGAGTTCGCGGCGGGGCCGGATAGCATCAGCCCCCGATGGACACCGAAGCACAGCCGACGCAACGCGACCGCACCTCCGGCCCCGGCACCACGGGCATGGAGGGGCGGTCGCGTTTCGCGTTGGTATCGCGGTTCACCGACTGGCTGCCCGGCGGACGGATCACCCTCACCCTCTTCGTCTGCCTGCTGTTCCTGCTGCTCCTCAACACGTTCGTGGCGCAGCCGTTCCAGATCCCGAGCGGATCCATGGAAGGCGGATTGAGGATCGGGGACCGCGTTGTCGTAAATAAGTTGGCGTACCGTTTCGGTGCCGAACCGCGGCGCGGTGACGTCGTCGTGTTCGACGGAACCGGGTATTTCGGGGACGCGGACTACATCAAACGCGTTGTAGGTGTGGGCGGAGACCATGTGGTGTGCTGCGACAAGGAGGGGAGGATCGAAGTGAACGGCCGAGCGGTCGACGAGACGGCGTTCCTCTACCCCGGGGACAGCCCGTCCACGGTGCCCTTCGACGTCGCCGTGCCCCGGGGCAGACTGTTCGTCCTCGGCGACCACCGCAGCGACTCCAGCGACTCCCGTGACCACCTGGGCTCCCCGGGCGGGGGCATGGTCCCCGTCGGCGAGGTGATCGGGCGCGCCGACTGGATCGCCTGGCCCTTCGGCCACTGGACCCGTCTGCACCGCCCGGCCGCCTACGCGCGTGTGCCCGCCGCCGCGGAGGACACACATGGGTAACCGGGGCAAGCCGCGCGGTGTGCCCAGCGGCGCCGCCGACAACCTGCTGCCCACCGGTGCCCGGCGCGCGGCAGGCTCCGGCGGCGGCCGCAGCCGCGCGGAGCGGCGCAAGCTCCAGCGCAAGGTCAAGCGCAGGCGCAGACGCAGCGCGGTGCGCGAGATACCGCTGCTGGTCGGCGTGGCCGTGCTGATAGCGCTGGTCCTGAAGACCTTCCTCGTCCAGGCCTTCGTGATCCCGTCGGGCTCCATGGAGCAGACGATCCGGATCGGCGACCGCGTCCTGGTCGACAAGCTCACCCCGTGGTTCGGTTCCAGGCCGCAGCGCGGGGACGTCGTCGTCTTCCACGACCCGGGCGGCTGGCTGGCCGACGAGCAGACCACCAAGAAGAACGACCCCGTCGGCGTCAAACAGATCAAGGAAGGGCTCACCTTCATCGGTCTGCTGCCCTCGGACAACGAGAAGGACCTGATCAAGCGGGTCATCGGCGTCGGCGGTGACCACGTCAAGTGCTGCGACGCGCAGGGCCGGGTGACGGTCAACGGCGTTCCCCTGTCCGAGACGGACTACCTGTACCCCGGCAACGCACCCTCCGCGACGCCGTTCGACGTCACCGTCCCCAAGGGGCGGCTGTGGGTGATGGGCGACCACCGCGACAACTCCGCGGACTCGCGTGCCCACCAGGACACCGACTACGGCGGGACGGTCTCGGTGGACTCCGTGGTCGGCCGGGCCATGGTCATCGGCTGGCCCATCGGCCACTGGTCCAGCCTGACCGAACCTAAAACCTTCGCAAGCGTGTCGAACTCCGTGTCGGGGTCGACCGCTGCTCCGCCGCTGTCGCATAGGGTTGCCTCCGACGATCCGAACCGAATGATCCAGCTCCCGACTCCTGCGGAACTCCCGCTCGTTATGGGAGTGGTGGGCCTGCACCGCACCCGGAGCAGGCGGCGGCACAGAGTAAGGAGTTGGCGTGGGGGATGTGGCGGTCGGCGCACGGTCGGGACACGACGGCGAGGAACACCGCGGGCGCCCCGTGGACGCAAGCGGTCCCACGTCGGGCGGTGCCGTGACCTCAGGAAATGACGCAGGGGCGGCGCAGGACGCCGCTGCCGAAGGTGAGCCCCCGGTGGGCGGCGCCGCGGGGCGGGGCGACTCGGCCGGGCGGGGCGACTCGGCCCCCGGGCCGAAGAAGCCGCGCTCCTTCTGGAAGGAACTGCCGATCCTGATCGGCATCGCGCTGGTGCTGGCGCTGCTGATCAAGACGTTCCTGGTGCAGGCGTTCTCGATCCCGTCGGACTCGATGCAGAACACCCTGCAACAGGGGGACCGCGTCCTGGTCGACAAGCTCACCCCGTGGTTCGGATCCGAGCCGGAGCGCGGCGAGGTCGTCGTCTTCCACGACCCGGACAACTGGCTGGCGGGCGAGCCCACGCCCACTCCGAACGCCCTGCAGAAGGTCCTCAGCTGGATCGGCCTGATGCCGTCCGCGGAGGAGAAGGACCTGATCAAGCGGGTCGTGGGAGTCGGCGGCGACACGGTCGAGTGCAAGAACACCGGCCCGCTGCTGGTCAACGGCAAGGCGCTGAACGAGTCGTACGTCTACCCCGGCAACACGCCGTGCAGCATGGATGACCAGGGCGGCCAGTTCAAGGTGAAGATCCCCAAGGGCTACCTGTGGGTCATGGGCGACCACCGCCAGAACTCCCGCGACTCCCGCTACAACCAGTCCGACAAGAACCACGGCATGGTCCCGGTCGACAAGGTCGTCGGCCGCGCCATCGTCAAGGCCTGGCCGATCAACCGCTGGGGCACCCTGCCGGTCCCGGACACCTTCGACCAGCCCGGCCTCGACCAGCGGTCCTCCGGCGCCGCCCCGCTGTCGGTGGCACCCGAGGGTGTCGCGCTCGTGGGCGTGCTGCCGGTGGCGGTGTGGCGCCGCCGACGGGCCGCGGCGAGCCGGACCCGCTGAGCGACCGCTCGTCCCGTACGCCCCCGGGACGGCCGGGCCCGTACGCCTGAGGAGGCCTGGGCCCTCACGCCCGAGGACGGCCGGGCCGGTACGCCCCGGGGATGGCCGGGCCTGTACGCCTGAGGAGGGCCGGGCCCTCACGCCCGAGGACGGCCGGTGCTCGGGCCCGGGGCCGGCCGGGCCCTCACGCCTGAGGAAGCCGGGGTCCGGTCCCGCTCCCGACCGAGCCGGGAGGGAGGCTGGGCCCGCTTCGGTACCGCCGGGTAGGGTGCGGGTCCATGGGTGGCGAGAGCACGACACATACGGTCCCGCGCGGCACCGGCGCCGAGCGGATCGGCAGCCCGCTCGGCCAGCGGCTGTCCGGGGCGGCCGTGGCACTGGGCCTGGTGCTGTTCCTCGGGGGATTCGCGTGGGGAGCGGTGGTCTACCGGCCCTACACCGTGCCCACGACCTCGATGGCCCCGACCATCGACGCCGGTGACCGGGTCCTCGCGCAGCGCGTCGACAGCGGCGGGATACGCCGGGGCGACGTCGTCGTCTTCCGCGACACGAGCTGGGTGACCAACTCCGACGTGGTCAAGCGGGTGGTCGCGGTCGGCGGCGACACCGTCGGCTGCTGCACGGACGGCAAGCTGACCGTCAACGGCAAACAGATCGAGGAGCCCTACCTCCCCAAGGGCAGCCTCGCCGAGATCACGGACTTCCCGACCGTCAAGGTCCCCGAGGGCCGCCTCTTCCTCCTCGGTGACGAGCGGCAGGGCTCGCTGGACTCCACCGCCCACCTCACCGACGCCGCCCGCGGCACCGTCGCCCGCGGTGCCGTGTCCGCCCGCGTCGACGCCGTGGCCTGGCCCATGAAGGGCATGCTCAAGCCGCCGACCGGCTTCGAGGCCCTCGGGGCCCTCTCCGCGCCGGGTCCGCTGCGTACCATCGTCGTCCTGATCGTCGTCGGCGCGGCCCTCGTCCTCGGCGGCGCCGCCTACGGACCGGTCGCCAAGCGGCTGGGCCGCTCCCGTACCCGTCCGGAGCCCGCCGGTGTCCACTGAGGCCCGGGACGCGGGCGAGGACGCGTACCCGGGCGGTCTGCGCAAGGTCGCGCGGGTGGTGCTGCTGGACCCCGACGACCGCATCCTGCTGCTGCACGGCCACGAACCGGACGACCCGGCCGACGACTGGTGGTTCACGCCCGGCGGGGGCCTGGAGGGCGACGAGACCCGAGAGCAGGCCGCGCTGCGGGAGCTGGCCGAGGAGACCGGCATCACCGATGTCGCACTCGGTCCGGTGCTGTGGCGGCGGCGGTGCTCCTTCCCGTTCGCCGGCCGCCGCTGGGACCAGGACGAGTGGTACTACCTGGCCCGTACGACGCAGACGGCGACCGAGGCGGTGGCCCTGACGGAGCTGGAGCGGCGCAGCGTCGTCGGAGCGCGTTGGTGGACGTGTCGGGAACTGGCCCGGTCGCATGAGACGGTGTACCCGACCAGACTTGCCGAGCTGCTCCGGACGCTGCTCGACGAAGGTCCCCCGGCCGGTCCCATAACCCTTGACGCGGAAATCGTCTAGAGGCGCGCGGGACTGGCGCACAATGGTGGGATCGCACGGCTGAAGGGGAACATGCCATGAGCGCCGAGGACCTCGAAAAGTACGAGACCGAGATGGAGCTGAAGCTCTACCGGGAGTACCGCGATGTCGTCGGTCTGTTCAAATACGTGATCGAGACCGAGCGGCGCTTCTACCTCACCAACGACTACGAGATGCAGGTGCACTCGGTGCAGGGCGAGGTGTTCTTCGAGGTGTCCATGGCGGACGCCTGGGTCTGGGACATGTACCGCCCGGCCCGTTTCGTGAAGCAGGTGCGCGTCCTCACGTTCAAGGACGTGAACATCGAGGAGCTGAACAAGAGCGATCTGGAGCTGCCGGGCGGGTGAAGGTCTCCCCGCGGCTGAGGTTCGGGTCCCCGCACGGGTGACGGGGTTGTCCACAACCGGCGGGTAACCCACCAAGATCCACTGCTTGCGGCCGGGTGCGCGACGGTGGGTGCCGGAGGTGGTGCCCACATGAACACGCAGCAGACGCACCGGTCACAGCAGCCGCATCGGCCGCATCAGGCACGCAACGCACTCGGCAGGTACGGCGAGGATCTGGCCGCCCGGCGGCTGACCGAGGTCGGCATGACGGTCCTGGAGCGCAACTGGCGCTGCGGCAGGTCCGGCGAGATCGACATCGTGGCCCGGGACGGGGACGCGCTCGTCGTCTGCGAGGTCAAGACGCGCCGTGGCGGGTGCTACGAGCATCCGATGGCCGCGGTGACACCGGAGAAGGCGGAACGCCTGCGGGGCCTCGCGGAACGCTGGATCCAGAGCCACGGCGGCGCCCCGCCCGGCGGCGTCCGCATCGACCTGGTCGGAGTCCTCCTCCCGGACCGCGGCGCCCCCGTGGTCGAGCACGCGCGGGGGGTGGCCTGAGATGGGATTCGCCCGTACGTGCTCCGTGGCCCTGGTGGGTGTCGAGGGCGTGGTGGTCGAGGTCCAGGCCGACCTGGAGCCGGGAGTTGCGGCGTTCACGCTGGTGGGGCTGCCGGACAAGAGCCTGACGGAGAGCCGGGACCGAGTTCGGGCGGCCGTCGTCAACTCGGGCGCCGAGTGGCCGCAGAAGAAGCTCACGGTGGGCCTCAGCCCGGCCTCGGTACCGAAGGCCGGCAGCGGCTTCGACCTCGCCGTGGCCTGCGCGGTGCTCGGCGCCGCCGAACGGATCGATCCCAGGGTGCTCGCCGACATCGTGATGATCGGCGAGCTGGGGCTCGACGGGAGGGTGCGTCCGGTCCGGGGCATCCTGCCGGCGGTGCTGGCCGCGGCCGACGCCGGATACGAGCAGGTGGTGGTGCCCGAGTGCGCCGCGGCCGAGGCAGCGCTGGTGCCCGGGGTCTCGGTGCTCGGCATCCGCAGCCTGCGCCAGTTGATCGCCCTGCTGACGGACGAACCCGTACCCGACGAGAAACCCGATGATCTGGGCCGCCCGGATCCGCTCCTCGCGGGCCTGCGGGTGCCCGGCACCGGCGCGGCCACCGGCATGCACAGCATCGGCGCCGCCCAGCACGACCACGACCTCGCCGACGTGGTCGGGCAGCATTCGGCGCGCACGGCGGTGGAGGTGGCCGCCGCCGGAGGCCACCACCTGTTCCTGGAAGGGCCGCCCGGCGCGGGCAAGACGATGCTGGCGGAGCGGCTGCCCGCCGTGCTGCCCCGGCTCGACCGGGAGGCATCTTTGGAGGTCACGGCCGTCCACTCGGTGGCCGGGCTGCTGCCGCCGGGCAAACCACTGATCGATGTCGCGCCCTACTGCGCCCCGCACCACTCGGCCACCATGCAGTCGCTCGTCGGCGGCGGTCCCGGCATCGCGCGCCCCGGGGCGGTGTCCCTGGCCCACCGGGGCGTGCTCTTCCTCGATGAGGCACCGGAGTTCCACAGCCAGACCCTGGACGCCCTGCGGCAGCCCCTGGAGGCGGGGCACGTGGTCATCGCGCGCAGCGCCGGAGTGGTCCGGTTCCCGGCCCGGTTCCTGATGGTGCTGGCGGCCAACCCGTGCCCGTGCGGGCGTTTCTCGCAGCGGGACACGCTGTGCGAGTGCCCGCCGTCCGCGATCCGCCGCTATCAGGCGCGGCTGTCCGGCCCACTGCTCGACCGGGTCGACCTCCGTGTCGAGGTGGATCCCGTGACGCGCGCCCAACTCACCCAGCCCGGTGCGCGAGGCGAGTCCACCGCGACGGTCGCCGACCGGGTCCGGGAGGCGAGGGAGCGTGCCGCCGCGCGGTTCACGGGAAGTCCGTGGCGGACCAACAGCGAAGTGCCCGGACGGGAGTTGCGCAGCCGCTGGCAGGCCGCGAGCGGTGCCATGGACGAGGCGGAACGGAACCTGGAGCGGGGCGTGCTGACCGCCCGAGGGCTCGACCGGGTCCTGCGTGTCGCCTGGACGGTGGCCGACCTCGCCGGCCACGACCGGCCCGACGCCAGCGACGTCGCGCTCGCCCTGCAACTGCGCACCGGCGTCCCACGCGGCGTGCCCATGGCCATCGGGACACCGGCGTGAGCGCGGACGCCGATCCGGACGACGACCTGCTCTCGCGTGTTCTGCTCACCCGGGCCGTCGAGCCCGGTGACGAGGTCGGGGGGCGGTGGTTGCGGGAGTACGGGGTGCGGGAGGTCGCCCGGCGGCTGCGGGCCGGCGGGGAGCCGCTGCCCGGGGTCAGCGGAACCCGCTGGGCCGGGCTGCGGGCGCGCGCCGCGCGGGCCGAGCCGCGCCGGGACCTGGAGGTCGCGCGCGCCGCAGGGGTGCGGTTCGTCGCCCCCGGGGACGCCGAATGGCCGGCCCAACTCGACGACCTCGGGGACGCCCGGCCCCTGGGGCTGTGGCTGCGCGGCCGGCCCAGCCTGCGGATGTGGGCGCTCAGATCGGTCGCCGTCGTCGGCGCCCGGGCCTGCACCGAGTACGGCGCCCACATGGCGGCCACCCTCGCCGCGGGGCTCGCCGAACGCGGCTGGGTCGTGGTGTCCGGCGGCGCCTACGGCATCGACGGCGCCGCCCACCGGGGCGCCCTCGGCGCGGGCGGCGCCACCGTCGCCGTCCTGGCCTGCGGCGTCGACCGGCCCTACCCCCGCGGACACGCCGAGCTGATCGACAGAATCGCGGAACAGGGGCTGGTGGTGGGGGAGTTGCCGCCCGGCGACCATCCGACGCCGAGCCGGTTCATCCTGCGCAACCGGGTGATCGCGGCGCTCACCCGGGGCACGGTCGTCGTGGAGGCCGCCCATCGCAGCGGCTCGCTGGTCACCGCGCGCGCGGCGCTGCGCCTCGGGCGGTTCACGATGGGCGTGCCCGGACCCGCCACCAGCGCGCTCTCCGCGGGTGTGCACGAGCTGCTGCGCGGGGAAGGCGTGCTGGTCACCGATGCGGCGGATGTCGTCGAGCTGGTGGGGGACATGGGGGAGCTGGCCCCGGCCCGGCGCGGCCCGGTGCTCCCGCGCGACCTGCTGGAACCCGGCGCCCGGCGGGTCCTGGCCGCCCTGCCGGCCCGCCGGGCGGCACAGCCGCGGGAGATCGCGTCGGGCGCGCAGACCACACCGGACGAGGCGATCGCGAGGCTGTACGAACTCAGAGCACTTGGATACGTCGAACGACACGGCGATGGCTGGAAGTTGACACGCCAGGCGGTGATATCGGTCCGGGCCGGTCGGGCCGGATGCTGACCGAGGGTGTTCGGCCGTCCGGGGTAACCTCGACGTCCTTGGGATTTCCCGGAGTTGACCCGCCGCGCCGGTCACGCACCGCGACGTGCCGGGGCCGTCCGGGCGCGTCCCGAAGCGGGTCCGTCCACGGGTGGAGCCCCGAGGTTCGCACACCGCGACTCCTCAGTCACGCTACGCTCACGAGGACCCCCGGCGCAGACCGGCCCAACTCGATACCAGACCGACAGCCCACCCAGGCACCCTTCCCCACAGCACTTCACGGCACTTCACGGCAGAACGGCACAAGGCGACGAATGCCCCAGCACACCTCCGGGTCCGACCGGGCGGCCATCCCCCCAGCCGCCCGCGACGGTGGCAGCGCGCGGCCGCCCGCTCCCTCGACGCTCGACGAGCTGTGGCGGTCGTACAAGGCGACGGGGGACGAGCGGCTGCGGGAGCAGCTGATCCTGCACTACTCACCGCTGGTGAAGTACGTGGCCGGACGGGTGAGCGTGGGACTCCCGCCGAACGTGGAGCAGGCCGACTTCGTGTCGTCCGGTGTGTTCGGACTGATCGACGCCATCGAGAAGTTCGACATCGGCCGGGAGATCAAGTTCGAGACGTACGCGATCACCCGGATCCGGGGCGCGATGATCGACGAGCTGCGGGCGCTGGACTGGATTCCGCGTTCGGTGCGGCAGAAGGCGCGGAACGTGGAGCGGGCCTACGCGACGCTTGAGGCGCGGTTGCGGCGCACGCCGTCGGAGGGCGAGGTGGCGGCGGAGCTGGGGATCGGGATCGACGAACTGCACGCGGTCTTCGGCCAGCTGTCCCTGGCGAACGTGGTGGCGCTGGAGGAACTGCTGCATGTGGGGGGTGAGGGCGGGGACCGGCTGAGCCTGATGGACACGCTGGAGGACACCGCGGCGGACAACCCGGTGGAGGTGGCGGAGGACCGGGAGCTGCGGCGGTTTCTGGCGCGGGCCATCAACACACTGCCCGACCGGGAGAAGACCGTGGTGACGCTGTACTACTACGAGGGTCTGACGCTGGCCGAGATCGGGAACGTGCTCGGGGTGACCGAGAGCCGGGTCAGCCAGATCCACACCAAGTCCGTGCTCCAGCTGCGGGCGAAGCTGGCAAGTTTCGGCCGCTGAACCGCCCCGGCCGGCGAACGGGCGGACCTGCGCGGACGCTCTCCGCGGCACCGTGCGACTCCCGCATGGGCGGGCGCGTCCGTACAGTGGTGGGCGTGCCTAGGATTCGAGCGGCCTCCGTGGCCGAGCACCGGTCGATGCAGCGAGCCGCCCTGCTGGACGCGGCTCGGAGCCTGCTGTCCGAGGGCGGTACGGAGGCGCTGACCTTCCCGGCCCTCGCCGAACGCACGGGTCTTGCCCGGTCGTCCGTGTACGAGTACTTCCGTTCGCGAGCCGCGGTCGTCGAGGAGCTGTGCGAGGTCGACTTCCCCGTGTGGGCCGCCGAGGTGTCGGCGGCGATGGCGCGGGCGGACTCGGCCGAGGACAAGGTCGAGGCGTATGTGCGCAAGCAGCTGGCGCTGGTCGGGGACCGGCGGCACCGGGCCGTCGTGGCGATCTCGGCGAGTGAGCTGGACGCCGGGGCGCGGGAGAAGATCCGGGCCGCGCACGGCGGGCTCGTCACGATGATCGGCGAGGCGCTGGAGGAGATGGGCCACGCCCAGCCGAGGCTCGCGGCGATGCTGCTCCAGGGCGTGGTGGACGCGGCGGTCCGACGCATCGAACTCGGCGCGGCCGAGGACCCCGGGGACATCACCGACGCGGCGGTGGCGATGGCCCTGCGGGGTGTGCGCGGCTGAGCCCGGCCGGAGTGGGGCGGGGCTGGGTGGGGGCGCGGCGGGTTGAGTTGGCCGTGGCCGAGGTCCCCGGGGACATCACCGACGCGGCGGTGGCGATGGCCCTGCGGGGTGTGCGGGGCTGAGCCCGGCCGGGGTGGGGCGGGGCTGGGTGGGTCGAACTGGGCGCGGCCGAGGATCGTGCGGAGATCACCGACGCGGCGGTGGCGATGGCCGCGCCGGGTGTGCGGAGCTGGGTCCCGGACGGGGCGCGGCGGGGTCCGGTTCTTGGGCGGGGGGTGCGTTCAGGACCGGTAGGAGTCTCGACGGGCCCCGGTGCAGCAGCCACGGGGGGAGCAGCAGGAGCGGGTTCAGATAGGTGTCGCCGCTGAGCAGTCCCCAGTGGACACAGGTGCCGGCGGTGCAGTGCGATCCGGTCGGTTCCACCCGCCCCACCACCTCGCCCGCCGCCACCGCGTCGCCCGTGCGCACCGACGGGTCCACCGGCTCGTAGGTCGTCCGCAGGTCCGTGCCCGCCAGTTCGATCGAGACCACGCCCCGCCCGGCCACCCGGCCGGCGAAGGACACCCGGCCCGCCGCGACCGCCCGTACCGGAGCACCGGGTGGCGCGCCCAGGTCGACGCCCCGGTGCCCGGGTCCGTACGCCGAGGCCGGTGGCTCCCAGCCGCGTACCACGACGGGCCGCGTCCCCACCGGCCAGAACCGGGCGAGCGCCGGGACCGCGGCCGGCGGGGGCGCGGCAGGAGGTGGAGCGGGAGGCGGGGAAGCGGCAGGCCGGGGTACCAGGACCGCAGGCCGCGGCGGCTGCGCCCGGGCCGGAAGCGCCGAACCGCCCAGGACCGTCACCGCCGCCGCACCCGCCACCGTCGCCCACACCCCCAGCACCCCCAGCACCCTTATCTGCGTGGGAACCCACACACGCTCCCACGCCCACCCGGCACGAACCGCTCGCCGAGTCCAGGCGGTCCGCACCGCACGCATCGCTGACATCGCACTCATGCGAGAACCGTCCCGCACCCGCGCCGATCATGGCCGGGACCCGTGGACTACTCACCGGTTGTGGACAGCGGCGTCACCCGGTGCCCCGCCGGTCCCGTACACTTCTGGTGGCGACCCGGGTCACCGGGTCGACTTCGCACGCCCCGACACACACCGGCCGGCAACGGTCCGATGGTGTCAGCGCCCCTCGGTCCTCCTGTGGCAACGGCGCACGTGGGCGTCAGGCGCGGAAGCCGTCCGGCATCCGCGGCACAACCGAGAAACCCAAGGAGATACGGCCATGGCCGTCGTCACGATGCGGGAGCTGCTGGAGAGCGGCGTCCACTTCGGTCACCAGACCCGTCGCTGGAACCCGAAGATGAAGCGCTTCATCTTCACCGAGCGCAACGGCATCTACATCATTGACCTGCTCCAGTCGCTGTCGTACATCGACCGCGCCTACGAGTTCGTCAAGGAGACCGTCGCCCACGGCGGCACGGTCATGTTCGTCGGTACCAAGAAGCAGGCGCAGGAGGCCATCGCTGAGCAGGCCACCCGCGTCGGCATGCCGTACGTCAACCAGCGCTGGCTGGGCGGCATGCTCACCAACTTCTCGACCGTCTACAAGCGTCTGCAGCGCCTGAAGGAGCTTGAGCAGATCGACTTCGAGGACGTCGCCGCCTCCGGTCTGACCAAGAAGGAGCTTCTCGTGCTCTCGCGCGAGAAGGCCAAGCTGGAGAAGACGCTCGGTGGTATCCGCGAGATGCAGAAGGTGCCCAGCGCCGTCTGGATCGTGGACACCAAGAAGGAGCACATCGCGGTCGGTGAGGCCCGGAAGCTCAACATCCCGGTCGTCGCCATCCTCGACACCAACTGCGACCCCGACGAGGTCGACTACAAGATCCCGGGCAACGACGACGCGATCCGCTCCGTCACTCTGCTCACCCGTGTGATCGCCGACGCCGTCGCCGAGGGTCTGATCTCCCGCTCCGGTGTCGCGACCGAGGGCAAGGGCGAGAAGGCCGCGGGCGAGCCGCTGGCCGAGTGGGAGCGCGACCTGCTTGAGGGCGAGAAGAAGGCCGCGGAGGCTCCCGCCGCGGAGGCTCCGGCTGTGGAGGCTCCCGCCGAGGAGACTCCGGCCGCGGAGGCTCCGGTTGTGGAGGCTCCGGCCGCGGAGGCTCCCGCCGCCGCCGAGGCGCCGGCCGCCGAGGGCGAGCAGGCCTGACCCCGTCAGCGCCAGCGTTGACGGCGGGAGCGGCGACATGAAGTCCGCTCCCGCCGTTCACCCGTAGGTCAGCACCGAGTCGAGGATCTGCCCCTACATGTAGATCGCAGACCGTGCAGATCTTCGATTCTCCAGACTTCGAGAAAGATTCACAGACTCATGGCGAACTACACCGCCGCCGACGTCAAGCAGCTCCGCGAGCTGACGGGCGCCGGCATGATGGACTGCAAGAAGGCGCTGGACGAGGCCGAGGGCAACGTCGAGAAGGCCGTCGAGGCGCTCCGCATCAAGGGCCAGAAGGGCGTCGCCAAGCGCGAGGGCCGCTCCGCCGAGAACGGCGCGGTGGTCTCGGTCATCGCCGACGACAACTCCTCCGGCGTCCTCGTCGAGCTGAAGTGCGAGACGGACTTCGTCGCCAAGGGCGAGAAGTTCCAGTCCGTCGCCAGCGCGATCGCCGAGCATGTCGCCAAGACCTCCCCGGCCGACATCGAGGCGCTGCTCGCCTCCGAGATCGAGGCCGGCAAGACCGTCCAGGCGTTCGTGGACGAGGCCAACGCCAACCTCGGCGAGAAGATCGTCCTGGACCGCTTCGCGCAGTTCGCCGACGGCTTCGTGACCGCGTACATGCACCGCACCATGCCCGACCTGCCCCCGCAGATCGGTGTCCTGGTCGAGCTCGACAAGCCGAACGCCGAGATCGCCAAGGGCGTCGCCCAGCACATCGCCGCCTTCGCGCCCAAGTACCTCTCCAAGGAGGACGTCCCGGCCGAGGTCGTCGAGTCCGAGCGCCGCATCGCCGAGGAGACCACCCGCGCCGAGGGCAAGCCCGAGGCCGCGATCGCCAAGATCGTCGAGGGCCGTCTGAACGGCTTCTTCAAGGACGCGACGCTGCTCGGCCAGCCGTACGCCATCGACAACAAGAAGTCGGTCCAGAAGGTTCTGGAGGAGGCCGGTGTCACCCTGAAGCGCTTCACGCGCATCAAGGTCGGCATCTGAGTCCGTACCGCGATCGACACGCGACCCCGATAGGGTCGACAGCAGTCGTCCGCGCAGACCGCCGCACTCGGGCACGCGGCGGACGGCAGCAGATCTGACGAGGAGGCCATTGCCGCGCATGGGAGCGAAGAGCGACCCCATCGGCAATGGCCTTCTTCGCATGCGCACCACGTGAAAGAGGCGGATCTCATGACCACCAAGCCCCAGAAGAGCGATGACGGCAAAGTTCGCGGCCGGTTTCTGCTGAAGCTGTCCGGAGAGGCATTCTCCGGTGGCGGGGGCCTGGGCGTGGATCCCGATGTGGTGCACAAGATCGCCCGTGAGATCGCCGCCGTCGTCCGGGACGGCGCGCAGATCGCGGTCGTCATCGGCGGCGGCAACTTCTTCCGCGGTGCCGAGCTCCAGCAGCGCGGCATGGACCGGGCCCGCTCCGACTACATGGGCATGCTCGGCACGGTGATGAACTGCCTCGCCCTCCAGGACTTCCTGGAGAAGGAGGGCATCCAGTCCCGGGTGCAGACCGCCATCACCATGGGCCAGGTCGCCGAGCCGTACATTCCGCTGCGTGCGGTGCGGCACCTGGAGAAGGGCCGCGTGGTGATCTTCGGCGCCGGTATGGGCATGCCGTACTTCTCCACCGACACCACCGCGGCCCAGCGCGCCCTGGAGATCGACGCCGAGGCGCTGCTGATGGGCAAGAACGGGGTGGACGGGGTTTACGACTCCGACCCGAAGGCCAACCCGGACGCCGTCAAGTTCGACTCCCTCGGCTACGGCGAGGTCATCACCCGCGACCTCAAGGTCGCCGACGCCACCGCCATCACGCTGTGCCGCGACAACAAGCTGCCCATCCTTGTCTTCGAGCTTCTCGCGGAGGGCAATATCGCCCGTGCCGTCAAGGGTGAGAAGATCGGCACACTCGTGGGTGACCAGGACGGTCGGCACTGACCGGAGAATCACCCGGACCCTGACCGGGGGATGGACAATGACCTGCCCGGTCGGGAACCGTGCAGGAAGAAGACGCGACGCAGCCGGCCGTGGGCCCCGACAAGGAACCGCAGCCGGGCCTACTCAAGACACGCAGGAGCAAGTGGTGATCGAAGAGACCCTCCTCGAAGCCGAGGAGAAGATGGAGAAGGCCGTCGTGGTCGCCAAGGAGGACTTCGCCGCGATCCGCACCGGCCGTGCGCACCCGGCCATGTTCAACAAGATCGTGGCCGACTACTACGGCGCCCCGACGCCGATCAACCAGCTGGCCTCGTTCTCCGTGCCGGAGCCGCGCATGGCGGTCGTCACGCCGTTCGACAAGAGCGCGCTGCGCAACATCGAGCAGGCGATCCGGGACTCCGACCTGGGGGTCAACCCCAGCAACGACGGCAACATCATCCGTGTGGTGTTCCCCGAGCTCACCGAGGAGCGCCGTCGCGACTACATCAAGGTCGCCAAGGGCAAGGCCGAGGACGCCAAGATCTCCATCCGCTCCGTGCGGCGCAAGGCCAAGGAAGCCATCGACAAGCTGATCAAGGACGGCGAGGTCGGCGAGGACGAGGGCCGCCGTGCGGAGAAGGAGCTGGACGACACCACGGCGAAGTACGTCGCCCAGGTGGACGAGCTCCTCAAGCACAAGGAAGCGGAGCTGCTTGAGGTCTGATGAACGACTCTTCCTGGGGGGCGCCGCCACAAGCCGGGTACTGGGGGCCCGCCGAGCACGGCCCCGGTCAGGGGTACGGCCGGGGGGCCGCCCCGGCGGGTCCCGCGTACGATGCGCATGACGCGCAGCAGACTCGCCCCATGCCCATCGTCCCCGACGACGTACCCGCGCAGGGCGGAGACCAGGACCGGGACCGGGGGGCCGCTCGGCTGAGCGGCCCCCCGGCCCGCGACGAGACGTTCCGCAGCGGTGCGTACCACGACGGTGCGTACTACACCGAGACCCCGTCGGCGCACCCCCACGGGGCGGCGCCGCAGAATCCGGAGCCCATGCCCGACGCCCGACAGCCCGCTCCCGCACCGCAGAAGAAGAGTGCGGGCCGGGACCTGGGTGCCGCCATAGGCGTCGGCGTCGGGCTCGGTGTGGTCATCCTCGCGTCCCTGTTCATCGTCAAGGCCGTCTTCGTCGGCGTCATAGCAGTGGCCGTGGTGGTCGGGCTGTGGGAGCTGACCAACCGGCTACAGGAGCGCAAGGGCATCAGGGCACCCCTGGTTCCGCTGGCGCTCGGCGGCGCCGCGATGGTCGTCGCCGGTTATGTCCGGGGCGCCCAGGGCGCCTGGGTGGCCATGGCGCTGACCGCGCTCGCGGTCCTCGTGTGGCGCATGACGCAGCCACCGGAGGGCTATCTCAGAGACGTCACGGCGGGCGTCTTCGCGGCGTTCTACGTGCCGTTCCTCGCCACGTTCGTGGCGATGATGCTGGACGCCGACGACGGCTCGCGCCGCGTTCTGACCTTTCTGATCCTCACGGTCGTCAGCGACACCGGCGCGTACGCGGTCGGCTGGCGCTTCGGCAGGCACAAGCTCGCCCCGCGGATCAGCCCCGGCAAGACCCGCGAAGGGCTGCTCGGCGCGGTGCTGTTCGCGATGGTCGCCGGCGCCCTGTGCATGCAGTTCCTGATCGACGACGGCGCCTGGTGGCAGGGTCTGCTCCTCGGCCTCGCGGTCGCGGCCAGCGCCACCCTCGGCGACCTCGGCGAGTCCATGATCAAGCGGGATCTGGGCATCAAGGACATGGGGACACTGCTCCCCGGTCACGGCGGCATCATGGACCGCCTCGACTCGCTGCTGCCGACGGCGCCCGTGGTGTGGCTGCTGATGGTGCTGTTCGTCGGATCCGCGTGAACGCTCCGCTGACCGGGCGGTGACGGGTCGTCTGTCCGCGGCCGGGTCCTGGCCGGTCGCGCAGTTCCCCGCGCCCCCGTCGGGGCGGGGCGCCGTGCCTCCCTCCACACCGCCGAAGTGGCCACGAGGCCACTCGTGCGACACTGGTCGAGCCATGCCTAAGCCCGGAGAACTTACTTTCGTCGCCCCGCGCGGTGCTCAGCGGCCGCCGCGGCATCTCGCCGATCTGTCGCCCGCCGAACGCAAGGAGGCCGTCGCCGCGATCGGCGAGAAGCCGTTCCGGGCGAAGCAGCTCGCGCAGCACTACTTCGCGCGGTACACGCACGACCCCGAGCAGTGGACCGACATCCCGGCCGCCTCGCGGGACCGGCTGCGCGAGGCGCTGTTCCCCGAGCTGATGACGGTCGTACGGCATCTGTCGACCGACCAGGGCACCACCCGCAAGACCCTGTGGCGGCTGTTCGACGGGACGCTCGTCGAGTCGGTGCTCATGCGCTACCCGGACCGGGTGACCATGTGCATCAGCTCGCAGGCGGGGTGCGGGATGAACTGCCCGTTCTGCGCCACCGGGCAGGCCGGGCTCGACCGGAATCTGTCGACCGCCGAGATCGTGCACCAGATCGTGGACGGCATGCGTTCGCTCAGGGACGGCGAGGTGCCGGGCGGCCCCGCCCGGCTGTCCAACATCGTCTTCATGGGCATGGGCGAGCCGCTCGCCAACTACAAGCGGGTCGTGGGCGCCATCCGGGCCCTCACCGATCCCGAGCCGGACGGGCTCGGGCTGTCCCAGCGCGGCATCACCGTCTCCACCGTCGGACTCGTCCCGGCCATCCACCGGTTCGCCGACGAGGGCTTCAAGTGCCGCCTCGCCATCTCGCTGCACGCGCCCGACGACGAGCTGCGCGACACCCTCGTCCCCGTCAACACGCGGTGGAAGGTGCGCGAGGTGCTCGACGCTGGCTTCGGGTACGCCGCGAGGTCCGGGCGCCGGCTGTCCATCGAGTACGCGCTGATCCGGGACATCAACGACCAGGCGTGGCGCGGCGACCGGCTCGGCCGGCTGCTCAAGGGCAGGCCCGTGCACGTCAACCTGATCCCGCTCAACCCGACGCCCGGCTCCAAGTGGACCGCGTCCAGGCCCGAGGACGAGAAGGCCTTCGTGGCGGCCATCGAGGCGCACGGGGTGCCGGTGACCATCCGGGACACCCGCGGTCAGGAGATCGACGGCGCCTGCGGTCAGCTGGCTGCCACCGAGCGGTAGCCGGACGGTAGTCTGAGGGCGTCCATCACGTCATACCTTCCTATCGTCAAGCTCACCGTCGGAAGCCTCGGCTTTCAAAACCTCGGCTTTCGAACCCTCACATTCCGAAACTTCATATTCCGACAGGGGAGCGCCACAGCGCTGAGAGTGCGGCACACGGGCCGCAGACCCTCCGAACCTCGCCCAGGTCATTCTGGGTAGGGAGATCGGTCCTCACTCAAGCTGTTGCGCCCTGCCCGGACATCCCTCGCGGAGTCCGGGCAGGGCCGCGTCTCTTCCTGGTCAACCCCAGGAGGAATTCAGTTGCACACCAAGACCCTGGTGGCCGCCGCGGCCGGGCTCGCACTGGTCACGCTGTCCGCGTGCGGGTCCACCGGCGACAAGGGCGCCGCGGACTCCAAGACCGTCACCCTCGTCAGCCACGACTCGTGGGCCGTCTCGAAGAACGTCCTCAAGGATTTCGAGGAGCGGTCGGGTTACAGCGTCAAGGTCCTCAAGGACGGCGACGCCGGACAGGCCGTCAACAAGGCGATCCTGACCAAGGACAACCCGCAGGGCGACGTCTTCTTCGGCGTCGACAACACCCTGCTGTCGCGGGCCCTGGACAACGGGCTGTTCCAGCCGTACGAGGCCCGGGGCTCCGACCGGCTGCGGCCCGAGTTCCGGTCCGATACGTCCGGGCACCGGGTCACGCCCATCGACACCGGCGACATCTGCGTCAACTACGACAAGGCGTACTTCGACCGGCACGGGCTGACCCCGCCGCAGACCTTCGACGACCTGGTCGAACCGGCGTACAAGAACCTCCTCGTCACCGAGAACGCCGGCACCTCTTCGCCCGGCCTCGGCTTTCTGCTCGGCACCGCCGCCAGATACGGCGACGGGGGCTGGCCGGAGTACTGGAAGAAGCTCAAGGCCAACGGCGTCAAGGTCGTGGACGGCTGGGAGCAGGCCTACGACGAGGAGTTCTCCGGTTCGGCCGGTGGCCGGAAGGCGGGCGGCGACCGGCCGCTCGTCGTGTCCTACGCCTCCTCGCCGCCCGCCGAGGTCGTCTACGCCGACCCGAAGCCGGCCACCGCGCCCACCGGAGTGGCCGCCGGCACCTGCTTCCGGCAGACCGAGTACGCCGGGCTGCTCACCGGCGCCCGCAACAGCGCGGGCGGCAAGGCGCTGCTGAACTTCCTGATCGGCAAGGAGTTCCAGGAGGACATGCCGCTCAATATGTACGTCTATCCGGTGCGCGCGGACGCGAAGGTGCCGCAGGAGTTCGTGAAGTACGGCCCGCAGGCCAAGGATCCCGAGAACCTGGCGCCCGACCGGATCGCCGCCAACCGTGACCAGTGGGTCAAGTCGTGGACCTCGCTCGTACTGAAGTAGCCGACGCGGCCCCGGGCGGGCGGCGTACGGGGAGCGTGGTGCGGCTCGCGCTGATGGCCGGGCCGGTCGCGTTCTTCGCCGTCTTCTTCGCCTGGCCCGTGGCCGCCATCGTCGCCCGCGGGCTGAAGCCGGACGGAGCCTGGCAGTTGGGGCGGATCACGGACGTCGTGACCCGCTCCGACATCCGGCACGTGCTGTGGTTCACCACCTGGCAGGCGCTCGCCTCCACGGCGCTCACCCTGCTGGTGGCGCTGCCCGGCGCGTATGTCTTCGCGCGCCTCGACTTCCCCGGCAAGCGGGTCCTGCGGGCCGTGGTCACCGTGCCGTTCGTGCTGCCGACCGTCGTGGTCGGCACGGCGTTCCTCGCCCTCGTCGGGCGCGGCGGGCTCCTCGACGACCTGTGGGGCGTTCGGCTGGACACCACGGTGTGGGCGATCCTGCTCGCGCACGTCTTCTTCAACTACGCCGTAGTCGTCCGCACCGTCGGCGGCCTGTGGTCCGGGCTCGACCCGCGCCAGGAGGAGGCGGCGCGGATGCTGGGTGCCGGGCCGCTGACCGCCTGGCGCAAGGTGACCCTGCCGGCGCTGGCCCCGGCGGTGGCCGCCGCCGCGCTGATGGTGTTCCTGTTCACCTTCACCTCCTTCGGCGTGGTGCAGATCCTCGGCGGCCCCACCTTCGCCACGCTCGAAGTGGAGATCTACCGGCAGACGTCCCAGATCTTCGACCTGTCCACGGCCGCGGTCCTCACCCTCGTCCAGTTCGCGGCGGTGGTCGCGGTGCTCGCCGTGCACGCCTGGACGGTACGGCGGCGGGAGAGCGCGCTGCGCCTGGTCGACGCCTCGCTGACGGCGCGCCGGCCGCGCGGAGCGGGCCAGTGGGCACTGCTCGCCGGCGTCCTCGTCACCGTCACGGCGCTCGTCCTGCTGCCGCTCGCGGTGCTGGTGCAGCGCTCCCTCGACGCCCCCGGGCTGCGCTACTACCGGGCCCTGACCCACGAGGACGGCGGCACGTTCCTGGTGGCGCCGATCGCGGCGGTCGGCAACTCCCTGCGGTACGCGGTCGCCGCCACCGCCATCGCGGTGCTGATCGGCTCCCTGGCCGCCGCCGCGCTGTCCCGGCTCCCCCCGTCCCGGCTTCGCCCGACCGGGGGCCTCCCCGTCGCGGACCGGATCGTCCGGGGCTTCGACGCGCTGCTGATGCTGCCGCTCGGCGTCTCGGCCGTGACCGTCGGCTTCGGATTCCTGATCGCCCTCGACGAACCGCCGCTGGATCTGCGGCAGTCCTGGATCCTCGTCCCGCTCGCGCAGGCACTGGTCGGCGTGCCCTTCGTGGTCCGGACGATGCTGCCGGTGCTGCGGGCCGTCGACGGGCGGCTGCGGGAGGCGGCGACCGTGCTCGGGGCGTCACCCTGGCGGGTGTGGCGGGAGGTCGACCTGCCGCTGGTGCGGCGGGCGCTGCTGGTCGCGGCCGGGTTCGCGTTCGCCGTGTCGCTCGGGGAGTTCGGCGCGACCGTGTTCATCGCGCGGCCCGACAACCCCACGCTGCCGGTCGCCGTGGCCCGGCTGCTCGGTCGGCCCGGAGACCTCAACTACGGGCAGACGATGGCCCTTTCCACGATTTTGATGGTGGTGTGCGCGGCGGCGCTGCTGGTGCTCGAACGGCTCCGCCCGTACCGGAGCGGGGAGTTCTGATGCTGCTGAGCCTCATGTCCGCGACCGTTCGCCTCGGCGGGCGGACCGTGCTCGACGCCGTGGACCTGGAGGTGGCCGAGCACGAGATCGTGTGTGTGCTCGGGCCCAGCGGCAGCGGCAAGTCGACGCTGCTCCGG
The DNA here is from genome assembly GCF_042873595.1 of Streptomyces sp. NPDC004629. Lineage (NCBI taxonomy): Bacteria > Bacillati > Actinomycetota > Actinomycetes > Kitasatosporales > Streptomycetaceae > Streptomyces > Streptomyces sp. NPDC004629. The sequence goes on along the minus strand of NZ_JBIALO010000013.1, from coordinate 40,761 downwards.
GCGGTGGCCGGGCTGCAGCCCCTGGACTCCGGGCGGGTCGTGCTCGACGGGCGGGACCAGACGGGTGTGCCCGCGCACCGGCGCGAGGTCGGGCTGATGTTCCAGGACCACCAGCTGTTCCCGCAGCGGGACGTGGGCGGCAACGTGGCGTTCGGACTGCGGATGCGCGGCGCGTCGAAGGAGCGGCAGCGGTCCGGCGTACGGGAGTTGCTGGAGCTGGTCGGGCTGCCGGGTGCCGCCGGGCGGGCCGTGGACCGGCTCTCCGGGGGCGAGCAGCAGCGGGTGGCGCTCGCCCGGGCCCTCGCGCCCGGGCCGCGGCTGCTGATGCTGGACGAACCGCTCGGCCAGCTGGACCGCTCGCTGCGGGAGCGGCTGGTGGTGGAACTGCGGGAGCTGTTCGACCGGTTGGGTACCACCGTGCTCGCCGTCACGCACGACCAGGGGGAGGCCTTCGCGCTCGCCGACCGGGTGGTGGTGATGCGCGACGGCCGGATCGCCCAGTCCGGTACGCCGCTTGAGGTGTGGCAGCGGCCGGCGGACGAGTTCGTGGCCCGCTTCCTCGGCTTCGAGAACGTCGTCGGCGCACAGGTCACCGGGGCGGTGGCCCTCACCCCGTGGGGGAAGCTGCCGGTGCCCGAGCCCGCGCCCCAGGGCCGGCGCACCCTGCTGGTGCGGCCCGCCGGTGTGCGGCTCGGGCCGGCGGACGAGGGGCTGCGCTGCACGGTGACCGCCCGCACCTTCAGGGGCACCCATGTGGCCGTCCACCTCCAACCGGCAAACGGGCCCCGTCTGGAGGCGGCGTGCGCGCTGCGGTCGGCCCCGGACGCCGGGGCCGAGGTCGGGGTGGGCTTCGACGCGGCGGAAATAGTCGTGTTGGACTGAGGGCCGTGGATCTAGGGTGAGGGCCATGACCCGTCTTGCCCATGACCGTTACGTCGACGAGATCGCCCGCCAGGTCGCCCAGGTGCGGGACGTGGTGACCTCCGGCGCCGATCTGTCCGCACCCGTGCCCACCTGTCCTGACTGGCGCCTTGAGGAACTGGTGTGCCACCTCGGCGGCGCCCTGCGCTGGGTCGCCGCGACCGTCGCCGGCCGGGCCCAGGAGGCCGTTCCGCACGACGAGGTACCGGAGATCGCGGGACCGGCGCCGGGCAGCGCCCCCGCCGTCCTGGACACGTGGTTCGCGCACAGCGGCCGGCTGGTGGTGGACGCGCTGCGCGAGGCCGGACCCGACACCGAGGTGTGGGCCTGGGCCGATGACCGCTCCTCGGGCTTCTGGGCCCGCCGGATGGCACACGAGATCACCGTGCACCGCGCGGACGCCACCCTGGCGGCCGAACTGCCCTACGAGGTCGCGCCGGACATCGCCGCCGACGCGATCGACGAGGGGCTGGAACTGGTGGAGTGGGCGCAGCGCAACACGGCGCACGATCCGGCGCGCGACCTGCGCGGCCCGGACCGGAGCATCCATCTGCACGCCACCGACGCCCCGCCCGGACTCGATGCCGAATGGCTGATCCGGCTCGATGAGGACGGCGTGCGGCACAGCCGCGGCCACGCGCGGGCGACGGTCGCCCTGCGCGGCCCCCTGACCTCCGTGCTGCTCGCCTTCTACCGCCGACTGCCGCTGGACAGGCCGGAGTTGGTCATCGTGGGCGAGCGGGGGGTGCTGGAGTTCTGGCTGGCGCGGACGGCGTTCGGCTGAACGGCCGTGGCCCGCCCCCGCACTGCGGGGACGGGCCACGGCGGAATGCCGAACCGGGGTGTCAGCGACCGCTGTTCGCCCCGCGGCGGCGCATGCCGAAGAACACAGCGCCACCGCCGATGACGACGAAGGCGGCGGCCGCACCGGCGATCAGACCGGTGTTGGAGTTCGCACCCGTCTCGGCGAGGTTCGAGTCACCGGCCGCCGGGGACGGCGCGTTGCTCGACGTGTCCGCCGGGGCGGTGCTGGTGCTCTCCGAGGCCGACGGGGTCGGGGTCTGCGACTCGGCGGGGGTGGACTCGGACTCGGACGGCGACGGAGTGGCCTCCGGCGGCGTCGGAGTCGGGGTGTCCTCGGTCTTGCAGGCCGTGGACGGGGTGGTGAGGTTGGGCTTGATGTCCTCGTCCACCTGGTTGCCGGCCTTGACGTGGATCCGGTACGTCGCGTTGGGCTTCCAGTCCTCGGTGAACGAGACGGTGGTGCCCTGACGCGAGCCCTTGATCTCCTGGGGCTCACCGACCTGCTTCTCGTCGGCACCGTTGTTCTCCAGGAACACGGTGATGACAGCGGGCGTACCGGAGGCGTCCTTGTCGGTGACGACGATGACGCCGTTGGTGCCGTCGCACTTGGCTTCGGCGGAGAACTCACGGATGTTGCAGGCGAGCGCGGAGTTGGTGACGCCCAGTGCGAGCGCCACGGTCGCGGAGGCAACACCCAGAATGCGCACGGAACGACGTGCGCTACGGCGAGTTATGGACACGTTTGTCCTTTACAGAGTGCATCTGCGGGGGGCTTGCGGGGGTGATGAGGCAACGACGGAGTCCCGCTTCAACACCCCCTTGAGACTCACAGGTCTATAAGCGGTTCATAAGCACTGTCAATGCAGATGCCGCCCACGCGCGTTGGCTTTGCACTCTTGTTAACTCCCGGGAGGTTTCAACGACTCGGGAACCGATTCGATCAAGCCGACCGGCGCGAAGTCAGCCCTGCACCGCCGCCGGATCCATCCACACGACCTCCCAGGTGTGGCCGTCGAGGTCGTCGAAGGCACGGCCGTACATGAAGCCGTGGTCCTGGGGGGTGCCGCTCGCCGTGCCGCCCGCCGCGATCGCCCGGTTCACCAACTCGTCGACCTTCTCGCGGCTTTCGGCGCTCAGACACACCAGCACCTCGCTGGCCTTGGCCGAGTCGACGATCTCCTTCGAGGTGAAGGTGGCGTAGCGCTCCTTGCTGAGCAGCATCGCGACGATGGTGTCGCTGATGACGACGCAGGCGCAGTCGTCCCCGCTGAACTGCGGGTTGATCGTGTACCCCAGCTCGGTGAAGAACCTCTTCGACGCCTCGACGTCAGCGGTGGCCAGGTTCACGAAGATCATCTGCTGGTACATGGGGCCTCTCCCCTCGGTTGCGTGCCGTTCGAGGGGGTAGACCGGGGGCCGCCGGGAAACTCATCGGCGGCCGCGGACCTCTGCCGTACCGCTGTCAGGATCCCTCAGCGGCCCAGCGGGAACGCCACCAGGTCGGCGACCGCCACGGTGAGCGGACCGAACAGGGCGAGCAGGGCGCCCGCGCGCAGGGCCGCGGCGCCGCGCAGCAGGGTCGCGGGCGCGCCGAGCCGCACCAGGGCGGCGATGGTGTCGGCGCGGCACTGCCGGGCCTCCACGGCCGCCGTCAGCAGGGTCGCCACGGTGCAGCCGGTGACCAGGAGGACGCCGAAGGTGGTGAGCGGGCCGGAGGCGGGGACGACGGAGGAGACCGAGGAGATAGGGGAGACCGAGGAGAAAAGGGAGAACGGGGAGAACACGGTCAGGGCGAACGCGCCCGAGACGACCGCGCAGACGACGCCGAGCGGGCGGCCGATACGGACGGCCTCCGCCATCAGCGCCCGGCCGGCGAGCAGCCGCAGCGCGCCCGGCCGGGCCGTCTGCAGCAGCCGGCCGCACAGATGGGTGAGGCCGGGGCCCGCCAGGACCAGCCCCACGGCGGTCAGGGCCCAGCCGATCAGCACGCCGGGCAGGGCCGGGCCGGGGCCGGCGGACCGGTCGCCGTACGCCTCCACGGTCAGGCCGACCGTGAGGACCGCGATGCCCCAGGGCAGGCCGGAGGGTGCGCGCCGCGGATCGGCGAGGGCGTGCGTCCAGCCGGCATCCGGTGACGCGGGGTCGGCCGGAGTGCCGTCGGCCGGATCGGGGTGTGCGGGGTCCCACTCGCCGTCCACCGGGGCGGGCCGGTCGTCCCCGCGGCCGGGCGGCCGTTCGATGTCGCCCCTGTGCGGGACGGGCACCGTGCCGACGACCCGTGTCGCGGCGGCCGGTCGGACGGTGCCGTTCTCCGACCGGGTGGCGAACCCGGTGTGCGCTCCCAGGGCCTCGCGCGACCGTGCCCGCCCGTAGGAGCCGAAGCGGCCGTATGTCCATGCCGCGCGCTGCGCGGGGCGGGCGCCCCGGGGCCGCAGCACCAGGGCCACCGTGCCCGAGGCGATCAGCGGCGCCGGCAGGAGGAGGGTGAGGGCGGCCGGCAGGGGTAGCGGCTCGCCCGCGGCCAGGAGGTGCCGCGCGGCCCCGTCGAAGGGCATGCCCGTCAGGTCGCCGCGCAGATGGAGGAAGACCAGCAGGGCCACCGCCGAGCCCAGCGTGCAGGACAGGGCCGTGGTCAGGACCGAGATCGCCATCAGCCGGCCGGGTCCGAGGCCGAGGGCCGAGAGCCCGGGGCGGGGCCTGGTGCCCGGGTCGGTGCGGGCGACCGCCACCGCGAAGTGGACGGTGGCGGCCAGCGGCACCGCGCACCAGGCCAGGCTCTGCACCGACTCCGTCGGGTTCTCGGGGTGCGCCAGGGCTTGGGCGAGGGTGCTCAGCAGCAGGAAGCCCGTGCCCGCCGCGGCCGTCGCCACCAGGAGGCGGCGCAGATGGACCGCGGGATGGGCGCCGCGGCTCAGACGGAGAGCGAGCACGCCGCCCGGCCTTCCGACTCGGTGACCGGTGGAAGGTGCACGGTGGTCACGCGCCGCCCGTCGAGCAGCGCCACCGTGCGGTCGGCGAGGGCCGCGGTCTCCGCGTCGTGGGTGGCGAGGACGACGGTGATGCCGTGCGAGCGGGCCGCCGTCGTCAGCGTGCGCAGCACCTGGGCGCGGTCGGCGCGGTGCAGGGGGGCCGTGGGCTCGTCCGCGAACAGCACCGTGGGGGCCGGGGCGAGCGCCCGGGCGATCGAGACCCGTTGACGTTCGGACTGCCGCAACTGGTGCGGATGCCGATGGGACCTGTGGCCGACGTCGAGCCGTTCCAGCCACTCCAGGGCGGCGGTCTTGGCGCGGCGGCGGCTGGTGCCGCGCAGCATCAGGGGCAGCGCGGTGTTCTCCCACACGTTCAGCTCCGGGAGCAGGGCGGGCGCCGGGTCGATCCAGCCGAACCGGTCGCGGCGCAGCCGTTCCCGGGCCAGCGGGCCCATGGTGTGCACGGGCGCGCTGTTGAACCAGACCTCGCCGCGCCGGACCGGCAGGAGCCCGGACAGGCAGCGCAGCAGGGTCGTCTTGCCGCTGCCGCGCGGCCCGCTGACGGCGATGATCTCGCCCTCCCGCACACCGAGCGAGACACCACCGAGGGCGGGCGAGCCGTCGTTGTGGGTGAAGTGCAGGGACCGTGCCCAGAGCACGTCGTTGTCCGGCGGGGCCTCCATGGGCGTACACCTCGGTTCTGATCCGTTTTTCCCGGTGCCTGGTCCCCCTTCCGGGGGAACGAAGGCCGGGCCGATCGGTCACTGGCACGCTAGGCAGCCGCCACGGGGTGGCCGGACAGCACACGGCCCCGGGCCGCCGTTCTTCATTCGAACGGGCGACGCCGGGGCCGTCGATCAGCTGATCAGCGGCGCGGGGCGGGCGGGGCCGCACCACCGCGCCGGGGCCCGGGGGCCGGGGGCCGGGGGCCGGGGCTCAGAGCTTGGTCCATGCCTCCGTCAGCGTGGCGCGCAGGATCTGCTCGATCTCGTCGAAGGTCCCCTGGTCGGAGATCAGCGGCGGGGCGAGCTGGACGACCGGGTCGCCGCGGTCGTCGGCCCGGCAGTACAGGCCATTGTCGAAGAGAGCCTTGGAGAGGAAGCCGTACAGGACGCGCTCGGTCTCCTCGTCGTTGAAGGTCTCCTTGGTGTTCTTGTCCTTGACCAGTTCGATGCCGTAGAAGAAGCCGTTGCCGCGGACGTCGCCGACGATGGGCAGGTCGTGCAGCTTCTGCAGGGTGGCCAGGAACGCGGGCTCGTTGTCCAGCACATGCTGGTTGAGGCCCTCGCGCTCGAACAGGTCGAGGTTGGCGAGGCCCACCGCGGCGGAGACCGGGTGGCCGCCGAAGGTGTAGCCGTGCAGGAAGGTGTTGTCGCCCTTGTAGAACGGCTCGGCCAGGCGGTCGGAGATGATGCAGGCGCCGATCGGGGAGTAGCCGGAGGTCATGCCCTTGGCGCAGGTGATCATGTCCGGTACGTAGTCGAACTTGTCGCACGCGAACATCGTGCCGAGCCGGCCGAAGGCGCAGATGACCTCGTCGGAGACGAGCAGCACGTCGTACTGGTCGCAGATCTCGCGCACCCGCTGGAAGTAGCCGGGCGGCGGCGGGAAGCAGCCGCCGGCGTTCTGCACCGGCTCCAGGAAGACCGCGGCGACGGTGTCCGGGCCCTCGAAGAGGATCTGCTGCTCGATCTGGTCGGCGGCCCAGCGGCCGAATGCCTCCGGGTCGTCGCCGAAGATCGGGGCGCGGTAGATGTTGGTGTTGGGCACCTTGTGCGCGCCCGGCACCAGCGGCTCGAAGGGGGCCTTCAGGCCCGGCAGGCCGGTGATGGACAGGGCGCCCTGCGGGGTGCCGTGGTAGGCGACCGCGCGGGAGATGACCTTGTACTTGGTGGGCTTGCCGGTCAGCTTGAAGTACTGCTTGGCGAGCTTCCAGGCGGTCTCGACGGCCTCGCCGCCGCCGGTGGTGAAGAAGACCTTGTTCAGGTCGCCCGGCGCGTAGCCGGCCAGTCGCTCGGCCAGTTCCACGGCCTTCGGGTGGGCGTAGGACCACACCGGGAAGAACGCCAGCTCCTGGGCCTGCTTGAAGGCCGTCTCGGCGAGTTCCGTGCGGCCGTGACCGGCCTGGACCACGAACAGGCCCGCGAGACCGTCGAGATAGCGCTTGCCCTTGTCGTCGTAGATGTAGGTGCCCTCGCCCCGGACGATGGTCGGGACGGGGGAGTTCTCGTACGAGGACATGCGGGTGAAGTGCATCCACAGGTGGTCGTACGCGCTGCGGCTCAGGTCCTTTGTGCTCACGGTTATCGGGATCCCCACATATAGGTCTGCTTCTTGAGCTTGAGGTAGACGAAGCTCTCGGTGGAGCGCACTCCGGGCAGGGCCCGGATGCGTTTGTTGATGACGTCCAGCAGGTGGTCGTCGTCCTCGCAGACGATCTCGGCGAGGATGTCGAACGAGCCCGCGGTCATCACCACGTACTCGACTTCCGACATGGCGGTCAGCGCATCGGCCGCGGACTCCACATCGCCCTCGACGTTGATCCCGACCATCGCCTGCCGGCGGAAGCCCACGGTGAGCGGGTCCGTGACGGCGACGATCTGCATCACGCCCTGGTCGAGCAGCTTCTGGACGCGCTGGCGCACGGCCGCCTCGGACAGGCCCACGGCCTTGCCGATGGCGGCGTAGGGCCGGCGTCCGTCCTGCTGGAGCTGCTCGATGATGGCGAGGGAGACGGCGTCCAGGTGGGGAGTGCCGTTCCTGGGATCGCGGGACGAGTCCCTCTGGTCTGCGCTTCGACTGGCCACGCCCTCACTGTGCACGACGTCTCGACAGTTCCGCAAGGCTCCTTCAATGAAATTCGTTGTTTACGCCATCGAGACGTGCGGATTTCGCAGCCATGGCCCGAACGGGGGTGTTGAAAACGTCGGCTCCCGGACTAGGGTGGGTGTCTCAGTGACTGGACAGATCTGACCTGACAGGAGGCCGGCAGTGAGCACCGAGCTGGGGCGGCTGCGCAAGCTCCGCAATTACGTCGACGGTGAGTTCCGGGATGCCGCCGACGGACGGACCACCGAGGTGGTCAACCCCGCGACGGGCGAGGCGTACGCGACCGCGCCGCTGTCCGGCCAGGCGGACGTGGACGCCGCGATGGCGTCAGCCGCCGCGGCCTTCCCCGGCTGGCGCGACACCACGCCCGCCGAGCGGCAGAAGGCACTGCTGAAGATCGCCGACGCGTTCGAGGAGCGCGCCGAGGAACTGATCGCGGCGGAGGTGGAGAACACGGGCAAGCCGGTCGGCCTGACCCGCTCCGAGGAGATCCCGCCGATGGTCGACCAGATCCGGTTCTTCGCGGGCGCCGCGCGGATGCTGGAGGGCCGCTCGGCCGGCGAGTACATGGAGGGCATGACCTCGATCGTGCGCCGCGAGCCGGTCGGCGTCTGCGCGCAGGTCGCGCCGTGGAACTACCCGATGATGATGGCCGTGTGGAAGTTCGCCCCGGCGATCGCCGCGGGCAACACGGTCGTCCTCAAGCCCTCGGACACCACCCCGGCCTCCGCCGTGCTGATCGCCGAGATCATCGGTTCGATCCTGCCCAAGGGCGTCTTCAACGTCATCTGCGGCGACCGCGACACCGGCCGCCTCATGGTGGAGCACCCCACCCCGGCGATGGCCTCCATCACCGGCTCCGTCCGCGCCGGCATCTCCGTCGCCGGGTCCGCGGCCAAGGACGTCAAGCGGGTGCACCTGGAACTGGGCGGCAAGGCGCCGGTCGTCGTCTTCGAGGACACCGACATCCCGAAGGCCGTCGAGGACATCTCGGTCGCGGGCTTCTTCAACGCCGGCCAGGACTGTACGGCCGCCACCCGCGTCCTCGTCCAGGAGTCCATCCACGACGAGTTCGTCGCCGCGCTGGCCAAGGCCGCCGCCGACACCAAGACCGGGCAGCCGGACGACGAGGACGTCCTCTACGGCCCGCTGAACAACCCGAACCAGCTCAAGCAGGTCTCCGGCTTCATCGAGCGGCTGCCCGCGCACGCCAAGGTCGAGGCCGGCGGGCGGCAGGTCGGCGAGCAGGGCTACTTCTACGCCCCGACCGTCGTCTCGGGCCTCAAACAGGACGACGAGATCATCCAGAACGAGGTCTTCGGGCCGGTCATCACCGTCCAGTCCTTCACCGACGAGGACCAGGCCGTGCGGTGGGCCAACGGCGTCGAGTACGCCCTCGCCTCCTCCGTCTGGACCAAGGACCACGCCCGTGCCATGCGGATGTCCAAGAAGCTGGACTTCGGCTGCGTGTGGATCAACACGCACATTCCGCTGGTCGCCGAGATGCCGCACGGCGGCTTCAAGAAGTCCGGCTACGGCAAGGACCTGTCGGGGTACGGCTTCGACGACTACACGCGGATCAAGCACGTGATGACGTCACTGGACGGCTGACGGGCGCTCCGCTGGGTTGGCGGAGGTCTTCAGTGTGCGGCGCCGTAGTGACCGGGCGTGCGGATTCCTCGCGTCCGGTCGGTGGTTGGCTGCGGCGCCGTTGTGGCTGGTCGCGCAGTTCCTCGCGCCCCTTCGGGGCAAGGGAGCGACAACGTGTCTGGTAGGGCGGGGGTGGTCGACGGTGGTCCATTGTTCTGCTCGGTGTCGCGCCCGCCGACCGCGCCGTGCCGGACACCTCCGCCACCGACAAGAGGCTGATCTGGGCGAACTGGCCGCTGTACGTCGACACCGACGACGACAACCGGAACCGCAGGCCCACGCTGGCGGCCTTCGAGAAGCGCACCGGCATCTCCGTCGACTACATCGAGGAGATCAACGACAACGACGAGTTCTTCGGCAAGATCAGCCAGGGCAACGGCGTGGACATCACCCGGTGGACCGCGGACGACTTCCACCGGGTCTGCGACCAGGTGGAGCGGCAGACCCGCCGCGGCCAGATCCGCCGTTTCACCGGCAACGACTATACGAAGGACCTGGTCAGCGGGGACGTGCTGGCCAGGCTCCTTGACTACTACTTCGGGCCCGAGGCCGCGGCGGAGCCGGCCGCCTGGGTGAACTACGTCTGCCCGGTCCCGGCGGCCAAGGACGTGCTCGCCGCCGCCAAGGACAAGGACACCGCGGCCCTCGCCGACAACCCGCTGATCTTCCCCGACGACACGATGCGCCGGCGCCTCGCCGTCGCCCGCGACATCATCTCCGAGGAGCGGGCCGACTTCGCCAAGCGGTGGAACAGGATCGCGGGGCTCTAGGCCCTGTCGTCAAACCCCCGCCTGCCCCGCGAAGCCATGCACGCACTCTCGCCGCACCGGCCACAGGCCCAAGTACGTCCAGTACGAGGACCTGCGCCCGGCACACCGAGAGCACGCTCCCCCAAGCTCTCGGCTCCGCTCGACCAGGGGGACCCCCACGACGCCGCAGGGCCCGCCCTCCGGGCGAACGACGGGAGTTTGACGACAGGACCTAGGCGGGTGCGGTCACTTGAGGCCGCTGAGCATGACGCCGCGGATGTAGTACTTCTGGAGCAGCAGGAACAGGATCAGGACCGGCAGGATGCTGAGGACGAGGCCGGCCATGACGACGGGCATCGTGCGGGTCGGATCGATGTGGTCCTGAAGGAGCTGGATGCCGACGGGCAGGGTCATCACGTCCGGGTCGGCGGTCGAGACGAGCAACGCCCAGATGTACTCGTTCCAGGCGTCGACGAAGGTCAGCAGCCCGAGCGTCACCACGACCGGCTTGGTCTGCGGCACCACGATCCGCCACCACACGGCGAACTCACCGGCCCCGTCGATGCGCGCGGCCTCCAGCACCTCGTCCGGGATCGAGAGCATGAACTGGCGCATCAGGAAGATCCCGAAGCCGTTGACGAGGAACGGCACGGTGAGCGCCACGATGCTGACGGTCAGGCCCGCGCCGCCGCGTCCGAACAGATCGTTGCCGCCCGCCAGCGGCCAGTGCACCAGGATCAGGAAGCGCGGGACGAAGAACAGGAACGGCGGGAACATCATCGTCGACAGCACGAGGCGGAAGACGAAGTCCCGCCCGGGGAAGCGGAGTTTGGCGAGCGCGTAGCCGGCGAGCGACGACGTGAGCAGCACCGACCCGGTGATCACGGCGGTGGCGACGACGCTGTTGCGGAAGAGCACCGGCAGGTCGAGCTGGTCGATGGCGGCCCGGTAGTTGGACGGGTCGAACGCCTTGGGCAGGAACCGGTACGGCAACGTGCCGGACTCGCCGGGCCCCTTGAACGACGTCATCACCATGTCGAGGAACGGCACCACCGTGAGCGCGGCGCCGGTCCCGACCACCAGATACGACAGCCACGGGAACCGGCGGCGGATCACGCGTCCTCCCCGCCGCGCCGGAAGATCCACAACTGCGCCAGGGTGACCACGAGGACCACGACGAACAGCACGAAGGCGGCGGCGCTCGCCGCGCCCCAGTCGCCGTACGAGAAGGCCTGCCGGTACATCTCCAGTGCGGCCACATCGGTCGCGTCGCCCGGCCCGCCCCTGGTCATCACGGTGATCAGCGCGAACGACTGGAGGCCGGAGATGAACTGGGTGACGCACACGAGCAGCAGGGACGGCCGCAGCAGTGGCAGGGTGATCTTCCAGAAGACGGTGACGGGCCCGGCGCCGTCGAGCGCGGCGGCCTCGTAGTACGACTCGGGAACGGACTTCAGCCCGGCGGTCAGGATGAGGATCGCCGTGCCGAGCGAGGCCCAGGCCTGTACGACCACGACGGAGGGCAGCGCGGTGTCCGGGTCCTGGAGGAACGCCACCGAGCCGATCCCCAGGGCGTTGAGGACGCCGTTGACCAGGCCGCCCGGCTCGTACATGTACTTCCACACGTTGCCGACGGCGACGACGGTCGTGACGATCGGCAGGAAGTACAGGGTGCGCCACAGCCCTTGGAAGCGCAGCTTGTCGATGCAGGTGGCGACGAGCACGGAGCCCGCGAGCGCGAGGGCCACGGTGCCCAGGGCGAACAGCAGTGTGTTGGTGAGGATCGGCGTCAGGAACGTCGATCCGTCCGCGAACAGGCCGGTGAAGTTGTCCGGACCGACCGGATCGATGGCGCCGAGGTCGAACCCGGCCCAGCGGGACATCGACAGCAGCAGCGCGAAGCCGAGCGGCAGGATCAGGAACACGGCGAAGAACAGCAGCGTCGGCGCGAGGAAGAGATAGGCGACGAGGGCCTGGCGGCGCCGGGCGCGGGTGCGGCCGTCGACGGCGGACGGTACGTACCGCCTGCCGTGCGCCCGCTCGGCCGTCTCCGGTACCAGGGCGTTCACCATGAGCGCGACACCTCCTGGTCGACCTGGCGGCGGGTCGTGCGCAGCGCCTCGTCGACGGACTGCTGACCGGTCCAGAGCGCCTCGATGTTCTTGCGCAGCAGCGACTTGGCCTGCTGCGCGCCCGGCACGTTCGGCTCGGGCACCGCGTACGCCAGCGCGTCCAGGAACGGGCGCAGATTCGGATCGCGGCCCGGGTCGCCGCCGCTGCCTTCACCGACTGCGCCTGCCCCTGCGCCTGCGCCTGCCCCTGCCTCTGCGCCGCCGTCGCCGAGGAGGGTCCGCATGTCGTCGGCGCGGCCGGTCAGCGAGCCGACCGACACCTGGAGCAGGCTCATCCGGGTCGCCGTCGCGCCCTTCGCGGCGTTCTTCACGTTCACCTTCTCGGTGTTGAGCCAGCGCAGGAACTCCCAGGCCTCGCCCGGGTGTTCACAGGCCGTGTTGACGCCCAGCAGGAACCCGGTGCAGAGCGTGGCGCGTCGGCCGCCCGCCGCGGGCACGGGCACGGGCGCGACGCCCACATCGCGGTAGTCCTCGCCCATCAGGGCCTTCAGGGTCCCGGTCCACCAGCCGGCGCCGACCACCATGGCCGCCTGCCCGGACGGGAACGCCCGGTAGACGTTGACGCCGGGGGCGCTCGCGCCCTTGCCGACGAGGCGGTGCTCCAGGTCGAACACGGCCCGGCCGGCCGGCGAGTCGATGGCGGTGCGCCTGCCGTCCGCGGAGACGAACGTTCCGCCGGCCGTGCTCAGCAGGGCGAGCGTCTGGCCGACGGTGGTGGAGTCGTCGTAGGCCGAAAGACCGAACCCCTGGACCAGCGTGTTGCCGTACCGGTCCCGCCTGGTGGTGCGGTAGGCCGTCTCCTCCAACTCCCGCCAGGTGCGCGGAGGTCCGTCCACGCCGGCCTCGCGCAGCAGCCGCTTGTTGTAGTAGAGGGCGTACGTCTGCACCTCGGTGGGGTAGCCGTAGACCGTGCCTCCCACCGATGACGCGCCGACCGCGGCCTCGCTGTAGCCGCGCCTGATCTCCGCGGCGTGCCCGGACGGAGCCGGCCGCAGGACACCGGCCCGGACCAGTTGGCCGTTCCACAGGCAGTACGGGTGGACGATGTCGGCGCCCTGGCCGGCGGCCTGCCGGACCATGAAGGTGGTCAGCAGGTCGGTGAACTCGACCGCCGTCGTCCGCACCTTGACCCGTTCGTGCGTGGCGTTCCACTCGTCGACCGGGCCCTGGAGGGCCTTCTTGAGCGCGCCGCTCGCGTAGTGGGAGAGCAGGGTGAGGACGATCGGATCCCCGGGGCGCCCGGTGCCCCGGTGCGGCGCGGCGCACCCGGAGGCGAGCAGCGCCGAGGGGAGAGCGAGCGCGAAGTGACGGCGGCTCAGGCCGCCGGTGCGGCGTCCCGGCGTCATCGGGTGGCCTCCTTGCGCAGCACGCGGAACAGCCGGGTCGTGCGGAAACCGGCGTCGCGGTACAGATGGCCCGCCGGGGAGCGCTCACCGGTCCACAGGAACCACGCCGAGTGCGCCCCGCGCGCCCGCATCCGCTCCAGGACCAGATGCAGCAGAACCTTGCCGAGCCCGGTGCCGCGCCTTTCTTCCAGCACACCGAACGGGCCGAACCTCTCGTCCACCGACTCGTACGCGCCGTGCATCGCCCAGCCCACCAGGCGGCCCGCGGGGTCCCGGACGACGACGATCCGGTCGAGCGGTGTGCCAGCGGCCAGACACTCCCGGATCGCGCGCGCCCAGTCCGGGCTGAAGTGCTGCCCGGCGAGCGCCACCAGGTCCACCAGGTCGTCGTCGGACGGTGTGCCGAACCGGTGGCCGTGTGCCGTCAGTTCGGCCAGGCGGCGCGCCGCGTCCGCGGGGAAGCGGTAGCCGACCAGGCCACGGTCCATCGCCGCAGCTTCGTACAGCGTGCGAAAGCCCAGGGACTCAAGGAGCCCGGCCGCTTCCGGGTACGCCTCGGCGTCCAGGCCGGGCAGGACGTAGTGCGGAGTGTACGAGGAGAAGTCCACCTGGGTGCGGCCGTGGCCGTGCAGCCAGTCGAGGGCGTCGGTCAGCAGCCGGCGGCCGAGGCCGCGCCCGCGGGCGGCCGGGTCGACGAAGAAGAACGGGATCCAGCCCTGCTCCGGCTCCAGGTCGATGCCGGTCAGCGGCGTCAGCCGGCGCACCGCGTAGGCCGCGCCGACGACACGTCCGCCGTCGACACGTCCGCCGTCGACACGCGCGCCGTCGACCGCGACCCGAAGCCCCGCCGGATCGAAGTTGGCGTCGAGCAGCACCAGGGAGCGGAAGCGGTCCGCCGTGATCGGGTCGGCCGGCGCACTGCGGCGCCACGCCTGCACCACCTGCGGACCGTCGCCCACGCGAAAGCCACGGATCACGGCCCCAGAACGCGTCGTGCGGTCGGTCATGGACGGGGGCGCCCTTTCCTGCGCGGGCTCACTTCGCGTACGGCCGTGCTCATCCTTCGCCCCCGTCCGCCGGTGACCTCTTGAAACGGCGGCTGGAAATTTACTTGTATGTCAGGGAATTCCGCAATTAATGACCAAGGGTTCTCTCCCCGTGAGCACGGCCGGGCGGCCGGGAGCGCTCAGCCCTGGCGGAGAGTGCAGAGGGCGTCGATGCGGTTCGTGGTGATCGAGTCGACGCCCAGGTCCAGGAGGCGTCGCATGGCACGGCGCGTGTCGGGGGTCCATACCGACAGCAGCTGACCGCCGTGGTGGACGCGGGCGGCGAGGTCCCGGCTGACCAGGCTGAAGCGGTAGTTGAGCCAGCGCGGGCCCACCGCTGCCAGCAGGGCGGGCCGCGGCGGCGCGAGCGTCGTCCAGGTCAGCGCGATCTCGGCGGCCGGGTCGGCGGCGCGGACGGCCAGCATCGCCTCCGCGCCCGCGCAGTAGTAGACGCGGTCCCGCGCCCCGGCCGCGTGCACGGCCTCCACGATCCGCCGTGCGGTCCGGCGCTCGACCCGGCCCGGCAGGTCGACCATCACCCGGCTGTCGTCCGTCGCGGCCAGCGCCTCCTCCAGCGTCGGCACGCCGCCCGCGGTGAGTCCGCGCACCTCGGCGGCGGACAGCGAGCCGAGCGGCCGGTCGTGCTCCCACAGCCGCTCCAGCGTCGCGTCGTGCAGCAGCACGGGTACGCCGTCACGGGTGAGCCGTACGTCGATCTCGACCGCGTCCGCGCCCCGCCGGAGCGCGGAACGCAGTGAGTCGATGGTGTTCTCACGGAAGCGATAGGGGTCGCCGCGGTGCGCGACGGCGGTCACGGTCTGCATGGACCCCATTGTGCGGATGAACACCGCGCGGGGGGTTCAGCGGGCGAGCCAGTCCGCCGTGTAGGTGTCGATCTCGGCGGCGATCCGGGCCTTGCCCGCCGGGTCCAGGAAGGACGCCTCCACCGCGTTCTTGGCGAGGTCGGCGAGGCCGCGCTCGGCGAGGCCGAGCAGCCGGGCGGCCACCGCGTACTCGTTGTTGAGGTCGGTACCGAACATCGGCGGGTCGTCCGAGTTGACGGTGACCACGACGCCGGCCTCGACGAACTCCTTGATCGGGTGCTCGTCGAGGGTGCGCACCGCGCGGGTGGCGATGTTGGAGGTCGGGCAGACCTCCAGCGGGATGCGGTGGTCGGCGAGGTGCGCGAGCAGCTTGGGGTCGCGGGCCGAGCTGGTGCCGTGCCCGATCCGCTCGGCGCCCAGCTCGGTCAGCGCATCCCAGACCGTCTCGGGGCCGGTCGTCTCACCGGCGTGCGGCACGGAGCGCAGCCCGGCGGCGACGGCCCGGTCGAAGTACGGCTTGAACTGCGGCCGGGGCACGCCGATCTCGGGTCCGCCGAGCCCGAAGGAGACCAGGCCCTCCGGGCGCACCCGGTCGTCGGTGGCGAGCCGGACCGTCTCCTCCGCGGCATCGAGGCCCGCCTCGCCGGGGATGTCGAAGCACCAGCGCAGCACGGTCCCGAACTCGGACTCGGCCGCCTTGCGGGCGTCCTCTATCGCGTCCATGAAGGCGCGTGCGTCGATGCCGCGGCGGGTCGAGGAGAACGGCGTGATGGTCAGCTCGGCGTACCGCACCTGCTGCCGGGCCAGGTCGCGGGCCACCTCGTAGGTGAGGAGGCGGACGTCCTCCGGGGTGCGGACGAGGTCGACGACGGACAGGTACACGTCGATGAAGTGGGCGAAGTCCGTGAAGGTGAAGTACTCGGCCAGCGCCTCCCGGTCGGCGGGGACCTTGGAGTCGGCGTGACGGGCGGCGAGTTCCGAGACGATGCGCGGGGAAGCGGAGCCGACGTGGTGGACGTGCAGTTCGGCCTTGGGCAGTCCGGCGATGAAGGCTTGCAGGTCGCGGTCGGCGGGTGCGGCGCGGTCGGCGGGTGCGGCGCTGTCGGTCAAGAGGTCCCTCCCCGGGAAGGCGCCGGCGGACCGGGGTCCGGGCGCGGGTGATCGGCTGATCGGTGACTCGGGGGTCATCGTAAGCCGTGCCCGGGGCGGCACTGGCCTGCCCGTAGCATGACAGCACGCCGATGAGAGGGGACCGTGCGACATGTCCGACGAGGCACCGCAGAACGCCGCGGAGAGCGGAGCGACGCCCGGCCACGCTGCCTCGCCCGACACCCGGTCCACGACGCCTGCCGCGCCTGCCGCCGGCGGTTCGGCCGCTGAGGGTGCCGTTGCGGGCGGTGTCGTTGCGGGTGGTGGGGCCACGGGTCGGGGCGCGGCCGCCGACGGTGGCGCGGACGTGGTGTCCTGGCCGGCCCCGGCCGGTTCGGATCCCCGGTCCGGGCCCGTGGCCGGATCCACGGCTTTGGCCACGGGGGTCTGGCCCGAGCCGGCCGGTGCCACCGCGGGGTCGTGGGATGCGGGCGGCGGATCCGCCCCTGGTGCTTCGTCGTCCGCGACCCGGGAGGCGGCTTCCGCGCCGTGGGCCCCGCCCACCGACCGGGCGCCCGCGGCCACCCCGGCGGACGCTGCCACCGCACCGCGGCCCGACACCGCCGCGCCCCGGCCGGGCGTCGACCCGTGGGCGGCTCCGGCGGACGCCGCCCCCGCCCCCGCCCCCGCGCCCGGCGCCTTGGCGAGCGGACCGGGTGACACGGTCGTCGCGGGCGGCTCCGGCACCCCGCTCCCGCCCTTTGCCCATGACCCGCAGGTGGCGCCCTCCGTTCACGATCAGTCGACGGTCGCCTCGTACCCGGAGGCGAGTACGGCGCCGCCCTGGGCCGGGCCGGCCGGCACACCGCCGGCGGCCCCACCGCCGAACCCGTTCGCCCCGCCGCGTCAGGAGTCCCCGGCGGGCGCCCCCTTCGCACCGCCTGCCGCGCAGCCGCAGGGGGCGCCGGTTCCGCCGCCGCCCCTCGCACCCGGCGGCCCCGGCCAGGTTCCGTACGGCTACCCGGGCGGCCCCGCGGGCTACGGCTACCCCGCGCCGCCCGCCGCCGGCCCCGGCTACTACGGCTGGTCCGGCATGCAGCCGATGCCGAGCAACGGGCTGGGCACGGCCGGGTTGGTGCTGGGCATCCTGGCGGCGATCGGCTTCTGCATGTGGCCGGTGGCGATCCTGGTGGGCGCGCTGGCCGTGATCTTCGGCGCGATCGGCCGCGGCAGGGCCCGCCGCGGCGAGGCGACCAACCCCGGCCAGGCCCTGGCGGGCATCATCTGCGGCGCGACCGGCATCGTCCTGGCCCTCGTCCTGCTCGCCTTCTTCATCGCCACGACCGCCTGACCTGCACCCCTATGACAAGCCGCCCGCGGCCCCACCCGCGTGGCGCGCTACGCGCGGCCCCGGGCCCCTGCCCCGCAGGCCGTCGGACGGCAGGTTCCGGGAGGCTGACCCGGCCGTCGGTTCAGCCATCGTGCCAGTCGTCCGCGCGTCGGTTCAGTCGCTGTGTGCCAGCTGTTCGCGGGCCGTCATCAAGGCGAAGCCCAGGAGGTTCGGGCCGCGCCAGCGTTCGGGGTCGGTGGCCGCCTCGTCGCCCGCCGCGAGGCCGATGCCCCACACGCGGTCCACCGGACTCGCCTCCACCAGAACACGCTCGCCGGTGCTCAGCAGGAACTCCCGCAGGCCGGCATGCGCGCCGAACTTGTGCACGCTGCCCTCGACCACGATCCGGAAGCGCTCCCGCTCCCACACCTTCTCGTCGAAGTCCCGCACCAGCCGCCCCGCCTTCTTGGCCTGTGAGGGGTGCCCCGCGGCCAGCACCCGGCGCTCCGCCTCCGCGTCCCCGAAGAGTCTCGCCTTCTGGGCCATCATCCAGTGCTCGGCCGTCGCGTACTCCACCGCGTCCACCATGAACGGTGAAGGCCACCACTGGCTGAAACAGCTCGCTCCGACCCGCCCGTCCGCTCTCGGCCGGTGCCCCCAGAAGTGCAGGTACTTGACGCGCGCCCCCGCGCGGACCTCCCTGATCAGCGTCTCCACCGAATCGATCGTCCCCATGCACGCCAGTTTGGCAGGCACCACTGACAGTCTGTCCGCGGTTTCCGAGGCCTACTCGGCATCTGGTCGACAGATTCCGTCGCGTAACCAAAAGGCAACAACGGAATCACTTGTTGGAGTCCCCTTGCTCTGTCAGGATCGGCACTCACATCGAGCCGGAGCTACGCCACCCGCCCTCCGGACGGGGCGACGGCGGAGGAGAGCGACATGCACAAACCGGGCACCGCCACTGCGGAACGATTCCCGGCACAGGAGCGCCTCGCGGACGGGGCGCAGTACGTCGCCGGACACCTGACGAAGGGGACGTCGGGCCGCACCCACCGCGTGGTCGATCCGGCCACCGGCACGGACGTGTACCGCTATGAACTGGCCGGGCCCGACGACGTGGACGCCGCGGTCGCCGCCGCCCGCGCGGCCTTCCCGGCCTGGGCCGCCGCGACCCCCGGCGAACGCTCCGACGCCCTGCACCGGTTCGCCGCCGTCCTCGCGGACCGCGCCGAGGAGTTCGCCCGCGCCGAGTCCCTTCAGTGCGGCAAGCCACTCAAGCTGACCCGTGAGTTCGACGTCCCCGGGACCATCGACAACACGGCGTTCTTCGCGGGCGCCGCCCGCCATCTGCAGGGACAGTCCGCCGGCGAGTACTCCGGCGACCACACGTCGTACGTCCGCCGGGAGCCCATCGGCGTCGTCGGGTCCATCGCCCCCTGGAACTACCCGCTCCAGATGGCGGCCTGGAAGATCCTGCCGGCGATCGCCGCGGGCAACACCATCGTGCTCAAGCCCGCCGAGCTGACCCCGCTGACCTCGCTGCTGTTCGCCGAGGCCGCGACCGCCGCGGGCATCCCGGACGGCGTCGTCAACATCGTCACCGGCACCGGCAAGGAGGCGGGGGAGCGCCTGGTCGGTCACCCCGACGTGGCCATGACCTCCTTCACCGGCTCCACGGCGGTCGGCAGGCGCGTCGCCGAGATCGCCACCGCCACCGTCAAACGCATTCACCTGGAACTCGGCGGCAAGGCCCCCTTCGTCGTCTTCGACGACGCCGACCTGGACGCCGCCGCCAACGGCGCGGTCGCCGGTGCCCTCATCAACACCGGTCAGGACTGCACGGCCGCCACGCGCGCGTACGTGCAGCGCCCGCTGTACGAGGCGTTCGTGGAGAAGACCGCCGCCCTGATGGAGAGCGTCCGGCTCGGCGACCCGTTCGCCCCCGGCACCGACCTCGGCCCGCTGATCTCACACGTCCAGCGCGACCGGGTGGCCGGCTTCGTCGACCGGGCCCGCGGCTACGCGCGCGTGGTGACCGGTGGCGCGGTCCCCCTGGGCGATCTGGCCGACGGCGCGTACTATCGGCCCACCCTGATCGCCGACGCGCCCCAGGACAGCGAGGTCGTCCAGTCCGAGATCTTCGGTCCGGTGCTGGTCGTCCTGCCGTTCGACGGTGACGACGAGGGGATCCGGCTGGCCAACGACACCCCGTACGGCCTCGCTGCCTCCGCGTGGAGCCGGGACGTCTACCGGGCGAACCGCGCGACCCGTGAGATCAAGGCGGGCTGTGTCTGGGTCAACGACCACATCCCGATCATCAGCGAGATGCCGCACGGGGGATTCAAGCAGTCCGGCTTCGGCAAGGACATGTCCGCGTACTCGTTCGAGGAGTACACGCAGGTGAAGCATGTCATGTTCGACAACACGGCGGTCGCGAGGAAGGACTGGCACCGCACGATCTTCGGGGACCGATAGAGACGACAGGGGCGGTCGCCGACCACGGCCGGCCCCGCCATCCCTCCCGAAAGGGCACTATACGCATGGAGCAGTACGAGCCCGATCGCCTCACCCCGGCCCAAGTGGCCGCCATGCGGCGCAGCTTCCGCAACGGCAGGGCCGCCCTGTCCCGCCGTTCGCTGCTGCGCGCCTCCGCGGGCGGCGCGCTCGCGGTGGGCGGACTCGGGGCGCTGAGCGGCTGCGGGATCCCCGCGGCGGGCAAGACGCAGGGCGGTACGTCCGCCGAGGACCACTCGGCGCAGGAGAAGGTCGTCAACTTCTCCAACTGGCCCGAGTACATCGACGTCGACGACAGCGGCAAGAAGCACCCGACGCTCGACGCGTTCACCCGGCAGACCGGCATCAAGGTGAAGTACACCGAGGACATCAACGACAACAGCGAGTTCTTCGGCAAGATCAAGCCGCAGCTCGCCGCGGGCCAGGACACCGGCCGCGATCTGATCGTCCTCACCGACTGGCTGGCCGCCCGGTTGATCCGCCTCGGCTGGGTCCAGAAGCTGGACGCGGCCAACCTGCCGCACGCCTTCACCAACCTGTCGCCCCAGTTCCGCAACCCCGACTGGGACCCCGGACGCGCCTACTCCTACCCCTGGCAGGGCATCTCCACCGTCATCGCGTTCAACAAGAAGGCGCTCGACGGCATCGAGGTGAAGTCGATCTCCGACCTGCTCGACAACCCGAAGCTGAAGGGCCGGGTCGGCTTCCTGTCGGAGATGCGCGACAGCATCGGCATGACCATGCTCGACATGGGCAAGGACCCGGAGAAGTTCACCGACGACGACTTCGACGCGGTGATCGCCCGGCTGCAGAAGGCCGTCGACAAGGGCCAGATACGCCGCTTCACCGGCAACGACTACACGTCGGACCTCGCCAAGGGCGACCTGGCCGCCTGCGTGGCCTGGGGCGGCGACATCGTCCAACTCCAGGCGGACAGCCCGGACGTCGACTACATCATCCCGGCCAACGGTTACATGACGGCGACCGACAACATGCTGATCCCGAACAGGGCGCGGCACAAGGCGAACGCCGAGCGGCTGATCGACTTCTACTTCCAGCCGGAACAGGCCGCGGCGCTCGCCGCCTACATCAACTACGTGTCTCCGGTCGACGACGTGAAGCCCTATCTGCAGAAGCTCGACAAGTCCGCGGCGGACAACCCGCTGATCCTGCCGGACAAGGCCATGCAGGCCGGCTCCCATGCCTTCCGCTCGCTGACGCAGAAGGAAGAGACGGTCTACGAAGAGAAGTTCGCGAAGCTCACAGGGGCGTGACGAGGATGAACACCAAAGACAGCAGCGGCGACGTCCGCCTCGTGGGGATCGGCAAGACCTACGACTCGTTCACCGCTGTGCACCCGCTCGACCTGACCGTGCCGCAGGGCTCCTTCTTCGCCCTGCTCGGCGCCTCGGGCTGCGGCAAGACCACCACCCTGCGGATGATCGCGGGCCTGGAGGAGCCGACCTCCGGCAGCGTGCACCTCGGCGAGCAGGAGGTGACCCGACTGCCGCCGTACAAGCGGCCGGTGAACACGGTCTTCCAGTCCTACGCGCTCTTCCCGCACCTGGACATCTTCGAGAACGTCGCCTTCGGTCTGCGCCGGCGCGGCATCAAGTCGGTGAAGAAGCAGGTCGAGGAGATGCTCGACCTGGTGCAACTGGGCGAGCAGGCACGCAAGAAGCCGCACCAGCTCTCCGGCGGCCAGCAGCAGCGCGTGGCCGTGGCCCGCGCCCTGATCAACCACCCCAAGGTGCTGCTCCTGGACGAGCCGCTGGGCGCCCTCGACCTCAAGCTGCGCCGCCAGATGCAGCTGGAGCTGAAGCGGATCCAGACCGAGGTCGGCATCACCTTCGTCCATGTCACCCACGACCAGGAGGAGGCCATGACCATGGCCGACACGGTCGCGGTGATGAACGCGGGCCGCGTCGAACAGCTCGGCTCGCCCACCGACCTGTACGAGAACCCGCGGACCACGTTCGTGGCCAACTTCCTCGGCACCTCCAACTTCATCGAGGCCGACGTGGACACCTGCAGCGGCGGCGACATCGTCCTCAAGGCGGGCGACGGAAAGCTGCTGCTGCCAAAGGCCCGCTGTTCCGCCTCGGCCCGCACCGGCGACAAGGTGTTGGTCGGTATCCGCCCGGAGAAGATCTCCCTCACGCACGCCGACGACGCGGGCGAGATCCCCGAGGGCCGCAACCGCGTCACCGGCAGGATCGCGGACGCCAGCTTCATCGGCGTCTCCACGCAGTACGTCGTGGACAGCGCCGTGTGCCCCGAGTTCGCGGTGTACGTCCAGAACGTCGAGCGGGACGGCCGGCTGGTGCCCGGCGCCGAGGTGGTCCTGCACTGGAGCCCCGCCCATACCTTCGGTCTGGATGCGGCCCAGGATATCGACGCCGGCGTGGAGACCGTCGAGGAAGAGGCCGCGTAGCGATGTCGACGCTCACCGAGGCGCCCTCGCCTCCCAGCCCCACCGTGACCGAGCGGAAGGCCCCGCGCAGGCGCGGTCGCTGGACGCCGTACTGGCTGCTGCTGCCCGGCATCCTCTGGCTCGTGATCTTCTTCGCGCTGCCCATGATCTACCAGGCGTCCACGTCCGTGCAGACGGGTTCCCTGGAGGACGGCTACAAGGTCACCTGGCACTTCGCCACCTACTGGGACGCGCTCGGCGAGTACTGGCCGCAGTTCCTGCGCTCGGTGTTCTACGCCGCGGCGGCCACCCTCCTGTGCCTGCTGCTCGGCTACCCGCTGGCGTATCTGATCGCCTTCCGCGCGGGCCGCTGGCGGAACCTGATCATGGTCCTGGTGATCGCGCCGTTCTTCACCAGCTTCCTGATCCGCACGCTCGCCTGGAAGACGATCCTCGCGGACAGCGGGCCGGTCGTCGGCGCGCTCAACTCGCTGCATGTGCTGGACGTCACGAACTGGCTCGGCTGGACCGCGGGCGACCGGGTGCTGGCCACTCCGCTGGCGGTGGTGTGCGGTCTGACGTACAACTTCCTGCCGTTCATGATCCTGCCGCTGTACTCGTCGCTGGAACGCATCGACGGGCGGCTGCACGAGGCGGCCGGCGACCTGTACGCCAAGCCCTTCACCACCTTCCGCAAGGTGACCTTCCCGCTGTCCATGCCGGGCGTGGTCTCCGGAACCCTGCTGACCTTCATCCCGGCGACCGGCGACTACGTCAACGCCGAACTCCTCGGCTCCACCGACACCCGCATGATCGGAAACGTCATCCAGACACAGTTCCTGCGGATCCTCGACTATCCGACGGCCGCGGCGCTCTCCTTCATCCTGATGGCCGCGATCCTCTTCATGGTCACCTTCTACATCCGCAGGTCCGGGACGGAGGATCTGGTCTAAATGCCCTTCGTCAACTGGCTCAAGCGCCATCTCGTCGTCATCGCCGGGCTGCTGACCCTCGGCTATCTGCTGCTGCCCAACGTCATCGTGACGGTGTTCTCGTTCAACAAGCCGAACGGGCGCTTCAACTACGCCTGGCAGCAGTTCTCCACGGACGCCTGGAAAGACCCGTGCGGCGTCGCCGACATGTGCGGCTCGCTCTCCCTCAGCCTCCAGATCGCCGTGTGGGCGACGGTCGGCGCCACCGTGCTCGGCACGATGATCGCCTTCGCACTGGTCCGCTACCGCTTCCGTGCCCGCGGCGCCGTCAGCTCGCTGATCTTCCTGCCGATGGCCATGCCCGAGGTCGTCATGGCGGCGTCGCTGCTCACCCTCTTCCTCAACATGGGTGCGCAGCTCGGGTTCTGGACGATCCTGATCGCCCACATCATGTTCTGCCTCAGCTTCGTCGTCACCGCGGTCAAGGCCCGGGTGATGTCGATGGACCCGCGTCTGGAGGAGGCCGCCCGCGACCTGTACGCGGGGCCCGTGCAGACCTTCGTCCGGGTCACGCTGCCCATCGCGGCCCCCGGGATCGCCGCGGGCGCGCTGCTGTCCTTCGCGCTCTCCTTCGACGATTTCATCATCACCAACTTCAACGCGGGCTCGACGGTCACCTTCCCCATGTTCGTGTGGGGTTCGGCGCAGCGCGGAACGCCCGTTCAGATCAATGTCATCGGTACGGCCATGTTCCTGATCGCCGTACTGTTCGTCCTGGCCTCCATGGTCATCGGCAACCGCCGCAACCGGCAGAAGGCATAAGCCCTCGCGGAACACCCGGAAACCCTCGTAGGGAGTTGACATCATGGCCCCGAGCGCCATGAGCCGTACCCAAAAGTGGACTGCGTCCCTTTCCGAAGCCCAGCCGGTCCCGTACTGGCTGGACGACCCCGGCAAACCCCGTCCCGAACCCGCCCTCACCGGCACCGAGACCTGCGACCTGCTGGTCGTCGGCGGCGGCTACAGCGGCCTGTGGACCGCGCTCATCGCCAAGGAACGCGATCCTGGCCGGGACGTGGTGCTGGTGGAGGGCCATGAGGTGGGCTGGGCCGCCTCGGGCCGCAACGGCGGCTTCTGCGCCGCCTCCCTCACCCACGGGCTGAGCAACGGACTGACCCGCTGGCCGGACGAGATCCACCGGCTGGAGGAGCTGGGCGCCCGCAACCTCGACGAGATCGAGAAGGCGGTCGCCCGCTACTCCCTCGACTGCGAGTTCGAGCGCACCGGCGAGATCGACGTCGCCACCGAGCCCTACCAGGCCGAGGAACTGCGCGCCTGGCACCGGGAACTGGGCGACAAGGGCCTCGCCGACGGCATCGAGTTCCTGGACGCCGACGCGGTACGGGAACAGGTCGACTCGCCGACCTTCCGGGCCGGCCTGTGGGACCGCCGGGGCGTGGCCATGCTGCACCCCGCCAAGCTGGCCTGGGGCCTCAAGCGCGCCTGCCTGGGCCTCGGGGTGCGGGTGTACGAGCACACGCCCGCGCTGACCCTGCGGCCGTACGGCGCCCAGATGGCGGTGCGCACCCCGTACGGCGCGATCCGCGCCCGGCACGTCGCGCTCGGCACCAACGTCTTCCCGAACCTGGTCCGGCGGGTGCGCGCCTACACCGTCCCGGTCTACGACTACGCCCTGATGACGGAGCCGCTGACGCCCGGACAGCTGGCGTCGATCGGCTGGCGGGGCCGGCAGGGGCTCGGCGACAGCGCCAACCAGTTCCACTACTTCCGGCTGACCGCGGACAACCGGATCCTGTGGGGCGGCTACGACGCGGTCTACCCGTACGGCGGCCGGGTGCGGGCCGAGTACGACCACCGCCCGCAGACGTACGCCAAGCTCGCCGGGCACTTCTTCACCTGCTTCCCGCAGTTGGCGGGCGTCCGCTTCACGCACGCGTGGGGCGGCGCGATCGACACCTGCTCCCGCTTCTCCGCGTTCTTCGGCACCGCCTACCAGGGGAAGGTGGCGTACGCGGCGGGTTTCACCGGCCTCGGTGTCGGCGCCACCCGGTTCGGCGCCGACGTGATGCTGGACCTGCTGGCCGGGGAGCGCACGGAGCGCACCGCGCTGGAGATGGTCCGCAAGAAGCCGGTGCCGTTCCCGCCCGAGCCGTTCGCCTGGACCGGCATCGCGCTCACCAAGTGGTCGCTGGCCCGCGCGGACAGCCATGCCGGGCGCCGCAACGTGTGGCTCCGCGCGATGGACCGGTTGGGGCTGGGCTTCGACAGCTAGGCGCTCCGCTGGGCTGGGCCGTTGTGCGTGGTCGGTTGTCTGCGGGTGGGTGGGGGTTGGTCGCGCAGTTCCCCGCGCCCCTTTGGGGCGTTGTTGTGGGGGTGTGATCCAGTTCACTTGGGGTGGGGTGGGGAATCTGCGTAATGCTCGGCGGAGTCCGCTGTCTCCCTCGTGACGCCATCGGTGTTCACGACAGAGGGAGGTCTTGCGATGACTGGGGCGAAGACGGCCGTGGAGTGGCTGGCATCCGTCGCACCGGACCCCGAGTCCTGCCGCTGGGAATGGGAGCGCAGCCCCCACGGGATCGCGCTGCTGCCCGCCGGCAAGGCCTGGGACGTGCTCATCCTGCCGGGCCAGCTCGGCTTTCCGACGCTCGACGTGCTCACCCGCGTCCTCGATCAACCCGGCCCGGTGCTGGTCGACTTCGGGGACAACCGGGTGGGCTTCTTCGTGCCGCCGGGCACCGCCGCGCGCTGGCTCGGCACCGGCATCCGCACGGCCGGGCAGGGCACCTGGATAGTCGTGCCGTATCCCGGCCGGGCGACCCGCGGGGTGCGCTGGCTGGTGGCTCCGGACGGCTCCGGGACGCTCACCGACCCGGCGCTGCTGGAACTGGCGATGCACGAGGCGGCGGCCGGGGCGGTGGTGCGCCGGGACGGGTAGCGGGCGGTCCGCCGATTGCCGGAGGTCTTGACAACTCCGATTGGTCTGGACCAAGTTGGGCGCCGCTCCGCCCTCCCATCCCCCCAGCCCGGAGGCACCTGTGGACCGCCCCCCTCGCACCAGACCCCTCCTCGCCGCGCTCACGGCCGCCCTGCTGGCCGTACCCGCGATCACCGCGCTCTCGTCGGCCGCCCGTGCGGCCGACGCCGACCTCGCCCGCAACGGCGGCTTCGAGTCCGGCCTGGACGGCTGGACCTGCGCCGCGGGCACGGCCGTCGGCTCACCCGTGCACAGCGGCGCCGCGGCGCTGCGGGCGACCCCGGCCGGCAGTGACAACGCCCGGTGCGCGCAGACCGTGACCGTGCGGCCGGACACGCAGTACACCCTGTCCGGCTACGTCCGCGGTGCCTACGTCTACCTCGGCGCCGCCGGCACCGGCACCACCGACGTCTCCAGCTGGACCCAGTCCGCCCCCGACTGGCAGCACCTGACCACCACCTTCCGCACCGGCCCCGGCACCACCGAGGTCACCCTCTACACGCACGGTTGGTACGGCACCGGCGCCTACTACGCCGACGACATCTCGCTCACCGGGCCCGACGCCGGCACCGCACAGCCGCCCGCCGCGCCCACCGGCCTGCGCACCGGCGCCGTCACCTCCTCCAGCATCGCCCTGTCCTGGACCGCCGTCACGGGTGCCACCGGCTACGCGGTCTACCGGGACGGCGTCAAGGTCCAGACGGTGAGCGGCACTTCGGCGACGGTCACCGCACTGGCCGGCGCCACGGCGTACAGCTTCCAGGTGACGGCCGTCAACGACGCGGGCGAGTCCGCGCGATCGGCACCGGCGACCGCGACCACCTCCGCGGGATCCGGCGGCGAAGGCACCTCCGACCTGCCGGCCCATGCCCTGGTCGGCTACCTCCACGCCACCTTCGCCAACGGCTCCGGATACACCCGCCTGGCCGACGTACCCGACAGCTGGGACGTCATCGACCTCGCCTTCGGCGAGCCGACCTCCGCCACCTCGGGCGACATCCGCTTCAACCGCTGCCCGGTCACCGAGTGCCCGAACGTGGAGAGCGACGCCGACTTCAAGGCGGCCATCAAGGCCAAGCAGGCCGCGGGCAAGAAGGTGCTGATCTCGATCGGCGGCGCGAACGGCCAGGTCCAGCTGACCACCACCGCGGCCCGCGACACCTTCGTCTCCTCCGTCTCGAAGATCATCGACGAGTACGGACTTGACGGCCTCGACATCGACTTCGAGGGCCACTCGCTGTCCCTGAACGCCGACGACACGGACTTCAGGAACCCGAAGACCCCCGTGGTCGTCAACCTCATCGCCGCCGTGAAGACCCTCAAGGCCAAGTACGGCTCCGACTTCGTACTGACCATGGCCCCGGAGACCTTCTTCGTGCAGATGGGCTACCAGTACTACGGCACCGGCAAGTGGGGCGGCCAGGACCCGCGAAGCGGCGCCTACCTGCCGGTCATCCACGCCCTGCGCGACGACCTGACCCTGCTGCACGTCCAGGACTACAACTCGGGTCCCATCATGGGTCTGGACAACCAGTACCACTCCATGGGCGGCGCCGACTTCCACATCGCGATGACCGACATGCTGCTGACCGGCTTCCCGGTCGCGGGCGACGCCGGCAACCTCTTCCCGCCCCTGCGCCCCGACCAGGTCGCGATCGGCATGCCGGCGTCCGTGAACGCGGGCAACGGCCATGTCGCACCGTCCGAGGTCACCAAGGCCCTGGACTGCCTGACCAAGAAGACGAACTGCGGCTCCTACGCCCCCCACGGCACCTGGCCCGCACTGCGCGGCCTGATGACGTGGTCCATCAACTGGGACCGGTTCGGGAGCTGGGAGTTCCAGAAGAACTTCGACTCCTACTTCGGCTGACCGGACCGCCGCCCCGGCCGGCGAGCCGCCACAGCACCCACAGCAGCAGGGCGCCCAGGCACCAGCCGGCCAGCACGTCCAGCGGCCAGTGGTAGCCGCGCCGCACCAGACCGAAGCCGACGGCGAGGTTCACGGCGGCGCAGCCGAGGACCAGGCCGCGGCGGGCGCGGGCAGCCCTCAGCAGGGGCAGCAGGAGCAGCGTCGCGGCACCGTAGGCGACGACGGCGGTGACGGTGTGGCCCGAGGGGTAGTAGCCGAGCCCCGGCGGCACGGCCGGGGTGCCGGGGCGGGCGGTCCAGTCCTTCAGGGGCACGACAAGCACCGGCACGAGGAGCATCAGCACGGCCGCCGCGGCGGGCGCCGCCCACCAGCGTTCCACGCCCGCCCGGCGGGCCCGCCAGGACACCGGCACGAGGACGGCCGCCAGCACCGGGACCGCCACCTGGACGTTGCCGAGATCGGAGAGGAGTCCGGAGAGCCGGTCCGGGTGCCGCAGGGCCCGGCTCAGCCGCTCGTCCGCGCGCACCAGCGGGCCGTCGGCCACGACCTGCCAGGTGATCAGAGCGAGGAGCAGGGCCGGGAGGCCCGCAAGAAGGAGGAAGGAGGTCGGCCGCCCCGGAACAGGGGGGGTAGTTCCGAGGCGGCCGTCCGGATCGGAACGCCGCGCGCCCCGGGGGGTTTGGGGCGAGCGACCGTCCGATCGGTGAGGAGAACCGGGGCCCAGGGCCCCGGGTGTGTGCGCGAGGGCACGGCCAGGTCGAAGCTGGGGAGGCCCCGGCCTGGGACCGCCCACAGTCCCCTGTGGGCGGGGTGTATCTCTCATCTGGTGAGAATCTACGGCAGTGGATGGCCCTGAGACAGACGGAACGGCCTCCCGCCATCCACCTCGCACACCTTCTTCACACGGCCCGACGGCCGCCGCCCCGGCCCCGGCGCCGCTACGGACGACAGGGCCGGGGCCGATGCGGCTCATGTGCCGCGGATCCCGTGCGTGAGCTGGGCGTGCGCTGGGCGCATCGGCAGCACCGCCGGTCGGATCAGATGCGCGCGAACGCCTGCTCGATGATGTCGAGCCCCTCGGTCAGCAGGTCCTCGCCGATCACCAGCGGGGGCAGGAAGCGCAGCACGTTGCCATAGGTGCCACAGGTCAGGACCAGCAGACCCTCCTGGTGGCAGGCTCGGGCGAGCGCGGCGGTCGCCTCCGGGGCGGGCTCCTTGGTGGCGCGGTCCTTGACCAGCTCGATGGCGATCATGGCGCCGCGACCGCGGACGTCACCGATGACGTCGAACTTCTCGGCCATGGCCGCCAGCCGGCCCTTCATGACCGACTCGATGTTCTTCGCCCTGGCGTTGAGGTCCAGCTCCCTCATCGTCTCGATGGCGCCGAGCGCGGCGGCGCAGGCGACCGGGTTGCCGCCGTAGGTGCCGCCCAGCCCGCCCGGGTGCGCCGCGTCCATGATCTCGGCACGGCCGGTGACGGCGGCCAGCGGGAGACCGCCCGCGATGCCCTTGGCGGTGGTGATCAGGTCGGGCACGATGCCCTCGTCCTCGCAGGCGAACCACTGGCCGGTGCGGCAGAAGCCGGACTGGATCTCGTCGGCGACGAAGACGATGCCGTTCTCGGCGGCGAACCGGCGGATCGCGGGCAGGAAGCCCTTCGCCGGCTCGATGAAGCCGCCCTCGCCGAGCACCGGCTCGATGATGATCGCGGCGATGTTGTCCGCGCCGACCTGCTTGGACATCTGGTCGATGGCCTGCGCGGCGGCCTCCGGACCCGCGTTCTGCGGGCCGGTCGGCCAGCGGTAGCCGTAGGCGACGGGGACGCGGTAGACCTCGGGGGCGAACGGGCCGAAGCCGTGCTTGTACGGCATGTTCTTCGCGGTCAGCGCCATGGTCAGGTTGGTCCGGCCGTGGTAGCCGTGGTCGAACACGACGACCGCCTGCCGTTTGGTGTACGCGCGAGCGATCTTGACCGCGTTCTCGACGGCCTCGGCGCCGCTGTTGAACAGCGCGGACTTCTTGGCGTGGTCACCCGGGGTCAGCTCGGCCAGCGCCTCGGCCACGGCCACGTACCCCTCGTACGGGGTGACCATGAAACAGGTGTGGGTGAAGTCGGCGAGCTGGGCGGAGGCGCGGCGCACCACGGCCTCCGCGGAGGCGCCGACGGAGGTCACGGCGATGCCGGAACCGAAGTCGATGAGGCTGTTGCCGTCGACGTCCTCGATGACGCCGCCGCCCGCGCGGGTGACGAACACCGGCAGCGTGGAGCCCACGCCCTGGGCGACCGCGGCGGTACGGCGGGCCTGCAGCTCCTGCGACTTCGGGCCGGGGATGGCGGTGACGACGCGACGCTCCTGCGGAAGTGCGGACATGGGGGCTCCCTGATGATCTTGCGTACCGGGCGGTCTGCCGGGCGGTGCCGGGCGCGGTGCGTTTACGGACGCTTGCCTTCTTTCTTCGCAGGCTAGGGCCGAGGCCGGACGGTGGGCATGCTCCATGTGGGCGTTGTCGCGGGAAGCGGTTGTCCGCGGTGGACATAGCGAGCCGGACCCGAGGTCCGCGGGCTCGGCCGCGTAAGCGGTGAACTCCCCTTGCGAGAGCGTTAGATTGACTCGCGGACGGTGGTCGGAACGGCTGGTCAGGGGGCAAGGGCGATGGACAGCGACGGGACGCAGGACACGCGGGGCACGCACGCGAATCCCGTGCCGCGTCCGGCGGTGCCACAGGACGGCTCCCCGGTGCCGCGGGAGGGCCCCGCGCTGCCCCCGCGCCCCGCCCTGCCACCGGGCGTGCCGCCACTGCCGGACGGATCGGCGTTCCTGTCCTGGCTGCGCGCGCCCCGCCCCGACGCGGCACCCGGCGTCTGGCGCTTCGGGCACCGGCCGCGCCCCGCGGAAGAGCCCGAACAGACCCCTTCACGCCAGCTGCTGAGCGGGGCCGTGATCGCGTTCCTGGTGGGCTGGCTCGTCTGGTCGCTGCTGTGGAACGGCTACCTCGGCGGCTGGTGGGTGCTGCCGCTCGAACTGTTCACCCCGGGCTCCTGGCGGCACAGCGACAACCGCGTCGGGAACGCGGTCCTCTGGTACGGCTACTACACCCTGATCGCCGTCGCCATCATGCTCGTCGTCGGTAGACTCGGCCGCTGGGGCGAGGTCTGGCGCCGCTTCGGCCCGCCCGCCTGGAGCCGGGCCGTCCCGGTCGCCGAGCGCCCGCCCGCCCCCGAGGAGGACCCCGCGCAGTGGCCCCAGCTGCGGGCCGCCGGAGCGGTGGACGCCGCCGAGCGGCTCGGCGCGGAGGCCAGGGCCGGGCTGATGCGGGACGTCGATCTGGCCCGGATCGGCCGCGCCTGGCAGGGCGTGCACGGCGGCCGGCACAGCCTGGCCGCCTTCTCGGCCGCCGTGGTCAAGCACGGCGCCGCCGCCTGCCCGCACCCGTCCGGCGCGCGCGACCTGCCGGGACGGCAGGCGCGGCACGACCTGGTCACCGGGCAGGTGCGGCTCGGTACGACCGCCGACGATCCGCGCAACCCGTACCAGTACCGCGGCAGCGGCCTCGCCCTCGGCCCCGAGCTGCTGGGCACCTCGCTGCTGGCCGTGGGCCCGGCCGGCGCCGGCAAGACCGGCGGCATCGTGCGCCCGCTCGCCGAGTCGCTGTGCCTGCACGCGCTCGCCGGACGTGCCTGCGTCGTGGTGGTCGGCGCGGCGGGCGCCGGACTCGGCCCGGCCGACGCCTACGACGTCGTCGTACGGATCGCCCACCCCGACTCGGTCTACGACCTGGACCTGTACGGCGGCACCACCGACCCGGACGAGGCCGCGGCCATCCTCGCCGAGGCCCTGGTCGGCGACCTCGCCGATCCGCACCCCGGCAGCGACAGCCGCCGCTCCACCACCGTCCTCGCCCAACTGCTCGGCCCGTTCCGGGCGGTGCACGGCCGCTTCCCCTCCGTGCCCGAGCTGCGCCGGCTGCTCGACGGCACGCCGGGCCCGCTGGCCGCGCTGCGCAAGGCGGTGCAGGAGACCGGGCAGGAGTCGCTGCTGCGCGAACTCGACGCGCGGGAGCGGCAGCTGGGTCACCCCGGCGACGTGGGCGCGGTGCTCGCCGACCGGATCGCGCTGCTCGACCGGCCCGCTTTCGCCGGGTTCTTCGACACCTCGGGGCAGTCCCGGCCGTTCTCGCTCAAGGCCCTCGACCACCCCGTAAGGGTCCGTGTCGACCTGCCCGAGCGCGGGCACGCGGACGCCTCGCGGATCCTCGCCCGGCTGGTGCTCGCCCAGTTCACGGCGAGCGTCGCGGTACGGGAGGACCGGTCGCTGTTCGCCTGCCTGGTCCTGGACGATGCCACGGGTGTGGTGACCCCGGAGGCGGTGCGCGGCATCCAGCGGCTGCGGTCGGGCAACGCCGGGGCCGTGCTCACCCTGCGCACCCTGGACGACGTGCCCCGGCCGCTGCGCGGTCCGCTGCTCGGGTCGGTGGGCTGCCGGATGGCGCTGTCCGGGCTGACGCCGTGGGACGGACAGGACTTCGCCGAGGTGTGGGGCAAGGAGTGGACCGAGGCCCGGGACGTGACCGACCGGCAGATCATCGCCGAGACCCCGGCGGGCAAGGCCCTGCACATGGTGCGCCGGGTGATCACCGGCAAGGCGCCGACCGCACGGGCCGTCACCGTCCGGCAGGTCGAGCGGGAGCGCTGGTCCGCCTCGGAGCTGGCGCACGCGCTGCCGCCGGGGCACGCGGTGCTGTCCCTGACGACGGTGCGGGGCGAGCACGCCCCGCCGTTGCTGGTGGACCTCCGCGGCTGAGGAGCGTCGGGGACGACCGGCCGGTTCGTCCATCGGATCCAGGGTCGACCGTACGGTCAGGCAGAATCGGCATAGGCTGTTCATACGCGGCGGCCAAAAGATCACAATGATCACCCGATCTCCGCATGATCGTCCGATGCTGCTCGACTGCCGCTTACTGCCACTCGACCTGAAGGCCATATGCCCCCGACGCTCGCCTCGCTCGTCCACCACTCCGCGCTCAAACTCACCGTGCGCGCGGGCGAGGACGGCCTCGACGTGCCCGTCCGCTGGGCGCATGTGAGCGAGCTGGCCGACCCCGTGCCCTACATGGAGGGCGGGGAACTGCTGCTGATCACCGCGCTGAAGCTGGACGCGGAGGATCCCGAGGCGATGCGCCGGTATGTGCGGCGGCTGGTGGGCGCCGGGGTCGTCGGGCTCGGCTTCGCCGTCGGCGTCAACTACGAGGAGATCCCCAAGGCCCTCGTCGACGCGGCCGAACAGGAGGGGCTGCCGCTGCTTGAGGTGCCGCGCCGCACCCCCTTCCTCGCGATCAGCAAGGCGGTGTCCGCCGCGATCGCCGCCGACCAGTACCGGTCGGTGACCGCAGGGTTCGCCGCCCAGCGGGAACTGACCCGGCAGGCCCTGAACGCCGGCCCCGAGGGGCTGCTCACCGCGCTCGCCGCGCAGGTCGACGGCTGGGCCGCACTGTACGACGCCTCGGGCGCCGTGGTCGCCACCGCGCCGGAGTGGGCGGGGCGGCGGGCCGCCCGGCTCACCGCGGACGTGGAGCGGCTGCGGGACCGGCCCGCGCCCGCCTCGTCGGTGGCCGGCGGTCCGGACCACGAGGACCGGGTCGAACTGCATACGCTCGGCACCGGGCGGCGTCCGCGGGGTGCCCTCGCCGTGGGCACAGCCGCTCCCCTCGGCACCGCCGAACGGTACGCGGTGCACTCCGCCATCGCCCTGCTCACCCTCACCACCGAGCGCTCCCGCTCGCTGCACGCGGCGGAGCAGCGGATCGGCGCGGCCGTGCTGCGCATGCTGCTCGCCGGGCAGCCGGACCACGCCCGGGCCGTCGCGGGGGACCTGTACGGGGGGCTCCTCGACGCGCCGTTCCGGCTGATCGTCGCCGAGTCGGCCTCCGGCTCGGCCGCGCGGGCGCACGCCGACGGGCACGCGCGCGTGCCCCTGACCAAGCCGGGCTCGGTCGCCGCGCTCGCCGCCGTGGACGCGGGCGGCGACCGGCTGGCCGGGCTCGCGGAGTCCGTGGAGTCCGCCGCGGCGCGCTCCGGGGAGGCCGTGCTGGTGGTGCCCGAGGGGGAGCGGCTGGTGGTGCTCGCCGCCGACGGGGGCGCCGCCGCGGCGGCCGGCATACGGTACGCGATGGCGCTGGAGGCGGCCCGTGCCACGCCCGAGCCGGCGGCCGTGGAGGAGGACGAGGTGATCGTGGGCCTGTCGGCGCCCGCCGGACCGATCGCGGCCGCGGCCGCCTACAAGCAGGCGGAGCAGGCGCTGTCGGTGGCGCGGCGGCGCGGCCGGGTGCTGGTGGAGCACGACCAGCTGGCCACGGGATCCGTGCTGCCGCTGCTCGCGGACGACGCGGTGCGGGCGTTCGCGGACGGGCTGCTGCGACCGCTGTACGAGCACGACGCGACCGGCCGCGGCGATCTGGTGGCCTCGCTGCGGGCGTGGCTGTCGCGGCACGGGCAGTGGGACGCGGCGGCGGCCGACCTGGGCGTGCACCGGCACACCCTGCGGTACCGGATGCGGCGGGTCGAGGAGATCCTGGGCCGTTCCCTGGACGACCCGGACACCCGAATGGAACTGTGGCTCTCCCTGAAGACAACGGCCCAGGAGTGACGTCGGCCCCCGGCGGATCGGGTGACCCGGTTTCAGGGGCCGCTACGACAAAGCGTAGAAACCCGTGTCCGTACTGCTACGAGTCGGACAAGCGACCGCGGAGCGGCCCCGGCCTACGGTGGAGCACGAAAGCAAGGAACACCCCCAACGCGGAAGGGCCGGGACTCTCACGATGACTTCCACCCACGCCTTCTGGCTCGCCGGCCGCCAGGCCACCGGCGAGGACACCTTCGACGTCACCTCCCCGTGGGACGGCCGGCTCGTCGGCAGGGTCGGCCTGCCGACGGACGCCCAGGTCGAGGAGGCCGTGGCCGCCGCGTACACCGTGCGGGACGAGTTCGCCGCCACCCCGGCCCACGTCCGGGCCGCCGCCCTCGACCACGTCAGCAGGCGCCTGGTCGAGCGGACCGAGGAGATAGCCCGGCTGATCTCCGCCGAGAACGGCAAGCCGGTCAAGTGGGCGCGCGGCGAGGTCGGCCGTGCCGTCTCCGTGTTCCGGTTCGCCGCCGAGGAGGCACGCCGGTTCAACGGCGGCGAAACCCAGCGGCTCGACACGGACGCCGGCGGCCAGGGCCGGCTGGCGCTCACCCGGCGCTTCCCGAAGGGCGTCGTGCTCGGCATCGCGCCGTTCAACTTCCCGCTGAACCTGTGCGCCCACAAGATCGCCCCGGCGATCGCCGCCGGCGTCCCGATCATCCTCAAGCCCGCCCCAGCGACCCCGCTGTCCGGCCTGGTCATCGGCGAGCTGCTGGCCGAGACCGAGCTGCCCGCGGGTGCCTGGAGCATCCTCCCGGTCCCCAACGACCGGATGCCCGCCCTGGTCCAGGACGAGCGGCTGCCGGTCATCTCCTTCACCGGTTCCGAGAAGGTCGGCTACGCGATCATGGACTCGGTGCCGCGCAAGCACTGCACGCTGGAGCTGGGCGGCAACGGCGCGGCGGTGGTCCTCGCCGACTACGCGAGCGACGCCGACCTCGACTGGGCCGCGCAGCGCATCGCGACCTTCTCCAACTACCAGGGCGGCCAGTCCTGCATCTCCGTGCAGCGGGTGATCGCGGACGCCGCGGTGTACGACCGGCTGCTGCCGCGCATCGTCGCCGCCGTCGAGGCCCAGGTCACCGGCGACCCGTCGGACGAGAAGACCGATGTCGGCCCGCTGGTCAGCGAGGACGCGGCCCGGCGCGTGGAGGCGTGGGTCGACGAGGCGGTCACGGCGGGCGCGCGGCTGCTGACCGGCGGCAAGCGGGACGGCGCCTCGTACGCGCCGACCGTCCTGACCGAGGTGCCGGCCGAGGTGACGATCGCCTGCGAGGAGGTCTTCGGCCCGGTCCTCACCGTGCAGAAGGCGGACGGGGAGGCCGCGGCCTTCGCGGCGGCCAACGACTCCAAGTACGGCCTCCAGGCGGGTGTGTTCACCCATGACGTGCAGGCCGCCTTCCGCGCCCACCGCGCACTGGAGGTCGGCGGTGTCGTGATCGGCGACGTCCCCTCCTACCGCGCGGACCAGATGCCCTACGGCGGCGCCAAGCAGTCGGGCGTCGGCCGCGAGGGCGTGAAGTTCGCGATGGACGACTACACCTACGAGCGGGTTCTCGTCCTCACCGGCCTCGCGCTCTGACCCTCGGCCACTGGCTAATGAGAACCGTTTCCATGTACAGTCGTGCGTGACGCGCGCTCGTCATCCCCGAAGGGGCCCGGCACCGATGCCTTCCGGTGCCGGGCCCCTTCTCTGTGCCGGCCGCTTCCGGACCCTCAGCCCAAGAAGCCGACGTGCGCGAGCCGCAGCGGGCCGCGCAGCCTGAGCCGGACGTCGCGCACGCCCGCGACGGCGATCCGCGCGCGCAGCGACGTGTAGGCGTAGGGGCCGGTGCCGGGCGCGCCGAGGGTCAGCGTGAGAGGCGCCGAGTCCCCGCCCGTGAGCAGTTCGACCTCGCCCCGGCCGGACACCCGCACGGTCACCTCCCTGGCACCCGCGCCGAAGTCGCAGTCGCGGTAGAGGAGTTCGGCGCTCCCGCCGTCGACCGGGGTCACCGCGTCGCCCGACACCTTGGTGCGGTCGACCAGCGCGGCACCGGCTGGTGGAGGCGGATGCCGGGCGTCGGGTGCTGGACGGCATCCTGGCCGCGGCACGGGAGAAGGGCCTGCTCAGGAGTGCGGGCCGGGCCCGGACCGACTCGACGCATGTGCTGTCCGCGGCACGGGAGCTGTCCTGGCTGGAGATGGTCGCCGGGACATTGCGTTCGGCGCTGAACACGCTCGCCCAGGCCGCTCCCGGGTGGCTGGTCGAGGTCGCGGAGCCGGACTGGTTCCAGCACTTCCATGTGGTGGAGGGCGAGGTGAGGCGGCGGGACCCAAAAGACCGGCCGCCGCGCGCGACACGCCTGGTCACCCCCTATGACACCGGGGCACGCGGCAGCGTCGAACGGGACACCATGTGGGACGGATACAAGGTTCACCTCACCGAGACCTGCGAGGCGGACGTTCCGAACCTGGTCACCACCCCGGCGACCGTCCCGGACAGCGTGATGAGCGAGGAGATCCACACATCTCTCGCCGCACGGGACTGCCTGCCCGGTGAGCACTGGGTGGACGCCGGATAATCCCACCGCCGCCGCGATCGTCACCGCCCGGCGTGAGCACGGCGTCACTCTGCAAGGACCTGTCGCGGCCGACACCAGCACACAGACCGGCACGGCGGGCGGCTATGACCAGGAAGGCTTCACCATCGACTGGGCAGGAAAGAAGGCCACCTGTCCCGGTGGTGCCGTCAGCACCACCTGGAGCGGCCGGC
This sequence comes from Streptomyces sp. NPDC004629, assembly GCF_042873595.1. Lineage (NCBI taxonomy): Bacteria > Bacillati > Actinomycetota > Actinomycetes > Kitasatosporales > Streptomycetaceae > Streptomyces > Streptomyces sp. NPDC004629. The sequence goes on along the minus strand of NZ_JBIALO010000013.1, from coordinate 2,910 downwards.
TCTCCCGGCAAGGACTGCCCGTGATCCGGGTGCGGTTCTCCGTGCTGGACTGCCGGCCCTGCCCGGTGCGGCGCGAGTGCATCAACTCGCCCACTGCCGAACGCCGCGAACTACGGCTGCGCCACCACGACGAACACCACGCGCTCCGCACGGCCAGAGCCGAGCAGCAGACCGACGCCTGGAAGGAGCGCTACAAGGTCCGGGCCGGGGTCGAGGGCACCATCTCCCAAGGCGTCGGGCGCTGCGGCCTGCGCAGATCCCGCTACCGCGGCCTGGCCAAGACCAGCCTCCAGCACCAGCTCACCGGCGCCGCGATCAACCTCGCCCGCATCGACGCCCACCTCACCGCCACACCCCGGGCCCGCACCCGCACCAGCCACTTTGCAGCACTTCGCCCCGCCGACCAACCAGTCGGCGGGGCGAAGCAACAGGGCCCGAATCAACCAACAGCGTCCGAAGCGTTCCGGGCCTGCGTTGAAGGTGCGATCGCGTACCACTTTGAGCAGGCGCATCCTGGTCGATGAAGATCGACCTTCAGTGCGAGGACACCGGCGAAGAAGCCGAGGTCGACCTTCCTTCGGCGTAGGCTCCGGCTACTGGTGAAGTGGCTCCCGCAGCATCGTGGCGAAAACGGGCGAGTCGTCGAACGGCTGTTGCTCGCCGATGTCCCGGTACCCCCAGGACTCGTATACCGCTTTCAACCGTCCGTCGGAGCGGGTGGCGTCGACCAGAAGTGTGGCGCGCTCCTCCTCGCGCTCAGCGAGAAGGTGCTCGTGCAGCGTACGGGAGGCCCCTGCGCCTGCGGTGCCGCGGTACGCCTCGCGGACGAGAACTTCCTGTACTGCGAATGTGCGGCTGCCTGTTTCCCGGGTGAAGGCTTCTGGCGGGGGCTGCCGCATACTGGACCACCACTGCGATCCGGGGGCGAGCGGCCCTCCGAAGATGTAGCCAGCTGGCTCATCGCCGATGAAGGCGATAACGGCTTCCCAGCCCTCCCGGGAGGCATAACGGGTCAGGCGCTCGTCGAACCGGTCCACAGCGTTGAATGGGCTTTCCATCAGCCCGAACTGGGTTCGGACTTCCACATGGACGTTGAGGAAGATCTGTCGGTACTTCTCCACGTCGCTGGTGCGGAGCAGGATCAGGGAGTCAGCGTCAGTCATGCAACCACCGTTCGGTAGCGGGCCCGCCAGTCGCGGGCCTCAGGGTTATGGGGGGCGAGGGTGGTGATCTGCTCGGTGAAGCCGTCCAGGAGACGGCGGACGCGGGCGTGCTTCATCATGCCCTCGGGGAGGCTCTGGGCGGTTCCGATCGCCTGTTCCAGATCCTTCTGACCAAGTTGCGCAACGGCGAGATGAGCGTGTACGAGCGCGCTGTTTCGTTTGAGGTCTGGCCTCAAGTACGCGAGGCTGCGGTGCGCATGTCTCTCGGCGTCTGGCCACTGCCTCAGGTGCATGCGCGCAACCATCGCGAGGTGGTCAAGTTCGGCTTGATCGTAAAAGCTGACCCAGGACGGGCGGTACTTGTTCGGGTCGGCACGGTCCAGCGCCTTCTGGGCCAGGTCCACATAGCGCACGGCGCTTCTGTCGTCGCCGAGCGCGGCATGGCTGATCGCTAGGCGGGACATCGCCAGCGAGGAGAACAGCGGGTCGCGGCGGGCGATGGGGGACGCCTGGGCTCTCTCGGCTGCTGCCAAGGCGTCAGTGGGGCGGTTGACATGTCGGAAGAGAATGCTGGCGTGGCCCCATACGCGGAACTCGGTGGCAGGGTCGCCGGACAGGCCGGCGAGGCGGATAGTTCTGTCGAGGTGGTACTCCGCGGACTCAAAGCGCTGGCCGTCGATGGCAGCCCACATGGCGCTGTTGGAGAATGCGGCGGCTACCGTGTACAGCTCCGAGCGGATCCGCGTGGACGCGCTGTTCTCTTGCTGGAGACGGACTACCTTGTCGGTGATGTCTTCGGCACGCTTCTCCAATTCCGGGGTGCCGCCGTACGTGCTCTCTGAAGTGGTCCAGGCTACGAGTTCAGCCTTCAACGCCTCGACGTCGTTGGAGTTGAGGCGGCGAGGCCGGTTCCCTCCGAGTGGCGGCGTGGCAAGGGAGACGCCAGCGGCGGAGGCTGCGGCAAGCAAGGCGCGGCGATACAACGGGTCATCCTCGGGTGTTGGAGCGGGGCTTGACTTCTTACTCCCCCGAGGGATGAAGCCTAACTCTGTGGCTGTTTGACCCGTGACCCTCTCCAGCGCTGTTCTCAGCAGGGCGTTGGGTGACTTGTGTTCGCCACTGAGCAGCTTGCGAATGTGCCTGTCGTGGACGGTGCCGCATCGGCCCGTCAGCTTGCCGATTTCTGTATTGACCAGGGAAGTCAGCTCTCCGACCTGCACCTTGTGGTCGTGCAGCCACGCTGCGAGCAAGTCGTTCCGTGTCTCGTTCCGTGTCCCCGGCATGACAGAACGTTAGGATCCGCAGCCGCAACCATGAGTAAAGCGATGGTCAAAACGGCAGGGGGCGTGCATGCAGCTGCCGGTCCATACGGCATTCCCACCCGCCTCAGAAGCCGTATCTCAACCGAACGTGATTCGCTGATTTCTGCTGGTCAGGCATGGTTTCGCTCGGGGTGAGGGAGGCATGCGGCGTCTTATGTCTGCTTCATGACCGAGGGGTGTCCGGTGGCGTCGGTGCTGGGAATGCTGGAGGAGCGGGAGACGGCTGCCCGGGTGCGGGTGGAGGGCCTGCGGGAGGAAGTGGCGCGGCTGGCTGGGGTGCTGGAGGCTGCGGAGATCGAGCTGGACCGGCGGGTGATCGCGCGGGAAGAGCTAGTCGAGGCGCTGGCCGCGTCCGCGGCTGAGGCGACTGTCGTGACCGAGGCTGAGGCGGAGCGGGAAACAGCGCCCACGCCGGTGCCGGGATC